>JAADDY010000004.1 GCA_013153725.1 Thermodesulfobacteriota bacterium
TCTTTGCGCGCCAGGACGAAGATCTCCCGGCTCGAAGAGCGGGTGCTTTTGGGGCGGAACCTCTTCACCGGCCCCAGGCGTTTTTTGACCTCCTCCACGAAACGCGGGAAGGCTTCGCCCTCAAAGACCTTCACGAAAAAGATCCCTCCGGGCTTGAGGAGCTCCTCGGCATAGTATAAGGCCCTTTCAGCAAGGGCCACGGACCGGAAGTGGTCTCCGGAGCGGTCTCCAGTAGTCTTGGGGGCCATGTCACTCAAGACCACGTCGAATTGTTTGACATCCGCCTTCTCCAGGATCTCCTCCGGGCTGATTTCGAAGATGTCTTCCTGGAGGAAGAGAAAGCGGGGGTGGGAGATCTTTACCGGGTTGAGATCGATTCCCACCACCAGGCCCTTTTTGCCCACCCTCTCCAGGGCGTATTTGCTCCAGGAACCCGGGGCGGCGCCCAGATCCAGGACTTTCTGCCCGGGTCGCAGGAGACGGTACTTCTGATCCGCCTCCTTGAGCTTGTAGACCGAGCGGGCGGGGTATTTTTCTTCTTTGGCGCGTCTGGCGTAATGGTCTCGCGGTTTGTAAGCCATAGAGACAGCCTAAAGCCGATTGCCCTGGGAGGCAAGCCGCCGAAAAGGGGCTAAAATATGGGGCATGCATTGCAGCATCCGTCATCAAGGGCAGGCCTTTGAAAAGAAGCCCCCTTTGCTCCGCGTCCAGGATGTGCGTAAGAGTTTTCGTGGCCTTGAGGCCCTGAAAGGGGTCTCCTTTGAACTCTTCCCCGGGGAGATCCTGGGGCTCATTGGTCCCAACGGGGCGGGAAAGACCACGCTCATCAATCTCATCACCGGTTTTCTTGCGCCTGATACGGGCTCCATCCGTTTTGCCGGAGAGGAGATCACCGGTCTTGCGCCGGAAGAGATCGCAAGGAGGGGAGTCCTGCGCACCTTTCAGCACATTCAGATCTTTTCCGGGCTCTCGGTCTTTGAAAACGTCCTCCTGGGGCTTACCCGGCAGACGAAAAGGAGATTCTGGCACGATCTTTTCAGCCTGAAAAAAGGCCGGAGCGAGGAAGCCCTCTTCAGAGAACGCGTGGAAGAGGTCCTCACCCTCTTCGGGCTTGAGAAATGGGCCTCCTTTCCGGCGGAGTCTCTCCCCTACGGCGAGCAGAGACGGGTGGTGCTGGCCCGGGCGGTGGTCTCAAGCCCGCGCCTCCTTCTCCTCGACGAACCGGCGGCAGGGCTTTCCCCTAGAGAGGGAAGAGAGCTGGTCTCCCTCCTCAAGAATCTTAAAAAAGACGGCTTCAGCGTGCTCCTTGTGGATCACGACGTGGAGCTGGTGCTTGAAGTGTGTGACCGTGTGATCGTCCTGGCCTTTGGAGAGCTGATCGCCGAAGGCCCACCGGCCCTGATCCGTGAAGACCAGCGGGTGCTTGAGGCCTATCTCGGGGAGGAACATGCTGCGGGTTGAAGGGCTTGAGGTCTCCTACGGCCACATCAAGGCCCTGAAGGGGGTTTCCCTTGAGGTGCCGGAAGGCAAGCTCTTTGTCCTTCTGGGGCGAAACGGGGCAGGGAAGAGCACCCTTCTGCTCTCCCTGGTGGGGCTCATCAAACCCGCGGCTGGAAGAATCTTTTTAAACGGTGAGGAAATAAGCAAACTACCTCCCTGGCAGAGGGTGAAGCGGGGCCTTGTGCTGGTGCCGGAAGGGAGGCGAATCTTCCCCTCTCTGACCGTCAAGGAGAATCTGGAGCTCGGGGCCTTTTCAGCTCCAAAGGGGGCGGCCTCGAGATTGGAAGAAGTCCTGGAGATTTTTCCGGCCCTCAAAGAGCGGCTTCTTTTCCCGGCCGGGGCCCTTTCCGGAGGGGAGCAGCAGATGCTCGCCCTGGCAAGGGCCCTTATGAGCAACCCAAAAGTGATGCTCCTTGACGAACCTTCCATGGGGCTCGCTCCCAAGGTGGTGGGTGAGATATACCGCATTCTTGAGAAACTCAAGGGGGGCCTTACCATCTTTCTGGTGGAGCAGAACGTGAACCGGGCCCTCTCGCTGGCAGACCGGGTCCTTCTGCTGGAAAGTGGGCGTCTTTCCGCCTCCTGGCACAGGGAGGAAGTGGATCTCAAACTCCTTGAGGCCGCCTATCTGGGGGAAGAAAAATGACGATGATGGTCCCGGCCCAGGTAGAAATTGAGCCAGGAGGAAGTGCCTGTCAGGCCCCAGTCCCGCGGAGGGATGAAACCTTCTTTGAGTTCTTCCTCTTGCCCCAGGGCTTTTAGGCGTTCATAAACACGCACGTAGAGGCATCTTTTTTCCGGATAGACTTCGCAGTGGCCGTCCTGGCTTCCGCCACAGGGGCCGTTCAAAAGCCCCTTGGCGCACTGACTCTGGGGGCACAAAAAGGCCATTTCTCCCAGGGTGCAATCTCCACAGCGTTCACAGTCGAAGAGGAGCTGCTTCATGGTGTACTCGAAGCGGGTGAAAAGGGGCTCAAAGCGGGAGCCAGCGATCTTCTGGGCGAGTCTTTTGGCGTGGGGATAAAGCCCCTTTCCGGGCTCAAAGAAAAGGTCGTGTATGAAGAGGTTCAAAAGGAGTGAGAAAGGGGCCCGGGAGGCGTCGGCCCTTTCGTTTCGCTCCCGCAGGTTGAGGCCGGTTTCCGGGTCCTTGCGGAAGAGATAGAAGGTGTCCGGCGGGGAATCCTGAAATTCGGGCACGAATTCCTGCCAGCGGGGGGCAAATTCCTGAGCCTTTTCCAGGAGAAAAACGATGTCTTCGTAGACGGGTTTGGCCCCGCAAAGGTGGACCCCTTTGTAGCCCATACCCTGGAGCACGGCGATGAGTTTGGCCGCCCTGATGAGAGCGGCTCTGGGGCCCAATTTTTCTTCTTCCTCTTCGACCCGGGCCAGAAAATCGCGACTTATGCGGACTCCGGGCACGACCCCGCGGAAGATGATCCTGGCAAGGCGGCGATCCATCACCAGGACGCTTCCGAGGAGGGGCACTTTGAGCCCTTCTTCTTCCAGGTAAAGGAGAAGCTCGTGAAACTTGCGGGCGTCGAAGCCCACCTGGGTGATGATGAAATGGGCCCCGGCGGCTATTTTACGGTGGAGCTTGTAGTACTGGGGAAGGAGTTCGGCCTCGTAGCGTTTGAAGGGGGAAACCACACAGCCCTTGAAAAAGGGCATGGGGGGTAGCTTCACCCCTCCACCCGGGGCCTCCTCCGGGAGCACAAAACCTTCCTCCATGGCGCTTATGAGACGGAGGAGGTGGACGGCGTCGAGGTCGAAGACGGGCTTGGCCTTGCCCATGAAACCGTAGCGGGGGTAATCCCCGGTGATGATGAGGAGATTGTGCAGGCCCTCACGGTCGCGGGCAAAGAGGGTGCTCTCGATCTGGTTGCGGTTCTTGTCTTTGCAGGAGAAATGGAGGATGGGGTCAAGGCCACGGGCCTTGATCTCCCGCCCCAGGACCTCCGGAGAAAGGGCCGGGTGCCCCCCGGCGTTTTCCGTGATGGATACCCCGTGGAGTCGGTCATCTGAAGAAGCCTCTTCCAGAAAGCGGATGATCTTGCGGAATTGCCGCGCCCTCGTGGAGCGGCCCGGAACGAGCTCGTAAGTGACGGTAAAGGCTCCATCTCTCGCCAGAGTTTCGCGGAAAGAAGGCTTCTGCCCCATCAATTTTCTCCCGTGAGACCGAGGCTTTTGAGCTTGCGATGGAGGTAGCTCCTTTCGAGGCCAATGGCCTCCGCGGTCTGCGAGATGTTTCCGCGGTGTTCGGCAAGCTTGCGCCGCAAAAATTCCCTCTCAAAGAGGCTTCGGGCCTCCTTGAAGTTGGCACATTTGAACCAGGGGTCCTCGCTCTGGGGGGCAGGGCTCGTGGTGGAGACGATCTCGGGTGGCAGGTCCTCGAGGCCGATTATGTCTCCCTGGCTCATGATCACGAGCCTCTCGATGAGGTTTCGCAGCTCCCGCACGTTTCCCGGGAAGGGATAGCGACGGAGGGCTTGCATGGCCTCTTCGGAGAGACGCTTGCGCCCCAGGCCCGAGTGTCTTGCCAGCTCTTCGAGGAACTCCTCCGCGAGGAGGGGGATGTCTTCCGGCCGTTCCCGGAGGGGTGGGATCCTTATCGGGACGACGTTCAGACGGAAGTAGAGGTCCTCCCGAAAGCGGCCCGCTTTGATCTCTTCCCGGAGATCCTTGTTGGTGGCGGCGATGACTCGCACGTCCACCTGGATGGTCTTGGTACCCCCTACCCTTTCGAAGCACTTTTCCTGCAGCACCCGCAGCACTTTGGCCTGGGCGGAGAGGCTCATGTCTCCGATTTCGTCGAGAAAGATGGTCCCCCCGTGGGCCAGGTCGAACTTTCCCTTCTTGGTGGCATGGGCCCCGGTGAAGGCCCCCTTTTCGTGACCAAAGAGCTCGCTTTCGATGAGTTCGTCGGGGATGGCCGCGCAGTTGACTGCCACGAAAGGTTTTTGGGCCCGGCGCGAGAGCTGGTGGATCATCCTCGCCGCCACTTCTTTGCCAGCGCCTGATTCTCCGGTGATGAGAACCGTGGCGTCGGTGGCTGCCACTTTGCTTATCTCGCTTTTTACCTTTTCGATGAGCGGGCTTTGGCCGGTAAGCCCCCTCCCGGTGAAGTGGGCCTTGAGGCGGATGTTTTCCTCTTCCAGGGCCCGGAAGCGCAAGGCGTTGGTCACGGTGACCACGACCCGGTCGTAGGAGAGAGGCTTTTCGAGGAAATCGAAGGCCCCCAGCTTGATGGCCTGCACCGCCATCTCCACGGTGCCGTGCCCCGAGATCACGATGACGGGCAGGGTGGTCTTTTCCTGGCGCAGACGTTTCAGAAACTTGAGCCCGTCCTCATCCGGCAGCCAGACGTCCAGAATGAGCAGATCGGGGTTTTCCTCTTTGAGCTTGAGGGCCCCTTCCGCGGCGCTGGCAGCCACAGCCACCTGGTAGCCTTCGTCCTCCAGGATGTCGGAGAGGCTCTCAAGGATGCTTTCTTCGTCGTCGATGATGAGGATCTTGGCGCTCATGTCCTCTCTTTGGGGATCTCTATGATGAATTTGGCGCCGCGGGGCTGGTTCTCCTCCACCCAGATCCGCCCCCCGTGTTCCCTCACGATGGAATTTACGATGGCAAGCCCCAGCCCGCTCCCTCCGTTGGCGGAAAAATAGGGCTCAAAGAGCCGATCTCGTATCTCCGGGGCTACTCCCGGCCCGGTGTCCGCCACTTCCACCCGCAGATGGCCGTTTTGCTGAGAAAGGCGCACGGCGATCTCACCCCCGCCGGCCATGGCGCGAATGGCATTGTCAAAGAGGTTCAGGAAGACGCGTTTCATCTGTTCGCGGTCAAACAGGGCCTGGGTGTCGCCGTTCTTCTCCACGGAGAACTTTATTTCAGGGTGCCCCTCGCGGTAAAGGTCTATCACTTCGTGAATGATCTGAAGGAGATCGGCGCGCTCGGGCTTGAGGGCCGGGAGTCTTGCAAAGGCGGAAAACTCGTTCACCAGGTGTTTCAGTTCTTCCACCTGCTTTTCGATGGTGGTGGTGCAGCGGTCCAGGATCTCCTGGTTTTTCGGGTCCAGGAGCTCAAAGAGCCTGCGGCGCAATCTCTGGGCGGAGAGCTGGATGGGGGTCAGGGGGTTTTTCACCTCGTGGGCGATGCGGCGCGCCACTTCCCGCCAGGCGGCCAGACGCTGGATGCGCTCCTTTTCGGTGATGTCTTCGAGAAGACAGAGAAAGCCGAGCTTTTCTCCTTCTTCGGTCTCGAGCTGGGTGATGGTGATGGCGAGAATCAGGAGCTTTTCTCTTACCTTGACCCGGACGGGCTGTTGGATGATCTTCTGAGGGTTTTGCCGGGCCGCGTCCAGGAGCTCCTGGGCGGTTTCCTGATATTCCTGCGGGAGCACCTCGGAGATCTTGCGTCCGATGAGCCTCGAGGGCGGGGCCCCCAGGAGTTTGGCTGCCAGGCGATTGATGAGGGTGATGCGCTCTTCGTTGTCAAGGGCTACCACCCCTGCGGTAACATTGGCGAGGACCGTTTCGAGATAGGAGGTGCGCCGTCGCAGTTCCTGGTTGGCCTGGTGGAGGGCCGCGGTGGTCTCTTCCACCTTGCGCCGGTATTCCCTGAGTTCGGCGGTCATCCGTCGAAAGGCCCGGATGAGTTCTCCCACCTCGTCTTCTGATTCTGGCGGAAGCTCGACGTCAAAGTTTCCGTTGGCGATCTCACTGGTGGCCTGGGCCAGGGTGTGGACGGGCTCGGTTAGCCGCCTTGCGAAGCGCAGCCCGAACCAGATGGCCACGAAGATGGTAAGAAGGGTCACCAGGAGGAGCATCAGGAGCAGGGAGGACTTGAGCGGGGCCTTGAAGAACTTGAGCTGCTGGTAGGTCTCCACGCCCTTGCCGACCTCGCTGATGAGTTTTTCGATCCCGGGATCAAGAAAGGTCCCGGTGGCCACGGCCACGGGTTTCCCCTGGTATTTTGCCGGGATGAAGATCCTGAGGAGGACTTTGTCTTTCAGCTTGCTGATCTCGCTGGCTGCCTCCCCATCTTCCAGGACTTTTTTGAGCAGGGAGGGGGGCACACCGAGGCGAATGGAGGGCTTTTCTTTGTAAGCTCCCTTCAGGAGGCGGCCCGAGGCCCCGTAGACCTCTAGGCTGTCAAGCCGGAGGCGTTTCCGCCATTCCTTTAGCCGCTTGGACCGCAAACGCTTGGTCTTTTTGAGGTAGCGCTTGATGAATTCGTCCGCCTTTCCCGTGAGCTCCCTTTCCTTTTCCTGGTAGATGGACTGGGCCTCGAGGAGGGCTTCCTGAAGGCTGCGATCAAGGTTGCTGCTGAACCAGAATTCGAGGCTCGTGTCGATAAACTTGAGGGAGACCAGGAAGAGAAAGACCGTGGGAATCAGGGCCAGAAAGAGAAAGGCCACGGCGATGCGCGTTCGGAGCCTTTCGGCAAGTCTCCCCTTGGGCCGGTCGAGGAAGATCTTGAGGACGTTTCGGATGACGAGATAGGCCACCAGGAGGAGCAGGATGGCGTTCAGATGGAGGAGCGCATAGGCCAGGAGGTTGGCTTCTCCGGAGGGAATCTCCTTGAAGGCCTTGATCTCGACGAAGATAAGGGCTCCCAGCAGAAGGAGAGCCAGTAAAATGATGGCGATCTCGCGCTTTCTCTTGCGCCTTTCGGCAATCTCTGGTGCGGAGGTCATGGATTATTCCGGTAACTTGAAGCGCACGCAAACCCAGTCTGACTCTATTTTACCGCCCCGGAAGAGAAAGCGTAAGACGCGGGAGGTGAGCCCCGGGCTAACCTTCTGATAGATTATGGCCTTCACCCTGAGGCGATAGGATTTCCCCCTTTCGAGGGAACTTAGTGGAAGGAGGGGAAGGGCTTCCACGTCTCCGGCAAGGGCCAGAGCTTCCTCCAGGGAGGGGACGTTCTTCGGAGGATAGGGGAGCCCCACGAAATACACCTGGTAAAGGTTTTTGACGGCGTTGTAATAGACCTCCCGGACCACTTCGTGGCGCAAGATGGTCTTGTCTCCCCGAAATCGCCGTATCTTCTTGAGTTCTATGAAAAATCGCAATTCAAAGGGAATTCCATGGTGGAGAGCTTCGTCGAGCTTCTCCACCGGGACGTCTACCAGCCTCCAGGAACAGACCAGATAGCCCTGGTGCGTTCCCAAAGTAAGGTCCTGTATCTCCAGGGCGAGGGCAGAACCTGCCAGAAGCCCCCAGAGCAGGAAGCCCAGCAAGATTTTTGGCCATTTACCAGTATTCTTTGACAATGACTTCCTCTAAAGGTTTGCGCGACGAGCGCTGATTTCGGTGTTTGGGGTGTCCCAGAGCCACTACCGCCATAAGGTCCAGGTTTTCCGGAAGAGAGAGGGTTTGGCGCACCAGGTCGGCGTTCTTCAGGATTTCTCCGAGCCAGACGGCGCCAAGCCCCAGGGCGTGGGTGGCAAGGAGCATGTTTTGGATGCAGGCTCCCATCGCCTGATGGTCTTTCACTTCGTGGTACATGGCGTCTTTGTCCACAAAGACGGCGATGACCACCGGAGCCCGGCGGATGATCTCCCCGTAGCGGGTGAGCTGGGCCAGGGCTTCTCTCTTCTCGGCGTCCTGAACGATGACGAAACGCCAGGGCTGGTTGTTGAGCCCCGAAGGCGCCCAGGTGCCAGCCCGGATGATCTCGTAGATGGTGTCTTTTGGGATGGGCTCGGGGGTGTAGTCCCGTACGCTGCGCCGGCTATAGATGGCTTCAAGAACCGGATTTTGAGAGCGGGGTCTTTCCATTTTGGGTCTCAAAGACCTCCTTCTGGGCCAGTATTTTCTGCCTTATTTCCTCAAGAAGGCCGTGATCGTCAAGATAGGAGAGCCTGCCTTCTCGGCCCTTGAGGCGGGAGGCAAGGCCAGCGGCGAGAAGCCCCACGTTGATGGCGTCCATTACAGCCCGGTCGTCAAAGATGGCCTTGTTGGCCTGGCGTGAGTAAGCGTGGGCCCAGGGTGGAACGATGGCCCCCATGGCGTTCAGGACGGTGAGGAGATAGCCTCCGGCCAGGGTGAGACCGGCGTCCGCCCCCACGGTGATGGCCCCCACGATTTTCCCTTCCATGTAAGAAGGTTCGCCGTAGGCCACCATGTTTTCGAGGCAGGTCATGCGGTCGATGAGGTTCTTCAGGAGCCCGGAGGGGGCATACCAGTAGACCGGGGTCCCGATGAGGAGCACATCGGCCTGATTTATTTCGATGAGGAGCTCCTTTCCGTAATCGTCGAAGATGCAGGGAAAACGGCAATTGGGTTCTTCATCCTGGATACAGCCCTGGCAGGGCTTGATTTCACCGTCGTAAACGCTCAGGAGCTTGGTCTCCGCACCTTCTCTTTGGGCCCCTTCCAGAGCGCATCGCAGAAGTTGCCCGCTTCCGCCAAAGGGATGGGGTGAGCCAAGGATACCCAGCACTTTGAGAGCCATTTATCTCAGGACCTCCTGCCAGAATTTGGGTAACGCGAAAGAGGCGCGGTGGACATCGTGGTCGTAATACTTGGTTTCCGAAGGTAAGGCCCTCTGGGGCTGACGGGGATCAAGCCCCGGGGCCCGCAGGATGTAAGCGTTGTCTCCTCCGAAAGAGGGAATATCCGCCCGGTAGCAATAGACTTCTTCTTTGCCGTAGACCTCCACGAAGGTGCGATAGGTCCATTCGAGGACGTTTTTCATGGTGAAAGGGGTGGCGGCTTGCTGGACGACGAGCCCTTGTGGGGCAAGTTTCTGGAGAAGACGATGAAAATCGGTGCTGAAGAGACTGTGAGAAAGTTCGATGGGGCTTCCTTCCGGGGCAATGTCGGGATCGGTGGAATCGATGATCACGAGATCGAAAAATTCCCCCTTCTGGACGAGTTCCTCCACCAGTTTGTAGGCGTCTGTGATGAGGATCTTGAGCCGTGGATCCTCTTTGGAAGGCAAAAGCTCCGGGAAAAATTCCTTCACCACCTCGGGAACGCGGGGGTCGATGTCCGCGATGATGATCTCTTCGAGGTCGGGATATTTCAGAAGCTCGCGCGCCGCGCCAAAATCTCCTCCCCCACAGATGAGAACTTTCTTTATTTCACCCTCGGGGCGGCACTGCACGGGGATGTGGACCAGGGCTTCGTGGTAGATGAATTCGTCTCTGGTGGTGAACTGCAGGGTGCCGTTCAGAAAGAGGATGCGCCCCCAGAAGACGTGCTCCATCACGTAGAGAGTTTGCGGGCCGCCTTCGGAGTGGATGATATCCCCGTGATAGACGTAGAAAAAGTCGTGCTGAACCGGTTCCCCGAGGATTAAACGAATACCTTTTCCTTCTGTGGGAAGGGAATCTTCCATGATCGCCATTTTTTGCCTCCTAGAGCTTCTAAGGAAAGATAGCCCAAGCTTTGCGGGGAGAAAAGTTTTTTTGTTGACAGCTTCATGAGAGTTTTTGTAAGTAAGCTAAAGGGCTTCGGCAGCGTTATTTTGGGAATCTATCGCTAAGAAATCCAGATATCCTGCGAAAAACGACGTTTTTAGCATTAAAGTCGGAATAGCTAGATTTTAAAAATTGCGCCTTTGGGTTTATAAAGCTGCTAGCTCAAGTAGTGACTTTAGGAAATACTCGAAACACAAATTTTAAGGAGGTGTCCGATGTCGAGGTTTCTAATTCAGCGTCCTTTGCCTCACGGAGGCAGGTTGGTTGAGAGGGTTATCACCGACAAAGAAGCTGCCAAAAAGATGATTCGCGGTTGTCCCTCTTATGACATTAAACCAACCCTTCATTTCGAAACCGGCGTGCCGGTACGCAACGTATACCGCGAGATTATGTCTATCTGCTACGGCTTCTTCAGCCCGGTAGAGGGCTCCATGAAGCAGGCCGAAGTGGAGCGCATCCTTAAAGAGCGCCGTCTTCTGAACGAGTGGATCTTCCCGTATCCGCTGGTCTTCGATATCAGCGAGGAAGATTACAGGAACTTGGGCGTTGGCCCCGGTGATCGTCTCGTTCTCAATCTCAAGGGCAAGCCCTTTGCCATCCTTGATATCGAAGAAGTCTGGCGCATCGAAGATCCTGAAGAGCTTGCTCACCTGACCTTTGGTACTCCCGAACGCAACCCCGAGGTCGTTCGCGAGCCTTTCAACAAGAAGCATCCGGGCTGGGTGATCTATCGCAGCCTGCAGCCGGTGGTCTTGGCCGGAAAGTACACCATCATCAACGAGCCCAAGCTTCGCCAGCCTTTTGATCGCTTCTGGTTCCCTCCGCGCAAGAGCCGTGAGGAGTTCGAGCGTCGCGGCTGGAGGACGGTCATCAACCACCAGACCCGTAACGTGCCTCACGTGGGTCACGAGTTCTTGATGAAGTGCGCCGCCTTCACCGGCGACGTAGAACCCTGCCACGGTATCCTGGTTAACGCCGTCATTGGCGTGAAGCGTCGTGGTGACTATCCGGACGAGGCCATCGTAGAAGGTCACGAGGCCGTCAACAAGGGTGGGTACATCAAGCCTGAGCGCCATCTTCCTTCCATCGTCCTCTGGGATATGCGCTATGGTAACCCGCTTGAGTCCTTGCTCCACGGGATCATCCGTCAGAACATGGGTTGCACCCACCACATGTTCGGTCGAGACCACGCTGCCGTAGGTGAATACTATGACAAGTGGGCCACCCAGATCCTCTGGACCAAGGGTATCCCGAGCTACGGTTTCCCCGCTCCGCCCACTGACGTGCCCTACGGCTTGGATATTCGTCCACAGAACATGCGGGAATTTGCTTACTGCCCCACCTGTAAGGAGATGGCTTACTCCGAGACCTGCGGCCACAAGCGTGAAAAGCTCTCTGGTAGCTTCCTCCGCGGTATGGTGGCCGAGGGTGTCCAGCCGCCTTCCATCATCATGCGGCCGGAAGTTTACAAGGTCATCGTCAAATGGTGGAAGCACTTCGGCTATCCGTTCTGTAACGAAAAATACGTGGTCAACAAAGAGAAAGAGCTCGAAGTGGATCTTGAGGATCTTTAAAAACAAACCTTTTGGAGGAGGTTAAAAATGGGCGAATATTTCATTGTAGTACTTTTAGACGACTACCGGATGAGCAAGATCCGGGGCACCGGTTTGGAGGAACATATTAAGTACATGTTTGGCGGTGAGCTCCGCCTTCTGGAAGTAAAAGTGCCGGAGGAGCTCAAAGATCGCATCCTCCAGGAGTTTGAAACGGCTCGAGTGGACTCCCGTGGGGCCATCACGGACCTTCCCGTAGCCTTCATGCGGGAGCTCTTCAACCAGATCGTAGAGAAGAAGTCTCTCGGTCCGGAAGTGGTGGAAGCCGTTCTCCAGAAAGTCGACGAAATCAAGAAGGCTGCCGAGAAAGAGTCTGAATACCTCCCGCCTCCAGAGATCGACTAATCCGTCTTCACAAAGGCCGCCCGTACGGGCGGCCTTTTCTTTTCCATGATAAAAACAGGCCTCGCAAGACTCTCCCAAGGAGAGGCACATGCCTTTCTGAAAGGAAGGCGTCTGGGGCTGCTCACGCACCAGGCCGCTGTTTTGCCCGATTTCACCCCGGCGCACGTGGTTTTGAAAGAGCTTTTCCCGCGGGAACTGCGCCTTCTCTTTGCCCCGCAACACGGTCTTTTTGGAGAAGCGCAGGCCAATATGATCCCCTCGGCAGATTTCGTGGAGGATGAGACGGGGCTCGGAGTCGTGAGTCTTTACGGCCCCCGGCTTGCCCCCGGGGCCGGACACCTGAGAGAGATAGACGTGCTGGTGGTGGACCTCCAGGACGTGGGCTGCCGTGTCTACACCTACATCTGGACCCTTTTTTTGGCCCTCAAAGCCTGCGAAAAAGAAGGAGTGGAAGTTCTGGTCCTCGACCGCCCCAATCCCATTGGTGGGCGAAGAGAAGGGCCACTCCTTGAGGAGGAATTCCGCTCCTTCGTGGGGCTTGCTCCCCTCCCTTTGCGTCACGGGCTTACCATCGGAGAGGTGGCCCTCTATTTCAGAGCCTTCCTGGGTCTTTCGATTCCGGTTCACGTCCTTCCTCTGGAAGGCTGGAGACGATCCATGCTCTTTCCTGAAACCGGGCTCCCCTGGGTTCCACCGTCACCCAATATGCCCTCCTTCGACACAGCGCTGGTCTATCCCGGGCAGGTGCTTCTGGAAGGGACGAACGTCTCCGAGGGGCGGGGGACGACCAGACCTTTCGAAGTGTTTGGAGCCCCCTGGCTTGTGGAAGAGAAGGTCCTGGCAGATCTGGCCGACCTTCCCGGGGTTTCATGGAGACGGATACAGTTCGTCCCGTGGTACGACAAATGGGCCGGAAAAACTTGCCGCGGGTTGCGGCTCTTCGTCCTGGATGAGTCCGGGTATCGATCCGTGTGGACTACTCTTCTCTTGCTGGATACGATGGCCAGAAACTTTGCCGCCTTTTCCTGGCGGCTACCACCTTACGAGTACCAATGGCACAAGCTACCTTTTGACATTATAGTTGGAACGAAAAACATCCGAGAGATACTCGGACGCGGTGAAAGGACGCTTTTGAAGGAAATTTTGGAGACAGGGCTTGCTGAATTTGAAGAAGAGATAAGGCCTTTTTTCCTGTACCAAGATGCCGAAGAATAAAAAGAATGCCTCCAACAACCAGAAAGAAGGCGAGCAGAAAGTTTTAGAACCCAAGATAACGCGCTTCAAGTCCAACAAGGAACGGGTTAAAACCCTCCTTTCCCAGTTCAAAAAAGACGATCGGGTTCTGATCCTCATCTGGGCAGATCCGGATTCCATGGCCAGTGCCCTGGCAATGAAACGCCTCATTCGTTCGAGGGTCTCGGAGGTAACGATCGCCCACGTGAACGAAATCAGACGCCTGAACAACCTGGCCATGGTCCAGCTCCTCAAGATCCCGCTTGTCAAATGGCGCCAGGTAAAGGCCAGTGACTACACCAAGAAGGTCCTCATAGACTCTCAGCCTCCACACAACGCCGAATTTCAGAAGCTCCAGTTCGACGTGGTAATCGACCATCACCCCCTGACAACCGGCTGGGACGCCCCCTTCATAGATATCCGGCCGGAGTACGGGGCGGCTTCCTCCATGATGACGGAATATCTGCGCACCCAGAAGATAAAACCCTCGGTAGTGCTGGCGACGGCCCTCATCTACGGCATCAAGACCGACACCAGCAATTTCGAGAAGGAATGCACCATCCAGGACGTCCTTTGCTTCCAGTATCTTTTCAAACGCATGAACCGGCACCTTCTCCACAAGATTGAGGCCTCCGATATCAGGCGGTCGGAGCTCAAATATTTTCGCAAGGCCCTGGAGGAAGTTAAGATACGTAAACAGAGGCTTTTTTCTCACGTGGGGAAGGTCCCCAACCCGGACATCCTGGTGGTGATTGCCGACTTTTTCAATCACGTGCATGAAATCGGCTGGGTCTTCATTTCCGGAGAATATCGGGACCGGCTGGTGGTCATCATCAGGTGCGATGGTTACCGTAAAGATGCCGGAAAGCTGGCCCAGCGGGTCTTTGGTTCGCTGGGGTTTGCCGGAGGGCACCGGGAGAAGGCCCGCGCGGAAGTGCCACTTGAAAAGCTCAACAACAACGGATCAAACTTTACGACGCGGAGTCTCATCCGGATTCTAGAGAAACATTTCCGCAAATAGGAGGACGAGATGCCCATTTACGAGTATCAATGCCTGGTCTGCGGCAAGGTGTGCGATCATCTCGTCCTGAGTCGGGAAGATTTTGAACCCTATTGCAAACACTGCGGCTCCAAAGAGGTTCAGAAGCTGATCTCCCGGGTAAGGGTGCGGCTTTCTCTGGATACCAGGATCGAACGGCTGGCTGATCCCACCGTCCTGGGGGCGGTTGATGAAAACGACCCGCGGGCGGTGAAACGCCTGATGGAACGTTTCGGGGCGGAATTTGGCGAGGAACTCGGTGACGATTTCGACGAATTGATGCAGGCGGCGGAAGAAGAGATGGAGCTCGAGGCTTCCAAAGGCACAGGAGAGGGGAGTGGCCCCGCGGAAGAAGATGTTGCCACCCCTGAAACTCCTGCGGAACCTGCCACCAAGGGAGAGAATACCTCTACCGGAGAAGAAGTATGAGGTCTTCCAGAGTCCCGGTGGTAGCTCTCATTCTGGCTGGAGGCCGTGTCGACGAACTCTCTGTGCTCACCTTCTTCCGGCCCAAGGCGGCGGTCCCCTTCGGTGGTCTCTATCGGGTGATAGATTTTCCGGTGAGCAATCTCATGCATTCGGGTATCTTCATGGCCGGAGTCCTCTCCCAGTATCGCCCTTATTCTCTGATGGATCATCTGGATCATGGTCTTCCCTGGGATATGACCGGCCGGAGGCGAGGGCTTTACATCCTCCCTCCTTTCAAAGGGCGCGAGGCCTCCGACTGGTACAAAGGGACGGCGGACGCCGTATATCAGAATCTCGAATTCGTGAGACGCTGGGACCCGGAGGTGGTTCTCATCCTTTCGGGAGATCACATCTACCACATGGATTACCGGCCACTCCTCGAATTTCACCGTGAAAACCGGGCCGATCTGACCATCGCCTTCACCCCAGTGAGAGAAGAGGATGCCCCTCGTTTCGGGCAAGGGGTGATCGAAGAAAAGGGGATCCTGGGAGGCCCCCTCAAGGACTATCAGGAGAAGGTATCCCCTCCGGTATCGCATTACGCCTCCCTTACCATTTACGCCTTTCGTCCTGAAGTGCTGGAAGAGGTCCTCCTGGCCAATGCCAAAGAAGATTCTCACGAGTTCGGCCGCGATATTATTCCCCGTATGCTGGGGGCCTATCGTCTCTTTGGTTTCATCTTCCGAGGCTACTGGGGATACACCCGCACCCTTGAAGAATACTGGCAAAGCCACATGGATCTTCTCGGGCCTGCACCCAAGATAGACCTTAGAAAATGGCAGGTATGTACCAATCTGGCCCACCGCGGGGTAAGAGACCGCAAGCCCACGATTTTCGCGCCCGGGGCCCGCATCTGCGACAGCCTCTTCTACAACGGTTCCCATATCGCCGGAGAGGTGGTGCGTTCCGTCCTTTCTCCGGGAGTGAGGGTGGAAGAAGGGGCATGCGTCAAGGATTCTATTCTCCTCTACGATACCGTGGTCCGGCGCGGGGCGAAGGTGGATCGCACCATTACCGATGCCGAAGTAGTGATAGGGGAAGAGGCCCGGGTGGGCGGTGAAGAGGGTCTCACGATCATCGGTCGGCAAACCGAACTTCCGTCGGGGGTCTCTCTGGCCGGTGGGGTGACGGTTTATCCTCACCTGAAGAAAGAGGCCTTCGATTCGCGTCACTATCCTTCCGGAGCCGTCATTTCCTGATTCCTGATGGTTAAACGAAAGGTCGTGATTCAAAACGATTTAGGTCTTCATGCCCGCCCTGCCGCCAAACTTGCGGAAGCGGCCCGTAAATTCCAGGCCAAGGTTTATTTAAGGAAAGGGAGCCAGCAAGTCGAAGCAGAGAGTATACTGGACGTGCTCTCCTTGGCCTGCACCAAAGGCTCTATAATAGAGATTTGGGCCGAGGGTGAAGAGGCGGAAAGGGCCGTCTCGGAGATTGTGGAGCTTTTGACAGAGAAAATCTCATGAAGAAGCTCAAGGGGATCGGGGTTTCACCGGGGGTAGCTATTGGTCCGGCCTACATTCTGCTCACCGGCCGGATCAAGATAACCCGTCGTATCCTGAGGCCGGAGGAGGTCTCCCGGGAGATCAATCGTTTCCACCGGGCCCTCGATGAGACCATCCGCGATCTCGAAGAAGTCAAGAAACACATTCCGGCGGAGATGTCTCAGCCCCTTTCCATCATCGACGCCCACATCCTGATGTTGAAGGACCCTTCTCTCATCCGCGAGACGGAAAGATACATCCGGGAGTCCTTCATGAACGCCGAATGGGCCCTGCGAAAGGTCCTTTCGCGTTACCAGCAGATATTTTTGAGCCTGGGAGACTTTTACCTCCGCGAAAGAATCCACGATCTCGAACATCTCATCGACAAGGTGATTCTCACCCTTCAGGGGCAGAACAATCAGACCACGCTCAAGGAGCCCGCGGTCATCGTGGCCCATGACCTCTCCCCGGCAGATACCGCGCGCTTGCGCCCGGACACCACCCAGGCCTTTGTGACGGAGGTCGGAAGCAGGACTTCACACACCGCCATCGTGGCCCGCAGTCTGGGGATTCCGGCGGTGGTGGCGGTGAAGGACGTTACCGAAACCGTGAACCCCGGTGATCTCTTGATCGTCGACGGGCTTTCCGGGGAGGTGATCATAAACCCCACCCAGGAAGTGATCGAAGAGTTTCTGGATCGGCGTCTGGAGTGTCAGGAGAGGAAGGCCTTCCTTTCCAAGTTTGCCAAGGAACCGGCTATCACTCTGGACGGGCGACGGGTTGCCATCCGGGCCAACATCGAGCTGCTGGACGAAATCCCCCTGGCCCTGGAGTTTGGCGCTGAGGGGGTGGGGCTCTACCGCACGGAATATCTCTACGTTACCAGGCGGGATCTGCCCGGCGAGGAGGAACTCTATCGTACCTACCGGCAGGTGGTAGAGGGGCTGAGCCCGGAGCTCGTCACCTTTCGCACCCTTGATATCGGCGGAGACAAATTTGCCCAGGAGCTCGACCTTCCGGAGGAAATAAACCCGGCCCTGGGCCTGCGGGCCATCAGACTGTGTCTCAAGAATCCGGCCCTCTTCAGGACCCAGCTCCGCGCCATCCTGCGGGCGAGCCTCTTCGGACGCGTGCGCATCATGTTCCCCATGATCTCAGGGCTCGGGGAGCTCCATCTGGCCAAGGAGATTCTGGCTGAAGTGGCTGAAGAGCTTCGAAGGGAGGGGGTGGAGCTCAAGGAGCTTCCCTCTCTCGGGGTAATGATCGAGGTGCCCTCGGCGGTGGCCATCGCCGATCTTCTGGCCCGGGAGGTAGACTTCTTCAGCATCGGCACCAACGATCTCATCCAGTACGCCCTTGCCATCGATCGTGGAAACGAAGAGGTGGCTCACCTCTACGAGCCCCTGCATCCGGGAATTCTGCGTCTCATCAAGCAGAGCGTGGAAGCTGGCCATAGAGAGGGCATAGAGGTGGCCATGTGCGGTGAGATGGCAGGAGAGCTCTTTTGTGTGCCTCTCCTGATAGGCTTTGGTCTCGACGAGCTCAGCATGAATCCCCAGACGATCCCGGCGGTCAAAAACCTGGTGCGGAAACTTTCGTTCGAGGAATGTCAGGCGCTAGTGGAGGAAGCGCTGAATCTTCCCACCCCGGAAGAGGTCCGAGCCCTGCTCCTGGATTGGTTTGAAAAGAAAGATCTGACCCTCTTTTAGAGCCCCTTCGTTTTGAGGGTCTGAATCCTGTTTTTCATGCGATCCATGAATTGCCGCAGGTCGCTTTTGAGCTCCGGAAGGGTCTGGTGCCCTTTTGAGTAAACCTTCTGAAGCTCGCTCAACCAGTACTCGAGGCTTTCGATCTCCTTTTTGACGAGCTCTTCCTGGACTTTTTTCTTTATCTGCTCCAGGAGTTTGCGGTCGATGTTCATCTTCTCCTCCGGGTGTTTAGTTCTGCCCACCCAAAGATAAGACATGGCGAAGCCCTTTTGGAGGGGGGAGTTTGTTGTTACTTTAGGGCTAACGCCAAAGGAGGGAGTTATGAACGGACATCCCCACGGGCAGAGATCGGAGAAGGAGAAGTTCGTCCCGCGCCTGGTGGCCTGGGAGCTTACGCGGCATTGCAATCTCAACTGTGTCCACTGTCGGGCGGCGGCCAGCCGCGGCCCTTACGAGAACGAACTCACCACCGAGGAATGTTTGCGCATCCTCAAAGAGATCCGCGAGGTGGGCAATCCCATCATCATCCTCACGGGTGGGGAGCCCCTCTTGCGCCCGGATATCTTCGAGATCGCGGCGGAGGCCTCACGCCTTGGTTTTCGCCCGGTGATGGCCACCAACGGCACCCTCATTACCGATGAAGTGGTGGCCAAAATGAAAGAGACCGGCATCGCCCGGGTCTCCATCAGTCTCGATGGCGCTGACGCCCGTTCCCACGATAGCTTTCGCCAGATGGAAGGGGCCTTTGAGGGCTCACTTCGCGGGATAGAGATGCTCCGCAAACACGGTATCCCCTTCCAGATAAACACTACGGTGACCGAGGTAAACGTGGAAGAGATCCCCAAGATCCTGGATCTGGCCCTGAAGCTCGGGGCGGTGGCGCACCACATCTTCCTTCTGGTGCCGGTGGGGCGGGGGAAAGAAATGGCCTCCCAGGCCCTTGACGCCGAGAAATACGAAAAGGTCCTCCACTGGTTCTACGAGCAGCGCGCCCGGGTTCCAAAAGGGTTTCACCTCAAGGCCACCTGTGCTCCTCACTATTACCGCATCCTGAGGCAGCGGGCCCGGGAAGAAGGCAAAGAGGTAACCTTTGAGACCTTCGGGCTGGACGCCGTTACCAGGGGGTGTCTTGCCGGAACAGGCTTCTGTTTCATCTCCCACCGGGGAGACATTCAACCCTGTGGCTATCTGGAGCTCAATTGTGGTTCCTTGCGGGAAAGGACCTTCCCCGAAATCTGGTGGGAGTCCGAAATCTTCAACAATTTGCGAAACTTCAGGTCTTACAAGGGCAAATGTGGACGCTGCGAATACGTGCACGTGTGCGGGGGGTGTCGGGCAAGGGCCTATGAGGCCACCGGGGACTACCTTGCCGAAGAACCCCTCTGCCTCTACCAGCCTCAAAAGAGATAAGAAAAGGGGGCCGAAAGCCCCCTTCTTTATTCGAAATACTTTTCTTCTTCGATCTCGACTCCCGCCTCTTTCAGGCGTTCGTAATCTTCTTTGAGGAGGGCGTTGGCCAGGTTACGATTGGCCAGTTCTTCTTCAAAGCTCTCCGTAGGAAAGCCCATGGCATAGTAACGATCTACGACGTACTTTTCGCCGTTTACCTCGAACTCAAACCGTGCCGCCAGGATATAGGCCTCTTTTTCTTCGAGGATCTGGGCTTCCGGGTGTATCTTTAGGATTATCGGGCGTTTCAGAAGAGTTACCCGGGCTTTGACCTTTTTTCCCTGTTTGGCCATTTCCACGATCTGGGCCAGACGATCTACGCGCATCTTTCACCTCCTGTTTTTCTTTGGATCAATATGTACGATATACGAGGAAATCAAGATTGGGCAACAGAAAGGATTTCTCTTGCACGCTGGCAATCTTCCGCGATCTGCCGCGCCAGTTCTTCTGCGGAGGAAAATTTCTTCTCGTCCCGCAGGCGGGCCACGAAGGAGAGGCAGATGACCTTTCCATAGAGGTCTCCCTCGAAATCGAAGATATGGACTTCCGCGGAGAGGTATCCGTCTCCAAAGGTGGGGTTGAAGCCGAGATTCATGACCCCGGGGAGTTTCTTTCCGTTGAGATGAACGAAGACGGCGTAGACCCCTGTCTTGGGGAGGAGCTTTTCGCGGGAGAGCTTGAGGTTGGCGGTAGGGAACCCCAGGAGCCGTTTGCCGCGGCCGTGGCCGGGGATGACCTTGCCGCAGAGTTTGTAGTACCGCCCCAGGAGCTTGGCGGCCAGGGCCACGTCTCCCTCGGCGATCAGTTCCCGGATGAGGGTGCTTGAGACCGTGAGCCCGTCTACTTTTTGCGGGGGGATGACGGTGACCTTGAACCCGAAGCGTTCCCCCAGGAGGCGCAGAAGCTCGGTATCGCCGCGTCTCTTGCGGCCGAAGCGGTAGTCGTACCCGACGATGAGCTCTTTGATTCCGAGCCCGCGGACGAGGATCTCCTCCACGAAATCTTCCGCCTCGAGGGAGGCGAGCTCCCGCGTGAATTCGAGAAGGAGGAGGTAGTCAAGCCCCGCCTCTTCGATGAGTTTGATCTTTTGTTCCAGGGTGCAGATGAGTTTGAGGGGGATTTCCGGCCGCAGGACCTGGAGGGGATGCGGGTGAAAGGTGATGGCCACCGCGGTGCCATTCTTGGCTCGGGCCCTTTTTACGGTTTCCTTGAAAAGGGCCTGATGGCCCAGATGCACCCCATCGAAGTTGCCAATGGTGGCCACACAATAAGGGAGACTGACTGGCAGGTCTTCGCGCTTTAAGATTTGCATGGCTTAAGGGATCTCTACTTCCGCAGGGGCGAGGACATCCCCGGATTTTGGTTTGGGAAGCTGCAAGCGCCGGAAACGCCACCCCGGATGACGCAAGACCCCTTTGAAGGGGGGCTTCCCTTTGACGTTTCCGATGAGCTTTATCTTCTTGGGGTCGAAGTCTTCTTCCACCAGGATCTCTGCCCCTTCCGGAGCGTTTATCACCGGAGCAAGGTCTACCATCTCGAAGACCGCCAGTTTGAGCTTGCCGTGAATGGAGCGCACCGCTGCCCCTATCTGAGCGTCGTCGTAGCGGGAGAGGTCTTCCTGGAGGAAGTCAAGAAAGCGCCCCTCTTTCTGGAGGGCCCCCAAAAAGGCGGCGAGATAAGCCTCCGGCCCTGCCTGTGGAGGACCTTCGGGGGGAGAAGGCTTTTCTTCTTCGGCCTCCTCTGCCGGTGGTTCGGGTTCTGCCGGTAAATCCTGCGAGGTTTCAGTTTCGGTTCCCGGCAGGAGGAGGGCCGAGAGGGCTCCGCCAAGAAGGGGCAACCCCACCAGGGCGCCCAGGGCCCAGGGTGGCAGGGCGTCTTTAAAGTAGTATCCAAGGCCTCCCAATGCAGCGGCCACGAGAAGGCTTATGAGGAGCACCAGGGCCTTAGGGTTTCTCATAGAGCTTTCCTTCGCGGTAAGCGTTTATCATGTCGAGAAAGCGATCAAAAAGATAGACAGAATCGTGAGGGCCGGGTGCGTTTTCCGGGTGGTACTGGACCGAAAAGAGGGGGATCTCCCGGTGCCTTATGCCTTCAAGTGTTCCATCGTTGAGGTTGATGTGAGAGACCTCCACCTCTTTGGGAAGTTCCTCCTGGCGCACACAGAATCCGTGGTTCTGAGCGGTGATCTCCACGCGGCCGGTAGCGAGATCCTTCACCGGCTGGTTGGCTCCCCGGTGCCCGAACTTGAGCTTGTAAGTGCTGGCTCCCAGGGCCTGTCCGAGCATCTGGTGCCCCAGGCAGATTCCGAAGATGGGTCTTTTGCCAAGGAGGGCTTTGGCTGTTTCCACCACGTAGGTTACAGCCGCCGGGTCACCCGGGCCGTTTGAGAAAAAGATTCCGTCCGGGTCGTAAGATAGGATCTCTTCCGCGCCGGTGTGAGCCGGGACCACCAAGAGCTGGCAGCCCCTGGCCTCCATGAGACGGAGCTGGTTGAACTTGAGCCCGCAGTCAATCACCACCACCCGGGGGCCACCATCGGGATCGAAGGGCTCGAAGGGGGCGATCTGCCCGTTTCTCCAGCGATAGGGGGCCTGGCAGGTAACTTCCTTCACCAAATCCCGCCCCACGAGCCCGGGGGAGGCCTTGACACGCTCCAGGAGAGAAGCCGGGTCCAGGTCTTCGGTGGAGATGCCGGCCTTCATGGCACCCTGGAGACGGATGTGCCTGGTGAGGGCCCGGGTGTCGACCTGTTCTATCCCAAGGATTCCATGCTCCTTGAGCCATTCTCCGAGAGAGCGTTTGGCCCGCCAGTTGCTGTAAAAGGGCTGGTATTCTCGCACCACGAAGGCTTCCACCTGGATGCGAGAACTCTCGTTGTCTTCGTCGTTGACCCCGTAATTGCCGATGAGGGGGTAAGTCATGGTGACGATTTGCCCGCGGTAGGAAGGGTCCGTGAGGATTTCCTGGTAGCCGGTCATCGCGGTGTTGAAGACGATTTCGCCAAAGGCTTCTCCCGGACCGGTAAAGGACCTTCCCCAGAAAGTGGTCCCGTCTTCGAGGACGATCAGGGCTTTCATCTCTTGCCTCCGTCTTTGGCGCTTTATTACCACGGCCCGCCATACTTTGCTAGCCATCCGAAGCGAAGGAGGCACTTCTGTGGTATAAAGGCTTTGCACGAAGGAAGGAGGGCTTCATGGCGGAGATAATTCCCATTCCCATCGAAGAGGAGCTCAAAAAATCCTATCTCGACTACGCGATGAGTGTCATCGTGGGGCGGGCGCTTCCCGACGTGCGCGACGGTCTCAAGCCCGTGCAGCGCCGCATCCTCTACGCCATGTACGAGTTGCGGAACGACTGGAACAAGCCCTACAAGAAGAGCGCCCGCATCGTGGGCGACGTCATCGGTAAATATCACCCGCACGGTGACATGGCGGTTTACGACACTCTGGTGCGCATGGCCCAGGACTTCACCATGCGCTATCCCCTGATCGACGGGCAGGGCAACTTCGGCTCCATGGACGGCGACGCCCCGGCGGCCATGCGTTACACCGAGGTGCGCATGGCCAAGATCGCCCACGAGCTCCTGGCTGACATCGAAAAAGACACCGTCGATTTCATGCCGAACTACGACAACTCTCTTGAGGAGCCGGTGGTACTCCCAAGCCGCATTCCCAATCTTCTGATCAACGGCTCTTCGGGAATCGCGGTGGGGATGGCCACCAACATTCCTCCCCACAATCTCGGGGAGGTGATCGACGCCCTGGTGGCCATGATCCACAACCCCGACATCACCCTCGACGAGCTTCTGGAGCACATCAAGGGTCCAGATTTCCCCACCGGGGCCTACATCTGTGGCACCGAAGGCATAAAGGAGGCCTACGCCACGGGAAAGGGTCTCATCAAGATGCGGGCCCGGGCCCACATCGAAAGAGAGGGCGGGAAGGCGGCCATCGTGATCACGGAGCTCCCCTACCAGGTAAACAAGGCCAAACTGGTGGAAAAGATCGCCGCCCTGGCCCGGGACAAAAAGATCGAAGGTATCGCCGAAGTGAGGGACGAATCCGACCGGGAGGGGCTGCGGGTGGTGGTGGAGCTCAAGCGGGAAAAACAGGAATTTGCCCCGGTAATATTGAACCAGCTCTACAAGCAGACCCCACTTGAGTCCACTTTCGGCATCATCATGCTGGCGCTGGTCAACAACCGGCCGGAGCAACTCACCCTGCGAGAGCTTCTGGGGCATTTTCTGGCGCACCGGCGCACGGTAGTCATTCGGCGCACTCTCTACGATCTCCGCAAGGCTCGCGAGCGGGCTCACATTCTCGAGGGGCTTTTGATCGCCCTGGACCATCTGGACGAGGTGATCGCCCTTATCAGAGGTTCCAAGACCCCCCAGGAGGCCAAAGAGGGCCTCGTCTCGAAGTTTGGCCTTACCCCGGTTCAGGCCCAGGCCATTCTCGACATGCGTCTTCAGCGCTTGACCGGGCTTGAGCAGGAGAAGATCAAGGCCGAATACGAGGAGCTCAAGCGCCAAATCGCCTGGTACGAGAAGATTCTGGCCGACGAAAAGGTCCTCATGAAAGTCATCGAGGACGAGCTTCTCGCCATCAAGAAGGAATACGCCGATCCCAGGCGCACCGAGATCATCCCCCGGGCGGACGATCTTTCGGTGGAAGACCTCATCGCGGAGGAAAGCGTGGTGGTCACGGTGACCCACCGCGGCTACATCAAGCGCCTTCCGGCCAGCACCTATCGCAGCCAGCGACGCGGAGGGCGCGGGAAGAAAGGAGTCGAGGCCGGGGAGGAAGATCTCGTCACCCAGCTCTACGTGGCCTCCACTCACGATTATTTCCTCTGTTTCACCAACAAGGGGCGCGTCTACTGGCTCAAGGTCTACGACATTCCGCAGGCCGGCCGCACGGCGAAGGGAACCTCTCTCCGCAATCTGTTGCCTCTGGGGAAAGAAGAAAAGCTGGCCACGATCCTTCCTGTGCGCGGCTTTGACGACCAGCACTACGTGTTTTTCGTGACCAGGCAGGGGCTGGTGAAGAAGACCCCGCTTTCAGCCTTTTCCAACCCGCGGAGCACCGGAATCGTGGCGGCCACCCTCAAGGAGGGAGACGAACTGGTGGCCGCAGGGCTCACCGACGGCAACAAGGACATCCTCCTGGTTACCAGAAAGGGGCAGGCCATTCGCTTCCCTGAAACCGACGTCCGCCCCATGGGGCGTACCGCTGCCGGCGTGAAGGGCATCGAGCTCTCCGAAGGAGACGAAGTCGTGGGGCTTGAAATTCTCGATCCCGAAGACGACGCCGCCCTGCTCACGGTTACCGAGCTTGGCTACGGCAAACGCACCAAGCTCACGGAATATCGCACCCAGAGCCGCGGAGGAAAGGGCATCATCGCCATGAAACTCAACGAAAAGACCGGCTCTCTGGTGGGATGTGCCAGGGTGGAGGACAAAGACGAGATCATGCTCGTCTCCTCGGCAGGGAAGATCATCCGCCTGCGGGTAAAGGACATCCCGGTTCAGGGCAGAGCCACCCAAGGGGTGCGTCTCTTCATGCTTGCCCCGGGGGAGAAGATCGTCTCTCTCGCCAAGCTGGCAGAGAAAGACTAAAAGCCCCGGTAGCGGAAGTTGCGGGAAGTTTCCATCAGCAGGATCGGCGCGCGCCCCGGCGGTTAGAAGCTAAACCTCTTCAAGAGGGTCAGACGGAGCCAGACGCGGTTGTCACGATATTCGTAGACGGAAAGGTTCGCTTCTCTTTCGAGATGCAGGAGACCGAAGCTCAATTCCAGGTAGCGGTTTAGCTTGCGAGAAAGATAGACGTTGGCGCTCCAGGTGCGTTCGATGACATCGTTTGCCGACTGAATGAAATGGTCTCGCCGGTGAAAGAGTCGCAGATTGATCCACCAGTTTGCACCCAGGAGTCCACTCAGCTTTCCTCCCACGACGGAATATCGTGAGAACCCGAGGTCTTCTCCGTCGAAGTAGATTTCGTCATAACCCGTGCTGGCTTCGAGAAAGAGGTGGTAAGCCCCCGTTTCGCGAAAGAAGTTGACGTAGGCGCTGAGCCCCTTTTCGTCCTCCTCACCTTCTACCGCCTGCTTGAAGGCTCCGAACCCCAGGGAGAGGCCGGTCTTTGCGGCCAGCTGAATCATTAAACCGGTCCCCAGATCGTAGAGACGATAGTCCGCCCGGGATCCAAGGAAACGCATGTCAGAGAAGGAAAGTTTTGTTTGCCATTCCATCCAGGGATTCAAGCGATACTTCAGGGTGGAGGAAGCAAATAGCTCCCGAAAGTCGTCGAAATAATCGAATTGGGCCCAGTTTTTTCCCAGTTCGAGCTCTACCCCACAATTTTCAGAAAACCAGTAGAGCAGCTGAAGGGAGGGATAATTGCTGTAAGTGTGTTCTTTGTAGGGCTTCCGTTTTTTGAAGATGAAATTGTAATAGTTGATCTGAAACCGGTTCTTCTCTCCGAAGCGTCTTTCGAGGGACACGCGTCCGCGATGATAATCGTATTTGAGATGGGCGTAGTTGATGTTGCCAACGAGGTTTTCCAGCCGGGCCGGGTCTTCGGAATGCATGTAGACGTCTTTTAGGCTCAGGCGCCAGAGAGACCAGACTTTCTGCCCCTTCAAAGAAAGGTAGTGGCGATCCGAGTTCTGCCCGGGGTGATGGGTATAGGTAACCCGCTGGTACTCGTAATCTATATGAAGATAATCGACATTTTCGCCAAGATAAAACCAAAATCCGGGAGAAAAGTAACGCACCAAATCGGAAATTTCGTCTGAAGAGGTAAAATAGATGTTGTCGTCATATTCTGCAGAGAGGCTCAGACGGGGAGTA
Source organism: Thermodesulfobacteriota bacterium (assembly GCA_013153725.1). Classification (GTDB taxonomy): domain Bacteria; phylum Desulfobacterota; class Thermodesulfobacteria; order Thermodesulfobacteriales; family Thermodesulfatatoraceae; genus Thermodesulfatator. Next base: position 26,116 of record JAADDY010000004.1, read on the forward strand.
AACAAGATGCCGGCTTGCACCTGATTGATCAAGGAAAAAACGACCAAAAGTACCAGAAGAACCGGTCTCAAAGTTGTGCCTCCGGAGACAGCCGATAGCGTTAAATTTGTCTTATGGGAAAAAAAGAACTTCGTCAAATAGAGTTCAAACATTCCCTTTTTGTTTTCTCCAGAATTTCGCTCTGGATACAAAACCACAAAGGCTTCCTCTTTTCTGGCGCACTTTTTTTGCTATTTCTTCTGCTTTTGCTTTATTTCCCGTTTTCTCTATTGCGCAGGCTTGATTTGTGGGCCTATGACTGCTGGCTCAAACGTTTGCCCCCGCTTCGTGACCCGCAGGTGATCATCCTCTCCATAGACGAAGAGAGCCTTAAAACTTTGGGGCCCTGGCCCTGGCCTCGAAAACTCCACGCCCGTCTGGTGGAAAAATTGAAGAACGCCGGGGCCAGGGCCATCGTCTTCGACGTGGTTTTCTCTCCTCCTCGTCCGGAAGATTCCGTTTTGGCCCGCTCCTTTCGGGGGACGCGGGTGGTGCTTGCGGCCTATGCCGAGGATGTCCTGGGTTTTCGTCTGTCCCGGAGGGGAATCCAGGTTTCCGAGCTCGTGCTCCCGTCTCCTGTGTTGAGAGAGGAAGCCTTCTCCGTGGGCCATATCGCCCTTATCTTCGACGAAGATGGTATTGTTCGTCGAGCGCCGGCCTTCTTGGCGGACGAAGAAGTTTCTCTCCCCGCTCTAGGAATAGCCGGGGCCCTTGCTTACCGAGGAAAGAGACTCAAAAAGGTCTCATTTTCTTCCACCAGTTTTCGGAGTGGAAACTTTGCGCTTCCTCTCAATCCTGATGGAAGCTTCTTTATACGTTATTACGGTCCTCGCGGAACTTTTCCATATTTGCGTGTGAGTGACTTTTTGGCCGGAGAGATCCCGCCCGAGGTCTTTACCGGTCGTCTGGTGCTCATTGGAGTTACGGCGGTTGGTATCTCCGATGAATGGCCCACTCCTTATATCGAGCAAGGGTCCCTTGCGGGGGTGGAGATTCACGCCTCTATCATCCAGTCTCTGCTCGAAGACGATTTTCTCTCTCCCCTCTCTTTCAAGGGGCGTCTCCTTCTGGCCCTGATTTGTTTTGCTCTGGGATGGGCATCTTTTCGGTGGTCCTGGAGAGGTCTTTTGGGGCTGGTGCTCTTTCCCGGCCTGATTTGGGGGGTGGGATTCCTGGTTTTCCGCTATCTGGGGTTGTTTATCGGCTTTTATCCTTACCTGGGGGCTTGGGCTTTTGGGTTCCTGGCAAGTGGCGGCGTGGCCCTCTACCGGCGAAGAGAGGAGATTCAACGAGAAAAGATCTATCGCCATCGATGGCAAACCCTTCTTGAAAGGTTTTCTCTGAGGGAGGCGGCTTCTTACTTCCTCTCGAAATACAGGGCCCGAAAGGTGAGGCTCTATCTCCTGGACGAAGAGAAAATCCTTGAGATCCAGGAGTTACCCCAACGGGAAACCGTGCTCAAAGCCGGAGACGCCGCTTCTTTGGCACGACGGCTCCTCGAAGAACTCAAAGCCCGGGGAGGATACCTTCTTGAGGCCCCGGTTGATCAGCATACCAGGCTCTATCTTTTGCTGGAGGGAGCGGCTGAAAACGTGGAGAAGGAAGAAATTTTCCGGGAGCTAAACACCATCGCCCTTCTGCTGCGGCAACGTCGTTTGCTTAGCCGAATCGAAAGGACCGAGGAGGAATTCGTGGAGAGTTATCTGCGTCTGCTCAGGGAGCGCGCGCCAGACCTCTACGAGCACTCCTTACGGGTCGCAGAAATCGTCCGCCTTTTGGCTGAAAAGCTGAATCTTCCGGAGGAAGAGAAGCGAGCCCTGCATTATGCCGCTCTGCTCCACGATCTCGGGCTTGTGGAGCTCCCGGCCCAGGAGCCCTGGCTGGAACTTCACCCCTTGCTCGCGGCCGATATCCTGGGGGGTGTCTCCTTTTTGCGAAAGAGTGTCGTCTATATACGACACCACCACGAAAGATACGACGGAAAAGGTTATCCCGATGGTCTGCGAGGAGAGGAGATTCCCCTTGGGGCTCGCCTTCTCGCTCTGGCCGAAGGGTTCGTAGAACTCTGGGAAAGACTGGAAAAGGAGGCTTCCAGCTGGACGGAACTTCAGGAACGGATTTTGAAAGCCTTGCGTCAGGAAGCAGGAAAGCGCTTTGATCCTCGCCTCATCGAGGTCCTGGAGAAGGAGGGAGGATGTCCAAAAGACTGATCTTTGGGGTGTTTCTGAGCCTTCTGTTGTGGATGACCCCGGCCCTGGCCTTGAAAGTAACGATTATCCGCTTGAAGGGGTCGGTCCTGGTTTATCTCCCTTCTGAAGATCGCTGGGTGCCAGCCAGAACCTGGATGGATCTTCCTCGGGGGGCGGAAATACGCACGCTGGCCTCCTCCATGGTGGATCTCCTCTTTGAAAGAAAGGCCCTGGTACGCGTGAAGGAAAAGAGTCTGGTCAAGCTGGGAGAACTATCTCAAAAGGTAAAGCAGATCTTCAAAGCCAGGCACCAGGAGCGGGGGACCCTCATCCGTCTCAAAGAAGGCCGGGTCTATCTCCTGGTGCGCCCGGATTACCCGGAAAAACCCTTCGTGGTGGAGACCCCTATCGGCATGGCGGGGGTGACCGGGACTCGCTTCGTGGTGCATCTCCTGGGAGAAGAGATGTTCGTTGGTGTGTGGCAGGGGCACGTAAGGGTGTGGGATCCTGCACGGGAAAGGATCATTGACTTGAGACCGGGGCAATACTGTCTCCTTTCCCGGCTAAGACCCGTTCGTCCCGAACCCCTCTCTCCGGAGCTCAAAGAGCGCTACCAGGAAGTCAAGAAACTTTTCCTGCCCGAAGATATCAACTGGAGGCTTCGTTCTCCGGGCAGTCGTTACGAAGGGAGCTTTACACGGGGATTTGCGCCGGAACAGGACCTGGAAGAAAGAGAGCCAGATTTTTGGGAATTCCGCACCACGCACCATCCCTCTTCCCGTGCCAGCGATCATAAAGCTCCTTCAGGCGCAAAAGAGTCGATGAAACCGACTTCTGGCCATTTGCCGGAGGGTTTTTCGAGGCCCGAGAGGCCGGGGGCCGGCGATTCGATGCCTGAAGCTCACATGCCCGGAGATCACATGCCGACGGATTCCAGGCCTGAGAAGAGTTATTATCACGAGCCCCGTTCGATTGAGTCCAGGCCGCATGTGGAAAGCTCTCCTCCACGCGAGAGAGTTCTCCCTCCAGAAAGGATGTCTTCGCCCCTGGAGAGCCCCTCCAGGCCGGAACTTCCTTCTCCGGAGCATAACTTGCCCTCCCACGGTCTGGAAACACCTTCTCAATCACCGCACACCGGGGGTAAGCCGTCGAGACGATGAAGAGTTTCCTTCTGGGAATAGTTGGTGTTTCTCTCCTGTGGCTCGGGGGAATATTCTATTTTTGGTCACATCTTTCTCTGGACTTTACCGCCAGGGAGCTGAAAGATCTGGAACTCCTGCTGAGTGAGCTCCGCCTTGAGGGGCCTCTCAACAAAGATGGTCTCCTGCTGTGTATTTTCGGAGAGGGAGAACCACCATGCCCCTGGACCTCGCCCACCCTGGAACACGACCTCAAGCTAGCTCGTGAAACCAGAAGCACTGTAGTCAATTCGAGACAGGGGTATCTCATAAAACCCTTGGGGGAGCGCCTTGTTTTGCTCAAGATTTCTCCCATTTCCATCTTTCATACCCCCTGGCTCCCCTTTTTCCTCTGGGCTGGAGGAATGGCATGCTTGTTGCTCTCTTATCTTTGGTACCAACGGGAGCAGCGAAGAGAGAAGATATGCTGCGGATGGTTAAGGTCCTGGACCGGAAAAGAACTTGAAGGAAAGGCCCTTCTCCAGGCGGCGGAAGAAAAAGATCGGGAAATTCGTCGGCAGCTGCTGTCCTTAGAAAACGAAATCTGGCGCTTACGTCAGGAAAAGGAAGAACTCCAGCGAAAATTGAGAAAGATTGAGGAAGACTTGACCATGATTCAACAATCTCTCCTTCAGACAGGGAGTCTTACGGCCCTGGGGGAATTTGCGGCGGCCATCTCTCACGAATTGAACAATCCCCTGGGGATAATCCTGGGTTTTACCCAGCATCTTCTTGAAGAAATTGCGCCTGATCATCCGCACTACCCCAAACTCAAACGCATTGAGACCGAGCTTGAGCGCTGTCGGCGCATCATTCAGGATCTCCTGACCTTTGCCCGGCCTGCTCCTCCTCAGATCAAAGAAATCGACGTCAACGATTTTCTGGAAGACTTGGTCAGATTCACCTTTTTTGAAAAGCCTGCCGGGGTGCGGGTGGAATGTTTTCTGGAGGAAGGGCTCCCCAGAGTACGGGTTGATCCGGAACAGCTGGAGCAGGTGCTCCTCAACCTTATCAAGAACGCCATCGAGGCCATGGAAGGAAAGGGTACGCTCACCATTGTCACCCGTCTGGGGCATCTTACCCGGCAAGATTGTTTTGAACTGGCCCTTCCCTCCAGCCATCCCGGCGCCATGGATCTCCTCAAACCCCCGGAAGGGTCTGGCCGCATCCCCCAGCTCAAGACCGAATACCAGCCTGGAGATCCGGCGGTCATCATCGAAGTCAAAGATACCGGTCCGGGGATACCCAAGGATCTCCAGGAAAAGATTTTCAACCCCTTTTTCACCACCAAGAAGGGAGGCACGGGGCTCGGGCTCTCCATCAGCTGGAAACTCATTCGCCGCAACGGCGGTCTTTTACGCTGCCGGAGCGTTCCCGGCGAGGGGACAACGTTTCAGATCATCTTGCCGGTAAACAAGGAGAAGGACGATGGAGGAAAGGCTTAAAGTCTTGGTTATCGACGATGAAGAAGGTTTTTGTGAACTTTTCGAGAGTCTTCTTCGTAAGGAAGGTTTTGAGGTCCATACCACCACCGACCCTCAGGAAGGGCTTGAACTCGTTCGCGAAGGGGAAATAGACATCGTCTTTCTCGACCTGCGCATGCCCGACGTGGACGGCCTCACCCTCCTCAAATCCATCAAGCAGCACGACGAAAACATCGTCGTCA
>JAADDY010000008.1 GCA_013153725.1 Thermodesulfobacteriota bacterium
GGCCAACTATCTCCTGCCGCCAAACGTCTTTTACCTGGAGAAGGAGTGGCAGCAGGAGCTCGTGAGGAGCAAATACGCGGTGATGGCCCTCTGGCAATTCGAGAAGGCCACCTCCCCGCGCTGGTTTCATTCCTACTTCTGGGGAAGATTCTCGCAACCCACGGCCCTGATCTGGTGGCAGGATGAAACCGCGGCCCGAAGAGTCGTGAGGGCGCTGGCTGAGGCCGCACTAACCTTCCTTCAGAGGACGACCCCCCTGGCTCCGGCCTCCGGCACGCTCAAAGAACTCTGGCTCACCGGCCTTACCCTGAGCTACCGGGCAGAGCTGCGCCCCGAAGACCCGAGGCGTCTGGAAAGGCTCTGGGAAAACTTCTCCTTCCATTTCATCAAGGTCTCACAGCTGGCCGCTCCCGCCCTCCCCTTCCCCTTCGAGGTAAAAAACACCTCTTACCGGGCGGAGATTCCCGCGGCGGAGAGGCAAAGAGCCAGACGTCTCTGGAGGCTTCGCATCGCACAGGGAAAGCTTCTTTCGGTGCTACGGCTCCTCAAGGCGAGTTTCACCTTCCACGGCGGGGTGGATTACGCCCTCTGGAAGATTGAAAGACACACCGGAAAACGCCTCGAAGTGCCTCCTTTCTTTAGGGAGCATCCTTCTCTGGCCCTGCTCTTCTGGGGCTGGAAAGCCCTCCTTGCCAGAGGTGTGAGATGAAGCTTCTTCGGGCCGAAGGTCTCACCAAGAGCTTTGGCAAGCGTCAGGTGGTGCGCGGCATAGGGCTTGAAGTCGCCGCCGGAGAAGTGGTGGGCCTCCTTGGCCCCAACGGGGCCGGAAAGACCACCACCTTTTACATGATCGCCGGGCTCCTTCGCCCGGACGAGGGAAAGATTTTGCTAGACGAAAAAGACATCACCCCCCTTTCGCTCGCCAAGAGGGCCAAACTGGGGCTCACCTATCTCCCACAGGAGCGCTCCATCTTTCGGGATCTCACGGTGGAGAAGAACATCCTGGGAGTACTTGAGCTCAGGCCCCTTTCCCGCGAGGAAAGGGTCCGCCGCAAGGAAGAGCTCCTGGAGGAATTTGGCCTCTCCCACCTTGCTCAGTCTAAAGGTTTTACCCTTTCAGGGGGCGAGGCCCGCAAGGTGGAGATAGCCCGCGCCGTGGCCATCGAGCCCGCCTTCGTCCTCCTTGACGAACCCTTTGCCGGCATAGACCCCCTCACCGTCAAAAGCCTTCAGGATCTCATCAAGAAACTGCGTGACCAGGGGCTTGGCATCCTGATCTCCGACCACAACGTGCGGGAGACCCTCAAGATCTGTGACCGCGCCTATCTCATCTACCAGGGAAAGGTGCTCGAGGCCGGGACCCCGGAGGAGATCGCACAGAGCCCCAAAGCCCGGGCCTTCTACCTGGGGGAAGACTTCAGCCTTTGAGGCGGCGCACCTTCTCCTGAAGCAAGGGGTGGTTCAGGAGGAAATTGGCGATGGCCTTCGCCCCTCTTTCGGCGGCGGTGGAGCCCGGTTCGTCGTAAAAGGTGTAGCGGAAGGCCTCCTTCTGCCTGGGCTCAAACTTCGGCTGAAGCTCAAAGGCCCTCTCAAGTGCCCGGCCAAAATCCCTCTCAAAGTCCTCCACCACCTGCCCGAACGTCCAGTGAAGATAATGGGGGTTGCCCTCCCACTTCACCCCGTGCGCGTTCAGATAAATACACGGCCTCGGCTTCCAGATGAATTCGTAGACCTGGCTGCTCACGTCTCCGAGATAAATGTCCGCCGCCAGCATGTACGTCATGTCCACCGAAGCCATGCTCCCCAGGTCGATGTGGATGTTGGGCGGGCGATAGTATTTTCGGGGGATCCTCCGGGCCCGGTGCCGAAAACGGCGCCTGAACAGCACCACGTGCGGGGCGAAGATGAGGTTGTACTCCGGATGACTGGCGAAAAATTCAAGAACCTTAAGCCCCCATTTGTTCCAGGAGGCCACCCGCTGGTCGAAATGGGGGTTGTAGACCACGGTGATGTTCTGGTTGTCGAAAATCTTCGGTCGGGTGGGATGGAGCTTCTCCACCACTTCAAACTTCGGCCAGCCCACTAGGGCGTACTTCCCCTCCTCAAGAAGCCCCTTTTCCTTCAAGCGGTCCACGTACTTTTGCCCTGGAAGCAGCACAAAATCGAAGTATTTTATCTTGGGGTCGAACCCTCCCTCGCGGTCTCCCGCCCCGTGCCGGGTATGAATCATGAGGGGAAGCTCCTTGAACCCGAACCTGCTCCTCAAACGGGAACAATGCCTTTCCGGGGCCACCAGGGCGTCGAGGGTCCGGAAGAATTCGAGGTTCCTCTTGAGGACCATGGTCTTGCGACCGAAGGCCCAGGTGGAAACGAGGGGATCGAGGATCTGGTAGTACCAGGGCACGGGAAGCCGCAAAAAATTCACCTTGGCCCCGGGGTAAAAAGAGAGGATCTTCCGGGCAAAGGAAAGCTCTTCCTCCGTGGCGCAGGCCACCAGCACGTCGAAAAAGGCGGGGTAGAGACGGGCGAGCTCAAAAGCGTAAGGGGCCGCGTGGGGCACCTGATGCGGAAAGTAGTGGTTGAAAAGAAAGGCCACCCTAATTTTGGTTGCCATGGAGCACCTGCGCAAAAACCGAAAGATACCCTTTGACGGCACGGGATAGCGAAAATTCTTCCGCCCTGGCCTTCAAAAGCGACGCTGAGGGAGGTTTTTCAAGCACTTCCAGGATGGCCCGGGCAAGGGCCACATGGTCCCCCACGGGCACGAGAGGCCCAAAACGCCCCCCGGCCAGGACTTCCCCGCAACCGCCCCAGCAATCCGTACTCACCACCGGACACCCCAGAGCCATGGCCTCCAGAAGCACCCCCGGCAGACCTTCATAACGGGAAGATAACACGAAAAGGTCGGCCCGGGCCATATAGCACCAGGGGTTAGCGGTAAAGCCGGGCAGGGAAAAGGCGTGGGAGACTTTGAGCCTGGCAGCAAGGCTGAGGAGTTTTTTTCGCTCTTTGCCCTCTCCCAGGATGAGAAGCCTCAAATCCTTCCTTTTCTGGCGGGCCAGGGCAAAGGCGCGCAAGAGGGTCTCGAAGTCTTTTTGAGGGGAAAGTCTTCCGGCCCCCAAAATGACGGGCGGCCCTTTTTCTCTGAACCAGGGGTGAGGAGGCTCTGCCTTTGCCTTTTCGCGGATCTCTTCTACGGAAATGGGGTTGTAGACCACGCGGGTCCTCTGGCGGGGATAGGTCATGAAGGAAAGGGCGTCTTCCAGAATGCTCCGGGAGACGGCTAGCCAGAAGCTTGCCTCGGGATAGAGTTTTTTGATCTCACGCCGTTTGAGAAGCCCCAAGAATCTCTTTTTGAAAGAGCTCTCCCACCTGAGACTCCCGGATAGATGGTTGCTCAGACGCAAGATGAGGGGGCATCTTTGCCCGGCCTTCAACCAGGCCCTGAGGGCGGTGAGATGGGCGTGGTTGGCCCCGGAAAGAAATACATCAGGCGGGTCTTTCAAATAGCTGGCAAGGCCCCTTAAGGCCCCTTTTATCTTCAAACGCCTCTTGCCGTAAGACCAGGGAAAGGAGACTGGAAGCTCCACCAATCTTATGGCCGCCTGCCTCACTTCCTCCTTGAGGGGGCCTCTGGCATCGATGACCACCAGTTCTACCTGATGGCCTTCGGCTGCAAAGCCTTTCGCCAGGGAGACCACCCGCCTGGTGGCCCCGCCCCCGGTAAGACCGTAGAGAAAGATGGCGATTTTCATGCAGGAGAAAAGGAGGAGAAGGCCTCGGAAATGGCCTCGATTTGCTCCGGCCGGTGGGCCGCAGACACACTCGCCCTCAGGAGGGCACTGCCGTCCGGGGTAGCGGGAGGAAGGACCATATTGACGTAAACCCCCTGCTCAAGGAGCCCCTTCCACACGGAAAGCGCCCTTTCCGGCTCCCGGAAGCGGACGGCCACGATGGGACTTGGCTCCGGACCTAGCTCAAACCCCATCTCCTTGAGGCGGCCGTAAAGCTTGAGGGCATTCTGCCACAGGCGCTCTTTGAGCTCCGGTCTTTCGCGAATTATTCGGAGGGCCGTCCTTGCCGCCGCAATGTTCGCCGGCGAAAGAGAGGCCGTGAAGACGTACGGCCTGCTGGCATAGCGCAAGAGATCAAGCTCCTCGTAATCGCTCGTGCAATAGCCCCCGATGGAGGCGAGACTCTTGCTAAAGGTGCCCACGATGAAATCCACCTTGTCTTCCACGCCGGCCTCTTCGGCAAGCCCGCGGCCCCGCTCTCCCAGGACCCCCAGAGAATGGGCCTCGTCTATCAGGAGATAGGCCCCGTATCTTTCCTTCACCGCCACGATCTCTTTGAGAGGGGCACGGTCGCCAAGCATGCTGTAGAGCCCCTCTATGACGATGAGGATGTTGGCCTGGGGCTGTTTTTCCCGCAGGCGTTTCAAGCGTTTTTCGAGATCTTCCACGTCGTTGTGCCGAAAGCGGTAGACCGGAACCCCCCCGAGGCGGGTGCCGTCGTAGATGCTTGCGTGACAATCGGCGTCCAGAAGGACGATATCCTCCCGCCCCACCAGGGTGGAAAGAATGGCCAGGTTGGCGGTATAGCCCGTGGTGAAGACGATGGTGGCCTTCTTGTCGAAAAATTCCGAGAGTTCCCTCTCAAGGATCACGTGGCTGTAGTAGGTGCCGTTTGCCATGCGCGAGCCGGTGGTCCCGGTTCCTTCTTCACGGATGGCCTGACAGGCGGCTTCGATACATTCTTTATCGAAGGTAAGGCCGAGATAGTTGTTGGTGCCGGCCAGTATCACTTTTTTGCCGTTTACAATGGCCTCGGTGGGAGAGAGGATCTTTTCGATTACGACGTTGATGCCTCCAAAGGCCGCCCTTACCTGCTCGAGTTGAGAAGCCAGCCTGGCGAATTTATCGAAAATGCCCATTTAGCCCTCTTCCAGGAGTTTTTCTATCTCTTCCGCAAAATCTGCCACGGTCTTGATCTCGTTAAGGACGTTGATGGGGACGGTGATATCGAAGCGATCTTCCACCGCCGCGAGAATTTCCATGGCCTTGAGGGAATCCACTTCCAGGTCCGCCTCGAAGGTGGTCTCCGGACGAATCTCGACTTCTTTTTGGAGAACCTCAGCCAGAATTTCCTCTAGAGTTTCAAAAATTTCTTCGCGCTTCATCTCTTACCCAGTCTTGCAATACTTTCTCGAAGGGCCACCGGGGTTCCCAGCCCAGATCTTTTGTAACCTCTGCATTATCACAAGTCCAGTCCGGATGGCAAAGCTCGTTTACCTTGTGAGGTGTGAGCATGGGTGTGATTTTCAGGAACTTCCCTCCCCACAGGGCCCCAAAACTCACGGCTTTGAGGGCTGTTTGCGGGATCTTCAGGACTTTTGGGGGCTTGCCCCTTACCCGGGCCACGATCTCACGCACTTCCGTCCAGGAGTAGCCCTCGGGCTTTCCGTCGTGCAATTCGTAAACTTTGGGTGGTAAATTTTCTCTCTCAAGCCATCTCGCAATGGCCCGGCAGAGGTCCTCCACGTAGAGGAGTGAAAAACGGTTCTGCAGGCTCCCGAAGACTGGAAGCACCCCCTTCAGCGCCAGACGAATAAGGGGGGTGAGCTCCTGGTCATGGGGGCCGTAGACCGCCGGCGGCCTGAAAATGTGCCAGCTCTTCAGCGATGAAGCCTGTAAGAGCTCTTCGGCCTCCCTCTTGGTGGCGGCGTAAGGGGAGAGAGTGGGCTGGCGCGCGGCAAGGCTTGAAACATAAAGGAACCTGGGAATCCCGACTTCCTCGGCCACCGAAAGAATTTTTCTGAAGCCCTGCACGTTTACGCGGGCAAAATCGGTATACTCGACCCCTTTTATCGCCCCGGCCAGGTGAATCACCACCTCAGCCCCTTCCAGCAACTGTCTCAAGGCCCTCAGGTCTGAAAGGTCTCCCAGGACCCATTCCACCTGTGAGGGCAGGTCTTCACGAAAGGACTGAGGGCGCACCAGGGCCTTTATGTGATAGGAAGGGATCAAAAGTTTCAAAAGATTTCTTCCGATAAAACCCGTGGCCCCTGTGATAGCAACAGTTCTGGAAGCCATCAAAGCGCTTGCGAAGAGACTTTCTTGGAAAAGTAAAGGGGCAAATAGCCCTTTTCCTGACAGACCTTCCTCGTATGACTGCGCGCCGGTTTGCCGGAAGTGGTCCGCACGATGGTGTTCTTGGGCACCAGGACCACCAGACAATCAATCCCGAGTTCCTTTCTGATCAGGGATGCCAGACGGGCCTTGAGGGTCGCTTCTTTTTCGGGAGAAAGAGAGACCTGAACCACCAGGACCGGATGGTCCTTTCCCTCTTCGTCAGGGATGGCAAAGGCGCAGGCGTTTCCGGAGCGCACTTCTGGAAGACTTTCTGCCAGGTTCTCTATATCCTGCGGCCAGACGTTTTTCCCATGCACGATGATCATATCTTTCACCCGGCCGGTGATGACTATTTCGCCCTCCCGGAGGTAGGCAAGATCTCCGGTATTCAGCCAGCCATCTTTTAAGACCTCGCGGGTGGCCTCGGGATCCCCCAGATAACCGGCCATCACACTTTCGCCACGCACAAAGAGCACCCCCACCTGCTCTTCGGGAAGGACACGGCCATCAGGGGCCCGCACCTCCACCTCCAGGCCGGGCAACGGGCGACCGCATCGCACCAGAACCTTGGCTTCTCGAGACTCTCTTTCGCAGGGTTTTACCCGGCCTTCCCGGGCCAAAACTTCACGGTTCACCACATCGGTTTTGACCCCTTCGCCGGGAGTAGTGAAGGATATGGCAAGCGTGCATTCCGCCATTCCGTAGCACGGGGTAAAGGCCCTGGAATCGAAGCCGCAGGGAGCAAACTTCTCAGCAAACTTCTCGAGCACCGAAAAGCGGATCATCTCGGCCCCCACCCCGGCTATGCGCCAGGAAGAAAGGTCGAGCTCCTTGAGATCTTCCTCTTTGAGGCGCATCGCGGCAAGCTCATAACCAAACGGGGGGCTAAAAGAAATCGTGGCCCGATGCTCCGAAATGAGACGCAACCAGAGCCCCGGGCGGACGATGAAATCCTTGGGGCTCATGTAATCCACCGAGACCTGGGCTGCCAGCGGTGCCAGGACGAGCCCCACCAGCCCCATATCGTGGTAGAAGGGAAGCCAGGAAACAGCACGGTCTCCCTCCTGACGGCTCACACCATATTTGGAAATGAGATGGAGATTGTGCATCAGGGCCCGCTGGGTGACCATCACCCCGCGGGGAAACCGGGTGCTCCCAGAGGTGAACTGGATGTAGGCCAGTTCTTCCGCAGAGAGGGGTTCCAACCCGGCAGCGCTCTCCGGAACGGAAGACAGAACATCTTCGCTGCCAAAGATTTCGAGCCCCGCTCTCTGAGCGGCTTCTTCCACAAATTTCAAGAACTCGGGCGGAGCAAAAAAGGCCTTCGCAGACGATATTTCGAGAAACCTCACCAGCTGGGAAACATAGTTCTCGGCACTGTTGAGCTGAAGCATCAGGGGGAGGGGAACCGGCACGTATCCCGCATACTGACAGGCAAAAAAGAATTTCACGAAAAGGGGGTCCGTATGGGCCAGCAGGGCAATCCTCGAACCCCGGGGAAAACCCAGAGAAAGGAGCTTCCTTGCCAGGGAAAGGGCTTCTTTCTTCAAGAGAGAATAAGGAAGAACTTCCCTCAGCTTTCCTCGAGGGCCAAAAAAGTTGTAACCCGTCTCCCCTTGAGCGGCGTAATCCAGCGCCTGGGCCAGAGTCTCAAACGTGGCGTGTTTTATGGGTATCCCGCTTTCAGTGGGTGTAACTTTCATTTTTGCTTCTTAATTTCTAAGATCAAAAATTTTCCCTTTTTCTACTGGAGAAGTTAAGTTAATTCAAGAACGATACCATAGTTTTAAAGAACGCCATGAAAAATATACTTAAAACTTTGGCTAATTATACCGCCTTAGCCTTAGTATTTTTACCCTATACTATTTGTCTTTTGGAACGAAAATGGAAGGCTTCTCAAAAAATCTACCTTTTTTGGGCCCAAACCCTGGCTCTCATTCCCGGCACCCCGGGGAATTTTCTCCGCCGGGCCTTTTATAAATTATTATTTCCCCGGGTCTCCTGGCAATGTGAAATAGGCTTCGGAAGTTTTTTTAGTCAACCCTGGGCGATCATCGAAAAGGGCGTCTACATCGGCCCCTACTGCATCCTGGGGCAGGTAATCCTGCGCGAAGGCGTACTTATCGCCTCGCGGGTGAGCATCCCGAGCGGCAAGAAACAGCATCGTCGTACCGAAGAAGGTCGCCTCCTCCCCGCGGATCTTGAAGACTTTGAAACCATCGAAATAGGACGCCACTCCTGGATCGGAGAGGGAGCCGTGGTCCTGGCCCCCGTGGGAGAAATGGCGACCGTGGCGGCGGGGGCGGTGGTCTTCAGACCTGTCCCACCCCGCACCACGGTGGCGGGGAATCCGGCAAGCATCGTGAAGGGGCCCTTCCCTTCTTGACACCCCGCCCGAGCCCCGTTATTTTTACAGGCGCTGGGTCGGTAACTCAGTTGGTAGAGTATCGGCCTTTTAAGCCGAGAGTCGCAGGTTCGAGTCCTGCCCGACCCACCAGGCTTGAATTAGAAAAGAAGGTGTCCCCGTCGTCTAGCCAGGTCCAGGACACCGGCCTTTCACGCCGGCAACAGGGGTTCAAATCCCCTCG
>JAADDY010000031.1 GCA_013153725.1 Thermodesulfobacteriota bacterium
TAAGCTCTCTTCTCCCCTTGTCAAGTTCTTAAAGAGCTCGCCTCAATCAGGCCTCACTAATCTAATTCCTCCCCCAACCCTGTCAAGGGGGGTGTTTCAATTTTGATATTTCAGGGTAACATGGGCCCCATGATCAAAGGGTTCCGTGGGATGAGCCTTGTAGATTTTCCAGGACGTTTGGCGGCGGTGGTCTTTTTCGGAGGATGCAATTTTCGCTGCCCATTTTGCTACAACGTGGACTTGGTTCTTCCCCAGAGGCTCTCTCAGCTCGAGGATATACCCTCCGAAAGGATTATAGAGGAGCTCAAGGCGCGAGAGAACTTCATCTCCGGAGTGGTAATCACCGGAGGAGAGCCCACCCTCCAAAAAAATCTTCTGCGGGTTCTCCTAGAAGAAATCCGGAGCGAAACCTCTCTGGCCATCAAATTGGACACCAACGGCTCTCAGCCCGGGGTCATCGAGAGTTTGCTCGAGGAAAACCTCCTAGACTACGTAGCCCTCGACTTCAAGACCTCTCCTTCTCGCTACCCCGAACTCAAAGGGCATTTCCAGCCGCTTGAAGAGACCCTCTCCGTACTTCGAACTTCGCAAATTCCCTTTGAAATAAGGATTACCGCGGTACCATATTTTATTTCACAAAGAGAACTCGAAGAGTTAATACCCTATTTTGACGGTGCCTGTCTGGTGGCCCTGCAACGTTTCATGAATGAGTACGACCGTTTGGCACCGGAAATGGAGCTCGGCCTTTACGGCCCGGAAGAACTCAAGGAACTGGCAAGTTTTCTGAAAGAAAAGATTTCACCACCGGTAGAGCTGAGAAATGTTTAGGTCTTTAAACAACTTCTTGCTGGCTTTCCTCCTCCTCGGCCTGCTGGCCGGCTGTGCCACCGCCCCGGTCACTGGCCGGCAACAGTTCATAATCATTGACCCTCAGACCGAACTACGTCTGGGCTTGCAGGCTTCCCGGGAGATCCTCCGCAAAGAAAAACTTTGCCGTGATCCCCGAATAAACGAAATCGTCCAAAAGGTCGGCTGGCGCATCGCCAAGGCCACCCAGAAGAACCTGCCCTGGGAATTTTTCGTGATCGACAAACCCAAGGTGATCAACGCCTTCTGCTTACCCGGAGGTAAGGTCTTCGTTTATACCGGCATCATTCCCATTGCTAAAAACGAGGCCGGTCTGGCCGCGGTGATGGGGCATGAAATCGCCCACGCCATCGCCCGCCACGGAGCAGAAAGGCTGAGTCTGGGGCTTGTCGCCACCTTTGGAGAAGTCCTCCTGGCCGAAATTCTCGACCTCAAAAACCCTCATACTAAAAAGATCTTCCTTACCGCTTACGGACTTGGAGCCACGGTAGGGGTCATTCTGCCGTATAGCCGCAAACAGGAGCTCGAAGCCGACCACATTGGCCTCTACCTCATGGCCAAGGCCGGGTATGACCCGAGGGAGGCGATAAACTTCTGGGAAAGGATGCGAGAGGCTGCCCGCGGGAAACCCAAACCCCCACCCTTCCTCTCCACTCATCCCACAGACGAGGCACGAATCGCCCAGCTCAAGAGGCTCCTTCCCGAAATTCTTCCGATCTACGAAGCCGCTCCCCAAAAATTCGGACGCGGTCAAGATCTTCCTCCACCTCGTTGCCCTTAAACGCTTTTCAAGTTAAAGTTTTGGGCAAACTCGCAAAAAAGAGGGGATCTCTTTGTTCGAGAATCTAAGCGAACGCTTAGAAAGCACTTTCAAGCGCCTGAGAGGGCGGGGGAAACTCACCCCCGCCGACGTTGAGAAAGGGTTGCGCGAAGTCCGTCTGGCCCTTCTTGAGGCCGACGTCCATTTTCGGGTCGTCAAAGATTTTATCAACCGGGTCAAAGAAAGGGCGCTCGGGGCGGAGGTCATGGAGAGCCTCACCCCGGCCCAGCAGCTCATCAAAATCGTTCACGAAGAGCTCATCCATACCCTGGGCGACACCGCGGTCCCCCTGAATCTATCCGGCCCCAAACCCATCCCCATCCTTTTAGTGGGGCTTCAAGGCTCTGGTAAGACCACCACCGCCGCCAAACTGGCCCGTTTCCTCAAAAAGAAGGGGCTCAAACCCTTTCTCGTCCCGGCAGACGTCTATCGCCCGGCAGCCATAGACCAGCTAAAAACACTGGCCAAACAGGTGGGGGTCCCCTGTTTCGATACGGATCCCTCGCAGAGTCCGGTCGAAATAGCAAAGATGGCCCTGGCAGAGGCCAAAGCCAAGGGCTACGACGTAGCCATCATCGATACCGCAGGGCGTCTCCACATCGACGAAGATATGATGCAGGAGGTGGCCCAAATCAAGGAAGCCATCTCCCCGCGGGAGATCCTTCTGGTAGCCGATGCCATGACCGGGCAAGACGCCGTCAACATCGCCAAGAACTTCCACGAAAAAGTGGGGCTTACCGGGGTGGTATTGACCAAAGTAGAAGGTGATGCCCGCGGAGGGGCGGCGCTTTCTATTCGCTCTGTAACGGGTTGCCCCATCAAATTTTTGGGTACAGGCGAAAAGTTAGAAGCGCTCGAGGTGTTTCATCCCGATCGCATGGCCTCCCGTATCCTCGGAATGGGAGACGTGCTTTCCCTCATAGAGAAGGCACAGGAAGCCTTCGACATCAAAAAGGCCAAAGAACTGCAGGAAAAGCTGAAAAAGGAGGCCTTCACCCTTGAGGATTTGAAAGAACAGATCCGCCAGATGAAACGCCTCGGTTCCCTGGAAAACATTCTCAAACTTATCCCTGGCATTGGAAACAAGCTCAAAGATCTTCCTTTCGACGAACGGGAACTGGTACGCATGGAGGCCATCATCAACTCCATGACCCCGGAGGAACGCCGCAATCCCAAGATTATCAACGCCAGCCGCAAAAGACGCATTGCCAAAGGGAGCGGCACCACAGTGCAGGATGTAAATCGTCTCCTCAAAAGTTATGAAGAGATGCGGCGGCTTTTCAAACGTATGAGAAAAAAAGGTGGGCTCCAGGCCCTTGCCCGAAATCTATTTGGCATGTAAAAATGCCCTATCCTTTATTAAGGAGGTGAAAAAGTGGCCATAAGGATCAGGCTCATGCGCAGGGGACGCCGAAATCGGCCCTTTTATCGGGTCGTGGCGGCAGAAGCATCCGCCCCGCGAGACGGAAAATTCCTCGAAATTCTGGGATATTACGATCCCCTCAAAGAACCCTATGAGTTCAAGGTAGACCCTGAAAAAGTCAAAAAATGGCTTGCCAGAGGAGCGAAACCAACCGAAACCGTGCGAGCGCTCCTCAAACGCAGTGGTCTTTTGAATAATTAGGGGTGGCACGCCGCGAAGAGGATACCTATATTGTGCTGATGAAAGCTCAAGAGGGAGGTTAGATATGGGAAAGCTGAAGGACCTTATCGAAGAGATTGCGAAGGCGTTGGTAGACAATCCCGATGCAGTCGAAGTAAGGGAAATCGAAGGCGAACAGACCGTAGTCATCGAGCTCAAAGTAGCCAAAGAAGATCTCGGCAAGGTTATCGGGAAACAGGGACGGACTGCCAGAGCCATGCGGACCATTCTTAGCGCCGCCTCGACCAAGCTTCGCAAACGGGCTGTCTTAGAAATTATCGAATAATGTCTCGTAAGGTCCGGATAGGTAAGATCACCCGGGCCCATGGCATGAAAGGGGAGGTGAAATTCCTCCCCTTTCTCATAAAAAATCCCGAAATAATCCCCCGGATCTCTCGATTCTACCGACGTACCGGAAAAGACTCCTTTGAACCTCTCATTCCGGAAACCATAAGATCCGCCCCTGGCGGGGGGTTCCTCATCAAGTTCGAAGGGGTGGATGGACGCCCCGAATCAGAAAATCTCCAAGACCTGGAACTTTTCGTGGAAATCGAGGAATTGCCCCCCAGGGAAGAAGACGAATATTACGTCTTCGAGCTTCTGGGGCTCAAGGTGCTCCTTCCAGACGGAAGCCTCCTGGGAGAGGTCAAAGGGGTCATGCCGGTTGGACCTTACGAGCTTCTAGAGGTTCAGAAACCCGACCGTAAAACCATCTATCTTCCGATGATAGAAGACATCATCGAAGAAATCGATCTCGAGGAGGGCCACATCAGGGTCTCTCCCCCGCCGGATCTTCTCGAGGT
The DNA here is from genome assembly GCA_013153725.1 of Thermodesulfobacteriota bacterium. Taxonomy (GTDB): domain Bacteria; phylum Desulfobacterota; class Thermodesulfobacteria; order Thermodesulfobacteriales; family Thermodesulfatatoraceae; genus Thermodesulfatator. The sequence continues at coordinate 4,133 of JAADDY010000031.1, forward strand.
GCAAGAATAAAAAAGGCGGGCTTAAAGCCCGCCTTTTTAAATTCCGAACGTCAGAAGAACCTATTTCTTACCGAGAAGCTCCTCGCGCCCCTTGATGAGCTCGTCAATAACAGAAGGATCAGCCAGAGTAGAGGTGTCGCCGAGATCTTCATACTGCCCCGTAGCGATTTTGCGCAGGATACGGCGCATGATCTTACCACTGCGGGTCTTCGGAAGGCCAGAGACGAACTGGATATATTCCGGCGTGGCGATGGGGCCAATAACCTTCCGCATGTGCTGTTTGAGTTCCTGACGGAGTTCGTCGGAGGGTTCGTAGCCTTCTTTCAGAATGACAAAGGCGTAAATGGTCTCACCCTTGACCTCGTGCGGAATTCCGATAACCGCCGCCTCCGCCACCGCGGGATGGGCCACGAGAGCTGACTCAAGCTCCATGGTTCCAAGACGGTGGCCAGAGACGTTGATCACGTCGTCAAGCCGCCCCATGATCCAGTAGTAACCGTCTTCGTCCCGACGGGCACCATCACCGGTATAGTAGTAGCCCGGGAAGCGGCTGAAATAGACGTCCTTGAAACGCTGTGGATCGCCCCAGACACCACGCAACATCCCGGGCCAGGCCCGCTTCATGCAGAGGTGACCTCCCTCATTTACGTCAGCGGGAGTGCCGTCGTCTTTGAGAATGATGGGCTCCACTCCCGGAAGGGGTACCGTGGCCGAACCGGGTTTTTGAGGAATGGCGTAAGGAAGCGGAGAAATAAGGAAGCCCCCGGTCTCCGTCTGCCACCAGGTATCCACGATGGGACAACGGCCCCGACCCACGTGTTTGTGGTACCAGAGCCAGGCCTCGGGGTTGATGGGTTCACCCACGGAGCCCAAAATCCTGAGGGAAGAAAGATCGTATTTGTGAGGCCACTCATCACCCTCGCGCATAAGGGCCCGGATCACCGTGGGAGCAGTGTAGAAAAGGGTTACTCTGTACTTCTGGCAGAGCTCCCAGAAGCGGCCCGGGTGCGGATAGGTGGGCACACCCTCGTACATGATCTCTGTGGCCCCCAGAGCCAGAGGCCCGTAGACGATGTAAGAATGGCCCGTAATCCAGCCGATGTCTGCCGTACACCAGAAGATGTCTTCGGGCTTGAGATCAAAGACCCACTGCAACGTATGGGCTACATAGAGCAAGTAACCACCGGTGGTATGAAAGACACCCTTGGGCTTTCCGGTAGAACCGGAAGTGTAGAGGATAAAGAGAATATCTTCGGCATCCATCTCCTCACAATCACACCAGTCAGAGATGTCTTCGGCGTTCACGGCCTCGTGGTACCAGATGTCACGCCCCTCAACCCAGTTGATATCAAGCCCCAGGCGCTTGACCACGATACATTTCTCAACCGTGGGGCAATCCTTCAGGGCTTCGTCAGCGTTTCTCTTGGACTCGATCTTGCGCCCTGCACGCCAGTAGCCATCCGCGGTGATAAGGAGCCTGGCCTCACAGTCCTGGATACGGGTCTTCAAACTTTCAGCCGAAAAGCCGCCAAATACCACGGAGTGGATGGCCCCGATGCGGGCACAGGCCAGCATCACAATGGGAAGCTCCGGAATCATCGGAAGATAGATGGCCACCCGGTCTCCCTTCTTGATACCGAGCTTTTTGAGGACGTTGGCAAAGCGGCACACCTCCCGGTGGAGCATCTGATAAGTGTAGACTTTCACCTCCTCGTCGGGCTCTCCCTGCCAGATGATGGCCGCCTTGTTCTTGGTGGCGTCGGTAAGATGCCGGTCGAGACAGTTGTAGCAAGCGTTGAGCTTGCCGCCTTCGAACCAGCGGATTTCCGGCTTGTGGAAATCCCAGTAACAGGTGCGATCCCAGAGTTTGAACCAGGTGATGAGCTCCTTGGCTCGCTCACTCCAGAAACCATCGGGATCATCCAGAGAATAACGGTAAATCTCTTCGTAATCGAACTTGGAACTAATGTAGGCTTCGTCCCGCCCCTCCTGAGGAGGATAGAAAATGCGCTCCTCCTTTAAGACACTTTCGATCTTGGTGGGTTCAGACATGGTGTCTCACCTCCTGTAAAGATTTTAAAGGGGTGGCTCTGGGCCACCCCTTTGGGATTTTAGAAGACGTATTGCATGGAAAATTGGAAGCGATTTCCGGTATCGGTATAGCTGTAACGCTCGGTTTCGATGTGAATGACCTCAAAACCAAGCTTGAGCGGCTTGGTGAGCTGATACCAGACGTTGGCATAGTACTGGGTGTTCTTGGTGAACTGACGGTCGTTCATGCGGTCCACCGAAGGCATGTCGCTGTTGTTGGGATTGTCAAAACCGGCGCCCACGGTAGCAGACCAGCGGGGAGCAAACTTCCAGGTAAGGTCGGCCCAACCACCGTAAGCCTCGGCAGCGGAACCATCTTGAGCAACATCAAGGTCATAACGGAGAAAGTTGCGGCCGACACCCTTACCCCACCAAGCCTCACCTTTGAAGACAACTTTCTTATCCAGAAAGGCGAATTTCCATTCACCCACTACGAGGTAGCGGTCGAAGTTGTCGGAGTTGTTGGTGCCGTAGCTGGCGTGACGATAACCGGCACCAATGGCGACCATGTTACCCGCTCCCAGGACACCACCAGTGTAAGCGATGCGGCCGAGTACCCAGGGCATACGGTCTTCGCTTCCGGTATTGGTACGGCGGTGCTTCATGAGGGAGACCAGAAATTCGAAATTGTCGAAGGCCTTCTGGCGCAGGGTGATCTGCGGCACACGCCACCACAGGTTTCCGGCGGCGGTCAGGATTCCGAAGTCGATGGTGCTGGGATTCAAGCGGGCGATGGGAATCCAGTCCTGCCCGATGAGAAGGTTGGTCTTGGTGCAAACGTTGGTGATACTCGCATAGGCCAGACGCATACGGGGAATGAGGTTGTTTCCGGCATTGGTACCGTAGAAATCGATCTCGAAACGGCCCTTGACCAGCCAGTTACCCTCTTTGTGGGCCGCCCAGAAACCGAAACGGGTATCACGGGGGTTGAAGTTGGTAGAATCGTTCTTGTAATCGGGATGTCTCAAACGATTGGCAACCGCCCCCACAAAGTCGTTATACTTTTCGAATCTGGCGGTATCATACTGGAAGTCCGTCTTGACCTTCCCATAAACAAGCCATTCGGTGTCTTTTTTGCTGAAGACCGGGTTGGCCTCTTTGGTAACCACCTGAGGGGCCACTCCTTTGGTTTGCACCTGCTCGAGCTTTTTCTGGAGGGCCTCAATCTGAGCCTGCATCTTGGATTGCATCTCGATCATCTGCCGCTTGAGGGCCTCAATCTGGGCCTTGAGCGCCTCGGGATTTTCCGCGGCGAAAGAATTAACACTCCACCAGAACAAAAAGGCCATCAACACTCCTAGCCACTTCCCAAATTTCATCACGCACCTCCCCTGAATTTTGTTTTTCCAGTCCATAGCAGATTTTCTCTTTCATGTGAAGCCCGCAGAGAGACCGCTTTTTTGCAAAATATTTAAGTTTTATCTTCAATTCGATTGAATTTTAGAGGATCAGATAGCCAAAAGCCGACTCTACGAGGTCTTTCAGCCGCTTGACCGCCTGGAAGGCGTAACGAAGCATGTCGCGGTCATGGGCCGAAAGCTCTTGCGGATTAAGCCAGTAGCTGATGGGTTCCCCCCGCTGCCAGTGCTGCACCTGGGTCTGGAGGGCGTAATGGACCAGAATATGAAAGGCGTGCTCCGCATATTCGGCGTCCTGGGCAGAAATGACGTGTTTTTCTCGAAGGGCGCGGATACGATCAAGCGTGGAAACCTCACCAATTCCCTCTTTGAGGCAGAGGACCCGGGCCGCTTCCACCACGAAGATGAGACCGCTTCTTTTGAGATGAAGCTCCCCTTTGTGTGGGCCTTCTTTCTCCACGATGAACTTGTTGAACATTCCCAGGGGGACTTTGTGCCCCGCTTCTTCTTCGAACATCTGTCGGATGACGTTGTGATACTCCTGGATCTTCGAGAGGAAAAAGCGCTTAAGCCCGTAAAAAAGGGGGAGTTCTCCCACGAGGGGATGGGCATCAAAGACGAGCGTAAGATAGCGCACGGTATGATAGGTGGAAAGCTCCAGCCAGATGAGGAATTGTTTTAGCCATTCCTGATATCTCTTTCGCCAGAGCGGATTCTCACTCATGATGTAACCCGGACAGCGCGGGTAACCCACCTTGACGAGGATCTCCCCAAACTTCGTGGCCAGCTCTCGAAAGTAGCCGTCGATTTTGTCGTAATGGGCGTCGGGATAATCGGCGATGATGAGGCCGTGATCTTGGTCCGGGGCGAGCAAGGCCTCTCCCCGGCCGTGGCTTCCGGTCACAAAGAGGCAATACGGCACAGGAGGCTCTTCACCCATTTTTTCCAGCGCCAGCTCAAAGGCCCGGCGGTGAATGTCCTGATGGATAAGAGAGAGCATGGCCATGGTATCCACGGCAGAGATGCCGGCGGAGAGCCGGTTGGCCACCATGGCCGGGAGCTCGGCCTTCACTTCCGCCAGTTCTTCGGCGGTCTTGGCGAGTTCGATCTTCCCGATGATGAGGAGGGGCTCCTGGTGGGCCAGGCGCATGAGGTGCCGCATGGTGATGATGCCCACGAGCTCTCCTCCCTCTACCACCGGCAAATGTTTGATTCCGTAACGGGCAAGGAGACTCAATGCCCGGTAGACCTTGTCTTTGGGGGAGATGGTGATGGCAGGCGCACTCATGATGGCCGCCGCCGGGGTCTTAGCCGGGTCGACGGTTTCGCGGGAGACCACCTTGGTGAGGATATCGCGTTCGGTAATGATTCCGATTACGTGGCCCTGTTCGTCCACCACCACCGCCGAAGAAATACGACGCTTGGCCATTTCTTTGGCCACTTCCCTCACCGAACAATCCGCCCGGCAGGCATAAGCCGGGGAGACCATGATTTCCCGCACCGGGGCATGGTAAGGAAAGACGTTGAGCCTGCTTATGGCTTCCAGGCGCTTTTTGACAAACTCCAGCGAGAGATCGTCGGGCATTTCCTTTGAGGCTGGTGCTTCTTGAGGCATAAGCCCCCCTCTAGAATTGTTGCTGCAATTTTTTGAGCGAATACATCTTACGACAGAATTCGAACAAATCCTCGAGAGTCTTTATCCCTCGCCGTTCAAGGTAAGGAATAAACCTGAGATAGATCTCGGCGGTGAGGAAGGCGTCTCCCAGAGCGCTATGGAGCCCCGCCACCGGGATGCCGAGCTTTCGGGCGATGGTGTCCAGGTTGTGGTCCTCAAACTCTTCGAAGATTCCATAGGAGATGAAAAGGGTGTCCACCACCGGAAAATCCAGTTTGAGGCCCAGTTTTTCGGCTTCGATCTCCAGGAATTTGAGGTCAAAGGCGGCGTTGTGGGCCACAAGAACGGTATCTTTGCAAAAAGTAAGAAATTTCGGCAAAACCTCCCGCAAAGTGGGTTTGTCTTTGACCATCTCATCGGTGATACCGTGAATCTTGGTGGCCAGAGGCGGAATGGGCCTTTCGGGATTTACCAGGGTGTGGAAAATGGCGTCTTTAAGAATCTTCCCCCTCTCGATGCGCACCGCACCAATGGCAACGATCTTGTCCCCCTTGGAGGGTTCCAGGCCCGTGGTCTCCGTATCGAAAGCGGTATAGACCAGCTCCCGCAGAGGAAGCTTAAGAAGTTCTCCCTTGGGATGGATGCTCTCAAAGAGGTCGAAATCGTAGGCAATGGGGCGCCAGGAAGAAGGTTCTTCAATCACCGTGAGACTTGAGAGATCCTCCACGGTTTTGGCGGGAAGGCGCTCCTCTCCCGGGGGAGAAGAAAAACTCAGGACTATCCCGAGAACGTGACCTTCTTCGTCTCTGAGGAGACAAGCCGAACCTTTGTGGCCGTCTACCTGCACCGGAAGACAGCTACATTTGGGGTTTTCCTCGAGAGTCTTAAAGAGCTTTACCAGGGTCTCACGGTCAAAGATCGAAAGGGCACTCCCCCCGAGAAAGGCCTTCTCCGGGCCAAAGAGCCTTACCGCCGCCGGGTTGACCAAAACAATACGAAAATCCTTGCTCACCACCAGGACGGCTTCGGCAATGTTCTGGAGAATGAGGGAGAGGACGTCTTTTTCCAGCTTGAGACGAGAGGTGGTCTCTTTTACGAGACGTTCGAGCTCGAGTGAACGTTTACGAAAAGCCGCTCCCAGCTTTTCGAGATAATTGGCCAGAGCTTCGAGAGAATGGACGGGCTCCTTTTCGGTTTCGTCGATGAGTTCCCGGGCATGTTCCATGACCAGGATCTCGGCCTGACGAGCAAGCCTTCTTATCTCTGCAAGCGGCCCGCGATAGATGAGCATCATCAGGAAGATAGACCAGAAAGTGTAGGCAAAACCGTAAACCACAAGGTAAAAGGTGAAGCGAACGTCTTTGGAAGGAAGATTGAAGTAAAGCCACACAAGCCCTGCAAGAAAAGGTAACAGAACCCCGCCCAACCAGAGGGCTATAAAGGAGGTGCGAAGGCTGAACCTTGCGGGAAACATTACTTCAAATAGGGTAACAGAGCTTTGAAAGACGGCGTCCCCGCCCTTTCCAGAAGCTCGTAAACAATCATCTCGGTAGAATAAATGGCCGCCCCGATATCCCTCAAACGCCCCAGGCCATAGTTCATGTTGGCCGGGGTCCGCGAAGAAGTGGCATCGGCGGCAATGATTACCTCCTGCCCTTCCAGCAAGGCAGAAAGGGCCGTCTGGTACACGCAGATATGGGTTTCCACGCCACAGAGGATGAGCTTGTGGCGCTTGAGTTTCAAGGCCGCCTCTCTGACGGCCTCGTTTTTGAAGGCGCTAAATTCGACTTTGTCAAAGATCTGGTACCTGGAGGCCAGCTCCCTGAGAGGCTCTACGTAGGGCCCCAGACCTTTGACGTACTGTGTGGTTGGTATGACGGGGATCTTGAATTCTTCTGCCAGGTGAAAAAGAAGAGAAATATTTTTGACCACTCTTTCGGCCTCGTGGATGACCGCCATGAGTTTCTCCTGAGGATCAATGACCATGAGATAAAGCTCTTCGGGCTTCAAGAAGGCTCGCATTCTAACTCCCCTTAAGAATAGGTTGTTTCTCGTCTATTTCAGGGACCCTCAAAAGCCTTTCCTCCGGGGGTTTGGCCAGCTGTTCCTTGAGATATTCGAGCCGATCCGCAATGGTGGCCGGTTTTTCCTTGATATTGTAGAGCAAGCGGTAAAGAAAGCCCGGCCCCCTTGCCAGGGAAGGCTTGAGAGCAAGGGCCTTTTCGTAATCCCTTACGGCCTCTTCGTAGCGCCCCTCCCGATCGTTTAAAATGCCCCGGTTGGCCCAGGCCTCGGCAAAGTCGGGATGTTCCGCAATCAAACTATCGAGAACCTGGCGTGCTTCCGAATAACGGTTCATCTTGATGTAGGCCAGGGCTTCACCAAGCCTGGCAGGATAGTAAGAGGGATTGATCTTCTGGACTTCTTTGAAACACTCGAGGGCCCGCTCGTACTCTCCGTGTTCGAGACGATAGTTTCCCTCGCGATAGGTCATCTCCCCGGGGAACTCTTCCCGGTCAGCGGTAACATACTGGAAACCCAGAGCCAAAAGACCAACAAAGGTGAGACCGAGGAGGAGATTTCTTAAGTCTTCGGGACGCATACGGAAAGTATAAATGAAAAAGGGGCGGCTTCAAACCGCCCCTTTCTGGCCTTAATCCGGCATGTCTATATCAAATCGCGCCTTACTGAGATCGGCAATATCTTCGACCAGAGCCTTGATCTCCTTATCAGGCATGGTGGACATCTCCATCTTGTAGGCGAGGAACCACATCATAAACACACCCAAGGCCCACCAGAGAATCTGCCAGGCCCAGATGGAGGGCATACCGAAGATCCAGGTGCTCATGTCTTTGGGATTGCCAAAGATGGTGTTGCTGAGCACCGCCCCGGGGCCTATGGCGAAGAAGAACCAGATGAGGGTGATAGCCCAGGCCAGGGGTACGAGCTTCTTCTTGTGTGGCGGAAGACCAGCGTGTTCCTTGAGAAAGGAGTGGAACTTCATCTTGTGCTCGAGGGCCTTTTTGTTCTGGGTGAAGGCCGAAACGATGATGGCGATGGTGAGGTTGAAGATAATTCCCCACCCGGCAGAGTGGATGGTCAAAGGCCAGCGCCCCCAGGCCTTGATGCCAAGCCACTTCTGCCCGATGCTTTCCGTGCAGGTAACCGCGGCGAGACCGGCAATGAGACCAAGGATGACTCCCTGCCTGGTAAGCCAGGGCCAATAACACACCCCGAGAAGGGCGGGCCACATCTGGAACCCGTAAGCCACCGCAAGACCACCCAAAAGAACGAGGGCGTCTTTGGAGTAAGTGGCCACCATGAGGGCGGCCCCGGCGATGAGGAAGACCGCGATTCGTCCGATGAGCTTCTGCTGGCTGTGGGTGGCATCGGGATTGATGAAGAAACGATAGACGTCACGGGTGATCATACCGCTGGCAGTAGACATGTAAGCAGATCCGGTAGACTGCATGGCTGCCAGGGCGCAGACCGCAAGGATTCCGACCAGCCAGGGAGCGGAATCCGCCATGAGGCGGATCAAGGCCGGCACCAGCATCCCCTGTTTACCCGGCATTTCCATGAGATCCTTGCCCAGCTTGAGAACGTCCTTGGCGATCCCGAGCTCCAGAAGTTTGTGGTCCGCTCCGATCAGGTGGCCCCCCAGCCCCTGAATGGCGGTGAAGACGATAAGGATGAAACCGATTCCGGCAGAAGAGGCCCAAACCTGTTGCGGAGCAAAGGGTTTGGGATTCTTGTTGGAGAAGGCCCACATGGAGAAGGCCGGAGCAGATTGGATCCCCATAAGGGCAAACATATAGGTAAGGATCATCACACCTGTCCAGGCCCCACCTTTGGCCAGAAGCCCGGACTTCACGAACTGGATGACCCCCGGAATGGCGATGTAATGGCTGTACCCGTCGGGAGTCAGCTTGGTATCAACCTGGGCCATCTTGAAGATACCTTCCTGGAGGGCGTGCCAGCCACCTACGGCGTTAAGAGTAATAAGACCGATAATGATGATACCCAGGGCAAGCATGATACATTGCGCCGTATCAACGTAGGCCACCGCTCTCAAGCCCCCAAGCATAACGTAGATCACCACCACCGCGGAAAGAAGCCACATTCCGGCTTCTACCCCAAGGAGGCCGTCAGTGAGGACGTTAAAGAGAAAACCAGAGGCTCGGAACTGGAGCCCAAGGTAGGGGATAGAGAAGATCAAGGCCACCAAAACTACCAGAAGACGAATGATGTTCGACTGATAGTAATGGGAGAACATTTCACCCGGGGTAACGTATCCGAAACGTTTCCCGAGCATCCACTGACGTTTCAGGAAAATTACACCGGTAAAGGGGATGGTGATGGCATAAAACGAAGCAAAGGCGTATTGCAACCCATCACGATAGATAAGACCCGGGTGCCCGATGAAGGTCCACCCGGAGAAAGAAGTAGCAGTAGCGGCAAGAACGAAGACCCAGAGAGGAATTTGCCGCCCGGCGATGAAGTAGTCGGAAGCCGTCTTCGCGATCCTCGCTCCCTTAACTCCCCAGAAAATACAGTAGATCCAGTAAAGACCAACAAAGACAAACAGCCAAATAACGTGTGACGCCATCTCGCCCTCCTTTTATTGGAATTTTGTTTTTTGGCTCCTAAGCCGAAAAGACGAAAAGGGGCTTTGATCACCTCCTTGATATAAATTTTTCTAAAACATTCGTTAAAAAGTACTAAAAATCAAAGCCTCCCAGAAATATAACTGCGCTAGCTTTTAGCAAAATTGCCCGCTTTTGCCAAGCATCTTCCCTGAACTCAAACGAGCCAAGATCAACCAAAAATGGAAAAAAGAGGGCGCTTTCAAAATTTTTTGGGGAACACGCAGACAAATATGGAAAATCTGAGATCTATTTTGGAGTGAGAGGGAGGCGGTAAACCGCCTCCCTTCTTTCTTACATTCCTTTGCGGGATTCTTCGATGGCCTTTTCGATACGTTCCTGGAGTTCGGGAGGGAGCCCTTCGATGCGGACGTTTAGAAAGCCCCTTACCACCAAACTCGTGGCCTCTTCTTCGTCAAGCCCACGGGCCATGAGGTATTCGATTTCCTCGCGGGCGATCTTTCCAACCGCGGCCTCGTGAGACATGTCCACGTTGGCCACGTGAGCCTCAAGCTCCGGAATGGCCAGAATGTAGCCCTTATCCGAGAGCATGAGCCCCTGACATTCGAGATGGGCCTTTATATCTGGAGCCTTGCCAATAAGATGGCCCCGGGCAATGGTTTCTCCACCGTAACACACGGTGCGGGAGATGATCTCGGCCTTGGTTTCTGGAGCTTCCAGGATGACCCGGTTGCCGAGATCTAAAAAGGCTCCTTCCGGGGCGGCAATGACGGAGTTGAACTGCCCCACGGCTCCACGCCCCTTGAGACGGCACGTCGGGAAGGATTGCACGGAACCCACCTTATCCAGAGAGATGTAATTGGAGATAATCACTCCCCCTTCTTCCACCCAGATCCCGGTGCGAGGACGAACGTGGACGTTCTCACCCCATTCGTGGATCATGGTGTAGGTGAACTTGGCGTTCTTCTTGACGTAAAACTCGGAAACTCCGATGTGGAGCCCGGAAGTAACGTGGGGGTTGGTCGTGCAACCGGTAATGATATGAAGCTCGGCTCCTTCCTCTACGATCACGATGTTGTGCACTCTCTGTGCCACGCGGTCCGTCCGGATATAAAGGCAGGTCTGGAGAGGATAGATGACCTTCTCGCCGGGGAAGACACGGATGAAATAGCCGTTGTCCAGGTCCTCGGCGGCTATCTTGGTGAACTCGTCTTTTTCGGGAGTTACCGCCTTCCAGAAGTACTTCTCCCGCAACCAGTCGTATTTCTTGAGGGCCTCGGTAATGGGCAAAAGCTCGAGTCCCTCCGGTACACAATGGCAAGAGACCACTCCGCAGTCCGCTTGCACGAAGAGCCCCGGATGGTCTTCAGCCGCAAGGTCAATCCCCACTTCTTTCAGGCGGGCAATCTCCTCCTCGGAGAGTTCCTCCAGGGACTTGGGAGGTTCTACCTTTTTGGCAGGAATAAATTCCTCCAGATTTAGGCGCTCAACTGGGTTTCCATTCTTCTCAGACATTTCAAACACTCCTCGTAACCGTGTTTTTGGATCCCCTCGAAGATCTCCTGAGGGTTCCCCTGACAATAGATTTTGCCATCAAGCATGACATAGCCCCGATCCGCGGGGACATATTTAAGGATGAAGCCGGTGTGGGTAATGATGAGCCCGCTTTTTTGGCGAGGGCGATGGGTATCTTTCTGGAGCAGTTTGCGGATCATGCGCCCGATGACCTCGATGTTCTCCATATCCACCCCGGATTCCGGTTCGTCTATCAGGGCGAGATCCGGGTCCTGGACCAGAAGCTGCAGAAGCTCGCTCTTCTTGAGCTCACCGCCGGAAAAACCGAGATTTACATCGCGGTCGAGGAACTTCTCAAAGCCAAATTCCCGGGCCAGCTCCTGGATACGGTAACCGTTCTTCTTGGCGCAAAGCTCCAGCATTTCACGAAGCTTGACCCCTTTGATGCTGGGGGGACGCTGAAACATTATTCCGATACCCTTCCTGGCCCGTTCGTAAGGAGGAAGATCCGTAATGTCTTCCCCTTTGAAGTAGATCCGCCCGTGCCGAACACGGTACTCCGGAAAACCCATGATCGTCATGAGGAGGGAGGTCTTCCCCGAACCGTTACGCCCAAAGAGGATGTGGGTCTCTCCCACGGGGATGGTGAGACTCACCCCCTTGAGGACCTCTTTTCCCTCCACTTCTACCCAGAGATCTTTTACCTGCAGCATCGGTGTCTGTGTCATTCCTGCTCTCCTATTCCAAAACAACTTTTACTTTAGACTATTTCCTACCTAGTTAGTAGGATAACCACTTTTCTCTTTACCGCAACCCCCAAATGCATAAATATTGGCAAAGCATCTTTTTGTGAAGGGGAAATCGTCATCCGCTGGTCCTTTTGGCTCGAAATAGATCTTGAAGCGATAAGAAAAAACCTTAAAGCCCTCAAAGGTCTCCTTTCGCCGGGCACACAAATCCTTCCGGTGATAAAGAGCGGAGCATACGGCCACGGACTCCTTCCTGTAGCGCGCACCCTTGCCCAGGAAGGAATTTACGGCTTTGGCCTCTCGGACCTCGAAGAAGTGCTGCGTTTGCGTGAAGCGGGCCTTGCGCTCCCGATAATCTTGCTTTCGGGCTTTGAGCCTGCCTGGCTCCCGGAACTGATAAGGCTGAGGGCCATTCCGGCCGTAACGGACCTTTACCAGTTGAAACTGCTGGCGGATTACACCCGTAAAGAAGGAAAACGGCTGGCCTTTCACCTCAAGATAGACACCGGCATGCATCGTCTGGGAATTCCTCTCCAGGAGCTCAACGAAGCCCTTGAAATCCTTCGCGAAAACCCCCAGCTCAGGCTCGAAGGGGTGATGTCTCACTTCGCCTGTGCCGAAAAGCCCGCTTCTTTCTGCACGCAGGAACAACTCCAGCGATTCATTCTGGCCCTGAGCAAGGTAAAGGAAGCCGGATTCCGTCCCCGGTTCAGACACATCGCCAATTCTTCGGCCACCATTCTCCTCCCCGAGAGCCATTTCGATCTTGTAAGGCCAGGGCTTGCCCTCTACGGAATACACCCCTGCGAAGAGACCCAAAAATTCGTTTCCCTCAAGCCCTCCATGACCGCGAAGGCCCGCATCTTGAGCATCAAAGAAGTGCCCAAGGGCGGCGGCATCGGCTATGGTCCCCTCTTTACCTCCTCGCGGGCTATGAAAATCGCCCTCGTACCGGTAGGCTATGATGATGGTTACTTAAGGGCCCTTTCCAACAGGGGTTTTGCCTGGCTTAAAGGAAAGCGGGTGCCGGTTGTGGGAGCAGTCTCGATGAGGCTTATGGCTCTTGATATAAGTAAGGTGGAAGGCGCAGCCCCGGGAGACGAGATTATCCTGCTGGGTGGTCCCAACCGGGAGGTCCCTGCGGAAGAGCTTTCCGCCACAGCGGACCTTATCAGCTACGAACTCCTTTGCCTTCTCGGCAAAGGAGGCTTCAAAATCTATCTGAGGTCTTGAGATGTTTGGTATCGGTTTTCCGGAACTGGTCGTTATTTTCGTGGTGGCTCTCATTGTCCTGGGGCCGGAGAGAATGCCCCAAATGGCAAAGCAATTAGCACGCTGGGTAAACGAAGTCCGCAAAGCCGCCGACGAGCTCAAGAAGGAGCTTGCGGCCGAAGAGATCGAAAAAGGAAAGGACGAACTCGAGAAAGTTCGGCAGGAACTCCTCGAAAAAGTTTACAACCCCCTCCCTCCAGAAGAAGACCCTGCTAAAGCCGAAAAGCACAACGGAAAAAAAGACACTCCCGATGAAAGAACGCCCTAAATATACGGTTCTTACCCACTTCGAAGAGCTACGCCGACGAATTTTGATATGCGTGGGCTTTCTGTTTGGAATCTGGGTGATCCTTTTTACCCAATTTCAAAAGCTGGTCCCCCTCTTTTTGAGACCTTACGAAACGGCCTTTCCGGGGCGAAAGCTGGAACTGGTCTTTACCTCGCTTCCCGAAGCCATCATGGCCGCCTTGAAAAGCACCTTCTTTCTGGCCCTGGCCCTCTCGATCCCCGTGTTTGTCTTCCAGGGATGGCGCTTCCTGGCCCCGGCGCTTTATCCCCATGAAAGACGCTTCTTCAGACGTTTGTTGACCCTCGCCATTTCTCTGGGCCTAATGGGAGCCCTTGCCACCTACTTCCTGATCTTACCCCCGCTTCTAAAGTTCTTTTTAGGTCTTGGTTACCAGTATTTTGAAGCCTTCCTGCGCATTCAAAGCTACCTTTCCTTCCTGGGGAAAGGGCTCCTGATAGCCGTCGTCCTTTCCCAGCTCCCTCTCCTCACGGCCTTATTGGTCAAGCTCGATCTCCTTCCTTCCCGCCTTGGCAAGAAGAGACATCTCTATCTCTTGGGGGCAGCTTATGGAGGCGGGCTCTTTTTTGCCCCGGGAGACCTCCTAAGCCAGATCCTTCTGGCTTCGATCTTTCTTATCCTTTTAGAAGCAGGTTTTTTCATTGCCCGGCTCCTCTGACAAGAAAGCTCCCTCACAATCATCAAAAGTTTTTAAAATCTTGTTAAGGATGTAAAATTTCCGCAACGATGGTTTTGATGGGCCTCATAAATTCCGAAAAATCTCGAATTCCCGAAGATGTTTCCTTTTGACGGATCTTTGAAGAGGGTTTAAGCTCTCAGACAAACCACCAAAGAAGGAGGTAAACTATGGTTCGGAAATTAATGGGTGTAGTTGTGGGGGTTGCGGTAGGCCTAGCTTTTTACGGGTACGCCATTTCTGGTGGTCAGGGGCCGGAAGTTATCACTTTCGAGGCCAAGAAAGGCACCGTCACCTTCCATCACTGGAAACACCAGACAGAGCTTGGCATCGCCTGTGGCGAATGCCACCACGGCCCTGGACACTCTCCCTATAAGGAAGGGATGGAAATCAAGCATTGTAAGGAATGCCACAACAAAGATTTCCCCAACAAGAAGCTCAACAAGCCCATGAAAGCGCTTCACAAGAACTGCAAAGGCTGCCACAAGCAAATGGCTGCCAAGCATCCCAACGCGCCTACTAAGTGCAACGACTGCCACAAGAAGTAGTTCGAGGACTTAGGTAAAGAAAAAGCCCCCCGCTGGGGGGCTTTTTTTTGCAAATTTGACAGAGGGGTGAGGTCTATGGATCTTAAAAAATTTGGCGAATGGTTAAAAAGTTTAAAGAACGAAGGTGTGGAACACCTTCCTGTAGAAGAAAGGCGTTCTTTCCTTAAGCTGGGTCTTAAAGTTACGGGTGTCTTTGCCGGAGGAACCGTTCTCTCTTTGGTTTCCAAGGTTGAAGAAGTCTTTGGTGCTGCCCCCGAGTATGTGGACAAGTTTCCCTACAAACCCCACTATTCCATGGTTTTGATTACCGACCGCTGCGTAGATTGTCAGCTCTGCATGGATGCTTGTGTGCAGACCAACCATGTCCCGCCATATGGCTGGAGGACCAAAATATTCGAAAGACGTCTGGTGGTGGGCCCCGGGGAGACGGCCAGACAATTCATGCCCGTCCTCTGTAATCACTGCAATATTCCCCCGTGTGTGCGGGTCTGCCCCACCAAGGCCACCTTCAAGGACAAAAAGACGGGCATCGTGCGGATGAACCCCAAAAAATGCATCGGATGTAAGACCTGCATGGTGGCTTGCCCGTACAACATGCGCTATTTCAACGAAGAAAGACGCGCCGTTGACAAGTGTGATTTTTGCTGGGAATCCCGCCTTTCGAAAGGCGAAAAACTGACCGCCTGTGCAGCCGCTTGCCCGGCAGGAGTTAGAATCTTCGGGGATCTCTCCGACCCCAAGAGCAAGGTCTATAAAATCGTTCACGATCCTTCCCGGGTCGTGTGGGTCTTGAGACCTGAAACTGGTGCCAAGCCGAACGTCTTCTACACCATAGATGGTCTAGGTTAAATTCCTTTAAGGAGGAACCTTTATGAAACGGTGGCTTTTATTATTGATTCCCTTTCTGATCTCGTTTTTCCTCTACCAACCCCTTTGGGGACAAGACGAGGAAGATTATCCCGAAGAACCAATTGTCTTCACCAAACCGGTGAAAGCCGTGGTTTTTGACCACAAAAAACATGTCGAAGATGCCGGCCTCAGCTGTGATGACTGTCATGATGAACTCTTCGAAATGGCCGCCGGCACCGCGGAAGAAAACGACGATTTCAACATGGAAGCCCTTTACAACGGCAAATACTGCGGTGCCTGCCATAACGGAGAGATGGCCTTCGCGTCAAACCGGAAGTGTACCACTTGCCACATTGGCGTCTTAGGCTGGCAAAGGATGCAAGGCAAAGGCAAAAAAGAAGAAAAGCACCATTAAATTGCAAGTCATCAAAATATCAACCGTTAAAAAAGGGGAGCTTTACAGAGCTCCCCTTTTTTTGTTATTTTTAACTTAATCATGGAATCCAGCAAAACCTCCCAGCGAATATTCGAAGAAACCCTAGATAAAGTTCAGGAAGGTATCCTCGTCGTAGACGATCAATTTCGTGTCATACACTTCAACCAGGCCGCAGAAAGAATTCTGGGCGCCAAAAAAGAAGAAGTTCTCCATCGACCGTGCTACAAAGTTTTTGAAAAACACATCGAAAAAGAACTTTGTATCTTAATCAAACAACAACTGGCCAAAGGGAATACTATCTATCAGTTTCCGCTCTACTTCAGAGATCAACCCGAAAAAGTCATTTACTTGAACGCCTATCCTCTAAAAGAGAACGAAAAAATCGTTTCCATCGTTGTCATCCTAAACGAAAAGATTCCTCCGGTCTTCGTAGACGACATTTTGAATAGCCTTGGTGAGGCCCTGTTCATTGTGGATAGCAATTTCAAAGTTTCCGTATTCAACAATATGGCCGAAATGTTGACCGGCTATTCGGCCAAAGAAGCGCTGGGAAAGTATTGTGACGAGGTTTTTAAAACCAACATTTGTGGCGAAGGCTGTATCCTTCTCAAGAGCATCAAAGAAAAACGCACCATCAAACGTTCCGGGATCTTTATGACGCGCGCCGATGGTACCCATTTCCCGGTGGAGATTACGGCGAGTCCGCTCTTCGTGAAGGGAGAACTGGTCGGAGGACTCGAAATATTTCGAGACATCAGCTTTGAAGTCCAGATGCAGACCATCTTGGAAAACATTGGCGACGGCGTCTTTTCGGTAGACAATCATTTTCACATTATCTGTTACAATCCGGCGCTGGAACGGATCACCGGTTACAAAGCTACCGAAGCCCTGGGGAAACCCTGCCAGGAGGTCTTCCGTAGTGAATTGTGTAACAAAGAATGCCCCGTAGCCCTGGCAATTTCCGAGGGCAAAAAGATCTCCAACAAATTCACCTATTTTCAGCACAAATCTGGCCGCAAAATTCCGGTATCCATCACGGTAGCTCCCATCAGGGACAGTGAAGGAAGACTCCTCGGAGCGGTAGAAACGGTGAGAGATCTTACCGAGATCCTTTCCTTGCGAAAAGAGCTCAACAAGGATTACCGCCTTGGAGATATCATTTCAAAAAGTCCGAAGATAAAGCGCATTCTGGACATCCTGCCAGACATTGCCGAAAGCGAAAGCACCGTACTCATTACCGGGGAATCCGGTACCGGAAAAGAAATCTTTGCCCGGGCCATCCACGACCTATCTCCCCGTCGGGACGGACCTTTTGTGGCGGTAAATTGTGCCGCCATCCCAGACACTCTTCTGGAAAGCGAACTTTTCGGTTACAAGGCGGGAGCCTTTACCGATGCCAAGAAGGACAAGCCCGGCCGCTTTGCACTGGCCCAAGGTGGTACCCTCTTTCTGGATGAAATTGGTGAAATTCCGGCGTCTTTGCAGGTAAAACTATTGCGAGTCCTCGAGACCAAAGAATACGAACCTCTCGGAGCTTCCAGGCCCGAAAAGGCCGATGTCCGCATCATAGCAGCCACCAACCAGGATCTCGAAAAGCTCGTAGAAGCTGGGCGCTTCCGCCAAGACCTCTTTTACAGGTTAAACGTAGCGAGAATTCATCTCCCGCCACTCCGAGAGCGAAAGGAAGATATTCCTCTCCTTGTAGAATATTTCATCCAGAAATTCAGGGCCAGCAAAGGTCGCAATATCATCGGCATCACAGAGGAAGCCCTGAAAATCCTGCTCAATTACGACTTCCCCGGAAACGTCCGCGAGCTCGAAAACATCATCGAGTACTGCTTCATCGTCTGTAAAGAGGGGCTTATTTATCCGGAGCATTTGCCAGAGTATCTCTATCAACCCGAGGAAGAAGAAAGTACCATCTCTTTCAGTAAACCCATGACCCTCGAAGAAATCGAAAAAATCGCCATCCTGCAGGCTTTAAAACGTAATAAGTGGAAAAAACTTGCCACCTGCCGGGAGCTAGGAATCTCTAAAGACACTTTACGTCGAAAACTCAAAAAATACGGCATTTCCCTCCAGGGCGCACATTAAGCCCATTTTCAAGAAAAACAGAACTGCTCATTTTCAGCTTTCTTGACAATCTGGCCCAAACCAACCCTCTCTTTGGGCTTATTTTGCGCCCATTTTTTCTTTGGCCTGGCTCAACTTAAGCCCTCCCAGAGAGCTGTTGTCAATTTTTGCTGGTAATTTGGAGCCCTAAAATTCTTGCTACTCAAGCCTTCCGGGAAACTCTCCCCTTTTCATGCCCCTTTGGCATGCCAAATGCATTATCTAAAAATTGAATAGAGTTCATTGATAAAGAAAGGTAAAAGTCAAAAAAAGAAGGTTTAGAGCGATAATTAGCCTTATAAGCTTTCTTCCCTGCTTTTTAGCTGAAAGGAGGAGTAAAAATGAAAGCCATCCAAACTTTAAAACAACTTTGGCCCTTTCACCATGAAACAAGGGAGAAAGTTGCGCCCCAGAGCAAAGTCGGATTCTGGCAGGGACGTGTGGGAGAATATGCGCTAGGCACATTTTGCTTCCTCATGTTCATTGCTTTAGGGCCTTTTGCGGCGATACCGGCCTTTTTCACCACCTTTTCCATCCCCAAATGGCTTGAAGAACAAAAAGAAACCCGAGAAGGGGCAAACTAAATAAAGGAGGATAGCCATGGCTGAAACAAGGGTTGAGACACTGAAACCATTTGAAGTAGACCTGAGCTTTGCCACCCCCCGAATCACCTTGCTTACCATTCTGGCCTTCTTGCTCACGGTAGTGGGCCTGGGAGCCGGGGTATACGCTATGATAGTGGGGCACCACCACGCCTATAACGTCTTTCGAGAGATGCCCTGGGGGCTATTGATCGCGGGCTACATTTTCTTTGCCATTATGTCGACGGGGCTTTGTATCCTCTCTGTCTTGGGGCACCTTTTCGGAGGCACCTCGCTTCTACCACTCTCCAACCGGGCTCTATTCCTCTCGATAGCAGCCATCTTGGCGGGTTTTGCCATCATCGGTCTTGAGCTCGAAAACCCGTGGCGGATGTACTGGATGATGATCACTCCCAATCTTACTTCCAACATCATGTGGATGGGGGCTCTGTACGGTGCCTGTGTGGCTTTCATGATCTTGGAATTCACTCTCATCCTTAGCAAGCGCTATACCCTGGCCTTTGCCCTGGGCCTGCTGGGGGCCTTAACCGAAGTCGCAGCCAATACCAATCTGGGAGCAGTCTTTGCCCTGATTGCGGCCCGGCCTTTTTGGTACGGGGCTCAGCTTCCCATTTATTTCATCTGCTCGGCTCTCATGAGCGGGGCAGCCGCTCTCATCATCTTTAACTACATCGCTTACGAAGTCCGCAAAAAACCCCTGGACGAGGCGATGCAAAGGGCCACCGCCGCCGCCGGGAAAGTACTCCTTCTCTTCCTGATAGCGGTAGCTTTGGCAACCATCTGGCGTTTCCTCGCAATCTTTACCGGTGGCTCCGATGCCGGCAAACTGGCCGCCAAGGCCCTGCTCAACGGTCCGCTCTCCTTCAACTTCTGGTTCTTTGAAATTGCCCTTGGGCTAGCCATTCCCATCATCATCTTGGCCACCGGCGGGTTAAAGAACGTACACGCCATGTTCCTGGCAGCTTTGATCACCATCATCGGTGCCTTCTTCCAGCGGTATGATCTCGTGGTGGCCGGTCAGATCGTACACCCCTTCTACGGGCTTTTTGAAGGTATTCCCAAATACCTCCACTACACTCCTTCGGGGGCAGAAATCCTCGTAATCGTTGGCGGAGTAAGCTTGCTGGTAACCCTCTTTCTCCTGGGTGAACGTTACTTTGCCGGCGTTTTCGAAAGCCGGGAACACTAAGACCAAGAGCGCAGGCCGCGCGCGGCCTGCGCTCATCTTCGAACAGGGAGGGAAAAAATGAAAAGAGATAAAGCTATCTTTTCCATAGGGACCGCCGCCAAATTGCTGGAGGTCCACCCACGGACTTTGCGTATCTACGAGAAAGAAGGGCTCATCAAACCGGTAAGAAGAGGGACCCGGCGATATTATTCCATGGACAACATCCAGTGGATCAACTGTTTGCGTAAAATGATTCACGAAAAGGGCCTCAATATCGCCGGAATCAAGGAAGTATTGAAATATGCCCCTTGCTGGAGCATCGTGGGCTGCCCGCCCGAGACCAGAGCCAAATGCACAGCTTATCTTTCGGCCGTAGGAAAGGACGAAACCGAGCAATAAAATCTAAAACGAATTAGAGCGCAAATTTCGCCCTAATTCTCTCCACAGCGCCTGCCCTCAATCCTCCAGATTACGGGGGATTTTCAACTTTTTTTGACAATAATTGCTACCCCTTTTACTACATCTTCCATTGTCAACTTTTTCTGCTACTTGTTAATAGTTAACAAATAGAAAACTCACTGTTAACTAACTAGTTAGCACACAAGTACAAATATCTTGACAATGGTTATTGCGCAATGTATAAGACTTTCGTGTTGCAAAAAAGGGTACTGTAAGGTTGCACAATTTTCACAAAAACAATTTACAGGAGGGCGCTATGGCGGAAGTTAGGGAAGCGGTCTTGGGCAGGGAGCTGGTACTTGCTCCCAGTAAAACCAATACCTGGTTGGCCTTGCTTTTTGGGCTCTTATTTGCCGTTGGCACAGCGGTGGGAATCTATTCCTTTATCGCTGGGCACGAGCACGTCTACGGGGTTACCCGGGAAATTCCCTGGGGCATTCTGATTTCCACTTACGTGTTCTTTGTTGTTACCTCCACGGGTCTTTGCCTTACTTCTTCTATCGGGCACGTATTCGGGATTCAGAGCCTCATGCCCATTGCCAGCCGGAGTGTTTTTCTGGCCATCGCCACCATCCTTTCTGGTTTCGCGGTCATCGGCTTCGAGCTCGAAAACCCTTGGCGGATGCCCATCTACAACCTCATCTCTGCCAACCCCACCTCTAACATCTGGTGGATGGGAACCCTTTACGGCGCTTACCTCTTTTTCATGTTGGTCGAATTCGCCTTGCTCAAGATGGGGCATCACAAAAAGGCCGGCCTGGCCGGGCTTCTGGGTGTCATCGCCGGTGTCGCCGCCCACAGTAACCTGGGAGCGGTCTTTGGCCTCCTCAACAGCCGTGAATTCTGGCACGGTCCGTACATGCCCATCTATTTCATCGCTTCGGCCATGATGAGCGGTGGTGCCGCTATCATCTTCTTCACCTGGTTGGCCTACAAGATCAACGGCTGGGAAATGGATGCCAAGATGGAAAAAGCCCTTCAGGTTACGGGGAAGATCTATGCCCTTCTCATCGCAATAGTGATGTTCTTTACCTGCTGGAAGGTCATCTCCGGGATCGCGGGGCATCCTCCCGGAAAATACGAAGCCATGATGGCCCTTCTCACCGGTCCCTACGCTTTCAACTTCTGGTTCTTTGAGACCGGGCTCGGCTTAATCCTCCCCTTCATAGTGATCCTGGCGGTCAGGGCACGGAACATCCCGGCCATGGCCATCGTCTCGGGGCTGGCTCTCCTTGCGATTTTCGTAATGCGCTACGATCTGGTGGTCGTGGGGCAGATTGTTCCTCACTATCACGGCCTCGGGATTGTGGACATGCCCCATTACTACTCCTATACCCCCACTCTCTATGAGTGGCTGATAGTACTCGGTGGCTTCGGCCTTTGCGGAATGCTCTTCTTCATCGGTGAGCGTCTCTTCCGGGGCCACCTGGACGAACATTAACAGATCTAGCATGCGGCCCGCTCGGGCCGCATGCTATTTTTCCAGAGCCTGTAGAATCCTCTTCCTTATCTCTTCGATCCCTTTGCCTTCCTTACACGATGCGAGGAAGACGTTTTCTTCTTCCACTCCCAAACCCTCCTGCCAGCGTTTGCGGGCCTGAGGCCAGCTACTCTTTTTGAGGCGATCGATCTTGTTCAAAACTACGATAAAGGGGCGACCCAGTTCTTTGACGTAATCGATGAGGGCCCGATCCAGCTCGTCTGGTTCGCGGCGAATATCAAAGATCAGGACCAAGAGTTTAATGGGCCGCGAGGCCGAAAGATAAGATTCCACCAATGTCTTCCATTGGGCCCGCATCTTGGGGGATACCTTGGCAAAGCCATAGCCTGGGAGATCCACCAGAAAGAAGCGGTGGTCCACCCGGAAGAAATTGATGGCCTTGGTGAAGCCCGGGGTGGAAGAAACTCGCGCCACCCCCTTCTGGCGCAAAAAGGCGTTGATGAGGGAGGACTTCCCCACATTGGAACGCCCCAAGAAGGCCACCTCCGGGAGGGAGGGAACGGGAAAATCTTCCGGAGAGAAAGCCCCTTTCTGAAACCTGACCTCTTTAAAATGTACTTTCATGGCACATCCCAAAACGGGCGATACAGGGTAAAATTAAAGTTAAAACCATTCCGAGGTGAATTCATGGAGACCCATGTCATCGACGGTGTTACGCTCCATTTAGCCCATCCCGACGAACTCAACCTGGTCTGTGTCGGCCAGGAAGATGTCATCAAACAGATCCTGGCTGCTTGGATGATAATAGATGATCGAGATTTACCCCTCAACCCGCGTCTGGTGGGAAAACCCGGCGTGGGGAAAACCACCCTGGCTTACGCCGCAGCCAGAAGACTGGGGCGCGAGGTCTACATCTTCCAGGCCACGGTGGACACCCGCCCCGAAGATCTCCTCATCACCCCGGTCATCTCCGACGAGGGGCGCATCAAATACATGGCAAGCCCCATTGTAACCGCCATGATCCGCGGAGGCGTGGCCATCATCGACGAGGCCAACCGCATGAGTGAGAAGAGCTGGGCCTCTCTGGCACCCCTCCTCGATTCGCGTCGCTACGTGGAATCCATCGTGGCGGGGATCAAGATCAAGGCCCATCCGGACTTTCGTATCTGTGTCACCATGAACGAAGACGCCTCTACCTTCGAGGTACCGGAATACATTCACTCCCGTCTCCAGCCCCAGATTTACGTAGACTTCCCCGAGGCCGAAGAGGAGTACGAAATACTCAAGGCCAACCTCCCCTTTGCCGACGAAGAGATCCTCCATTACGTGGTCTCTTTTCTCCAGCTCGCTCACCGGGCCGGAGAAGCCTTCTCCGTGCGGGACGGGGTAAACATCGCCCGCTACGCCCTGAAGCGTCTCACGGGGCCTGATCAGGGGCGCCCCAAGAAAGAGGTTCTCAAGGAGGCCATCTCCCAGATTCTGGGGCAGACGGCCCTCATCTTCTGGCCGGATCGCAAAGAAGAACCCCGTTTGAGACCGGTATAGATGGGCCTGAAACTCCCCACCAAAAGGCTGGGCTCTTCGCGGATCACCTTCCTGCCAATCTTGCACGGGCGGCTGGAATTCGCCGCCGCGGTGCGGGAAGCGCTCCTCAAACTGAAACCGGAAGCGGTGGCGGTGGAATACCCGCCCACCCTGGAAGAGAAAATTTTGAGGGGAATCAGGCGGCTTCCCCTGCTCTCTGTGGTCTCCTACCGGGAAAAAGACGGCACCACGGTGTATCTCTTGCTCGAACCCGTAGAACCTCTGGTAGAGGCCCTTCGCACCGCCCGGGAACTCGGAGCCGCCGTCCATTTTGTGGATCTCGACGTGGAGGGCTATCAGGGGCGTGAAGAGAGCTTTCCGGATTCCTACGCCGTTTTTCGCCTGGGCTATGAAGCCTACGTGAACGAGGCCCTGAAGTTCGACTATCCCAAAGATCCTCTCGACGAACACCGGGAACGGGCCATCGCTTATCACCTGAAACAGCTCGCCAGGCGATACAAACACCTGGCCTTTGCAGGGGGGCTTGCCCACATAAAAAACATCATGCGCTTCCTCGATGAGGAGCTGGCAGAACCCCTGGGCCGCCGCAGGAGGGACGACGTCCAGATCTACCATCTGGAAGCCCTCTCAAGCCGGGAAGTGCTTTCAGAAATAGGCTATCTCCAGGGTTTCTACGAAAGACACCGCCTTGAAACCACCCGTTTCGACCGCCTGGAAATCTTCGACCGGCTCCTCCAGGAGGCCCTTTCCCAGTACCAGGAAAAACGCCGCGAAGAGGTGGCCCCACGCTATCTCAAAATTCTCACCCAGTTTGTGCGCAATTACGCCTTGCTTGAAGGGCGCCTGGCTCCGGACTTCTATCAGCTTCTGGTGGCGGCCCGCGGAGCGGTGAACGACGATTTTGCTTGGGAGCTCTGGGAGCGCGGGACCTTTTACCCCTATCAGACCGAAACTCCCGATCTAGTCCCCATCCGTCTGAGCCTCGAAGATCTTCTGAAACCTCATCGAAAGCTCAAGTTCTTTCGCAAAGCCAAGCCTTTGCGCCGCAAAAGGCTTCTTCCCATCAAGAAAAAACCCGTGGAAAAGCGCCCGGGCGAATGGAAAGAGGCGTGGAAGGGAATCAACATCTGCTCCTTTCCTCCGGAAGATCTCGTGGTAGAAGGGTTCGGCCGCCGGGTGATGAAAAAGGCCCTGCGTATCCTGGCCGAAGACCTCAAAAGAGTGGAGCCTTTCTCCACCTCCCTCAAAGACGGTATCGACCTCAAGGAAACCATCAGACACTGGTACGAAGGTCGAATTTACGTGCGCGAGGAGCGTCCTGTCTCCGGAAAAGTGGGCTCCGTGGTAGTGATCTTCGACGAAGACGAACCCGACGCCACGGGAAAGGAGAGATACCCCTGGAAACTCACCTGGCACGGAGAGCACGATCAGGAATCAGACATGGCCTTCTACGCCACGCCAGTGGGAGAAGTCATCATAGGCCCTGGCATCTCGCGATGTCATTATGGCGGTTTCATGCTCACCTATCCCCCCATGCGGGTTTACGACGTCTGGGAGGATCCTCTTTTTGACTTTGCCCGCAACAAACCCGAACGGCTCCTCATCGCCGCCATCGATTACTCCTTGGAAAAATACATCGTCTACATCGCCAAAAGGCCTCCTTCTTCTCTGGCCAAACGTTTCGCCGCGCACCAGGGCAAAAAGGTCCTCTATCTCCCTCTCGGGCAGTTCTCCCCCACTCTTCTCAAGAAGATACAGACCTTTCACGTGCTGGAAGGGCACCACGTTCGTCTCTATGCCCACAAGTACATCGAAGGAGAATAGAGCTTGCAATTCCAGAAAGAATTTTTAGAGTTGTAGGGTGATGAAAGGGAAGTGCTGGGTCGGCTTTCTGGCCGTCTTAATCTTTGCAGTTCTGGCAGTTGGTGGGTTTCTCTGGCATTTGAAGCAGCAAACCACCTCTCCCGTCCTGGCTACCGAGAGGGTAGACCCTCAAAAAATAGCCATCCTCATGCGCTATCACGGGACAAAGATCGCCAAACTGGAAAACGGGCGCTGGTATTTCTTGGCCCGCAACGGGCGCTGGCTCCCTCTGGAAACCAGAGAAGCTTGCCACTACCTCACCGCCCGTCTGCCGCACGAAAAGAATGCCCCTTGCCTCTAAGCCTCTTCTAGGGATCATCGGTGGCGCTGGCCGCATGGGCCGGTGGTTCAAACACCGTTTTGAGGCTGAAGGGTACGAAGTCCTCGTCGCAGACAAGGGCACACCCTTTTCCAATCAGGACCTGGCTCGCAGGTGCGACGTCATCTTCCTCTCCGTTCCGATGTCCGCGTTCCAGGAGGTGGTGCAGGAGGTAGGCCCGTTGCTTTCCCAGGACCAAGGGCTGATCGACTTTTGCTCCCTCAAAAAGGTCCAAAACGAGCTGATGTTAAAGCATTGTCCGCAGGCCGAAATCGTAGCTGCTCATCCCCTGTTCGGCCCGGGGGAAGACTCGCTCCGAGGAAGAAAAGTGGCCCTTTGGCCTTCCAGGGGAAGGCGCTGGTTTGACTGGTTCAGGGAATTCTTGACCACCAAAGGGGCGGAAGTGGTTCTGGTCTCTCCCGAAGAACACGACCGCATCATGGCCATCGTGCAGGTCATAAACCATTTTATGCTTTTGGCTCTGGGCAATTTGATGGACGACTCCGGTCTCCCCCTGGAGAAGATCAAAGATCTGGCTACCCCGAGTTTCGAGCGACAGCTCGAAATCGTGGCACGCTTTGCCGACCAGGACCCTTATCTCTA
>JAADDY010000029.1 GCA_013153725.1 Thermodesulfobacteriota bacterium
CCGTTCCCTGCAGGAATGCTCTATTGCTCAAATAGCAAGCCTTTAGAGAGAAGTCAAATTGCTGGAAAAAGCCTAAAAAGCCGCTGGACTCGCAATAGTGCCAAAATCTCTTTTCATCCAGATCCTTTGCTTCGCTCGGGACGAGATTGCTTCGCTCACTACGTTTGCTCGCAATGATAGGGAGATCCTCTCTCGCAAAGACGGGGAAAGAGTCATTCGCTTTGTACTCCCAGAAATAGCTTTCGCCATTTGTACGGTTATTCCGGATTATTTCCAGTTATCCCGACTTTTAATCATATCTTTCTCGAAATTGTGTTACCTTCGGCCGTTGTCTTTCTCTTGGGTGCTACATCCTTGTTTTCCCTTTCTTCCTTGGGGTAATCCTGAGGCATGGCACAGACGCTGGTTGACCAGCTCCTCTCGAAGTTTGAGACTTGTTTGGCCACGCTTCCCCGTGGTCCGAAGTTCTGGCATCCCCGTCTCAAGGATCTTGCGCTTCCCGAAGCGGTAAAAATGCCGGAAGAGGGCCTTTTCCCTCCGGTAGAAAAGGAAGAAGATCTCCTCCTTCATCTCACGGTCACCGGCCGGTGTAACGCCCGCTGTGAGGGCTGCATCAACACCAATCTCACCTGTCAGGGAAGGGAAGAGGTCTTACAGCTCTTTGAGGCTGATCCCCTGCGTGACGCTCGTGCCCTGGCCCAGCTCATCTCCCGGGAGGGAAAACCCCGGGCCACCATTGCTTTTTACGGGGGAGAGCCCCTTCTCGCCCTCTCCAAGATGCAGAGCATCGTTGAGATGCTCGATGAATGGGGGCTTTCCGAGCGAGTAAGATACATGGTCTACACCAACGGGCAGTTTTTGAAGCGGGCCGTTTCAGAGGCCAAAGAATTTGTCTCCCGTGTCTGGCTCTTTTCCGTATCCATTGATGGCAGGCCGGAGCAGCATCACCGCTTCCGGAAGGGCACGGATCTTTTCCTCATCCGTGAAGGGCTTTCCGCCCTCAAAGAGGAGACTGGAGCCAGGGTCTTGCAGTGGTCCACCCTTCGGGAAGGGCAATCTCTCTGGGACTGTGTGGAAGAATTCCTCTCCCTCCATGAGAAGGGGCTTGCCGATTTCTTCTTCTGGCATCTGGCAGAGGCGGAAGATTCTTTTGAAGACTTCGAAGGTTTTGCCTCCCGGTACGGAAAGGACCTGGAGAAACTTCTCGACGTCTACGAGGATCATCTTTCCCGGGGAGTGCTCCTTCCCATCGTTCCCCTGAACGAGCTTCTGGTCTTTTGGTTTACCGGGGAGGTGAGGGGGCACTCTGCCTGCGGGGTGGAGCTTGCCACCAATTTTGATCTTGTAGGTGGGCGTGTCCTCGCCTGTGCGGATCTTCCTGCCGAGCTCACGCTGGGGGAAGTGTCCGCCTCGGGGGAGATCTCCTGGAGGGGAAACGGGCTCCTTGAGAGACTCGTGGCTTACCGGGGAGTTCTCGGGTGTGAGCGATGCGGTGTTTACCCGTACTGTGGTGGCAGGTGCCCGGTGCAGGTTCTCACCGGCTCGCCGGCAAGGACCCTGGCCTACTGTATCCTAACCCGGCTTTTCGTGGGGCTGGTGGCTGAGAGGGCTCCGCGCCTGCAGGAGGCCCTTCTTTCCCAAGGCTTCACTCCCGAGAAGATCTACCGGCATTCCGCCTTCCTTGCTCGCTACACCGATGTGATCCCCTGATTTTTCTTGCCTTGCCTCGGGGGCGGATTTAAATTTCTGCCCATGAGTTTGAAAGTCATCATCGTTGGTGCCGGAGAAGTAGGTTATTACCTCGCGGATCGCCTCTCCCTTGAAGGCCACGATATCGTGGTCGTCGACAGCGACGAGGACAAGATAAAACGTCTCGAACGCTCCTTGAACGTCATGGCCATCAAGGGATCCGGGGCCTCGGCAAAGGTGCTGGAAAGGGCCGGGGTCAAGGAGGCCGATCTCTTTGTGGCCGTGACCAACAGCGACGAGATAAACCTCATCGCCTGTCTTCTGGCGAGGGAATACGGTGTGCCCCGCAAGGTGGCCCGGGTGCGGAGTGAAGATTATCTCTCTCCCGAGTCCCCTCTGAACGAGCAAAAGCTCGGGATCGATCTCATCATCAATCCGGCCCGGGTGCTTGCGGACGAAATCGTGCGGCTCTCGGAAATCACCGAGGCCACCGAGTGGGCGGAATTTGCCCGGGGCAAGGTCATCCTCCTGGGCTATCAGGTAAAAGAGAATTGCCCTCTGGTGGGGATGTCCCTTGCCGATCTCAAGGAGCTTCGGGCACTCTACGATTTTGTCATCGTGGCCATCATCCGAAACAACGAGACCATCATCCCCAGCGGCTCCGATGTCATCAGAAAGGGAGACAAGATCTTCATCATCGCAAAGAAGAAAGACATCTCCGCGGTGGAGCACCTTCTGGGGTTCACCACGAAACCTCCCTCCCGGGTCTTCATCATTGGGGGAGGGCAGGTTGGGGCTTTCATTGCCAGGCAGATGGAGGCCAAAAACATCGAGGTCTATCTTGTGGAAAAAGACGCCGCTCGTTGCGAAGAACTGGCGGAGTTCCTCAAGCACACGGTGGTGCTCAACCTTGACGGTCTCGATGCTCAGGAACTACTCAAAGAGGGGATCGACCGCTCCGACCTGGTGATCACGGTGACAGACGTCGACACGGTAAACATTCTGGGAGCCTTGCTTGCCAAACACCACGGGGCCAAGAAGTGCATCGTGCGCATCGACCGGCCGGACTTTATCCCGCTGCTGAGCAACCTGGGTATCGATGTGGCCTTGAGCCCGCGTCTTCTGGCGGCCAATCAGATATTGCGCTTCGTGCGTCGGGGGCAGATCCTTTCCGTGGCAACCTTTCTGGGAAGTGAGGCCGAAGTGGTGGAGATGGTGGTGCCGGATACGGAATTTTTCCGCAAAGGGCGCAAGTTGCAAGAGATAGAATTCCCCAAGGGCGCAATTGTGGGGGCCATCTACAGGGCAGGTGAGGTGATCATCCCGAAGGGTGAGACCACGCTTTATCCCGGAGACGACCTGATCATCTTTGCCAAACGCGAAGCCCTGCCCAAACTTGAAAAGCTCTTCTCTTCTTCATGAGATTAGGTACGGTCCTCTATATTCTTGGCTGGTTCCTCCTCTTCTTTGCGGCAGCCCTCCTGGTTCCGGCGGCTATAGCCTTCCTTTACGGAGAGCCCCTCACACCCTTTCTGGCCTCGGCGGGTATCTCGGCCCTGGTAGGTCTGGGTCTGCTCCTCTCGTTACAGCCTGCCAAAGACATCGGCTACCGTGAAGGTTTTGCGGTGGTGGTCTTCTCTTGGACGGCAGCCGGCGTCTTCGGGGCACTCCCCTTTGTCTTCGCCGGGTACCTGGGCTTTGTGGACGCCCTTTTTGAATCGGTTTCGGGCTTTACCACCACCGGTTCCACGGTGTTTTCCTCGCTCGAACACCTGACCAAGAGCATCCACTTCTGGAGGGCCTTCTCGCAATGGCTCGGGGGCATGGGGATCATCGTGCTCTCCCTCGCCATTCTCCCCCTCCTCGGTATCGGCGGGATGCAACTTTACCAGGCCGAAATGCCGGGCCTCACCAAAGACAAGCTTGCCCCTCGCATCCAGGATACCGCCCGTATCCTCTGGGGGGTCTACATCTTCTTTACCCTTCTTGAGGTCTTGCTCCTTTTGGCTGGCGGGCTTGACTGGTACGAATCGTTTTGCCACGCCTTCACGACGCTGGCCACCGGGGGGTTTTCCACCCGCACCGCAAGCATCGCCGCCTTTGGAAGCGCCTACGTAGATTACGTCATCGTCTTCTTCATGTTCATGGCGGGGGTGAACTTCACCCTCCACTATCGCTTTCTCAAGGGAGATTTCGGGGCCTACTTTCGCAGCGAGGAGTTCCGCTTCTATTTCTGGGTGGGGCTTTTTGGGCTCCTGATCTGCCTGATTTTCAACCACGGCCGCATCTACCAGGACCCGCTGGAAAACCTGCGTTACTCCCTCTTTCAGGTGTGGTCCATCATGACCACCACCGGTTACGGCACCGCCGACTTCGACCTCTGGCATCCGGTGTGCCGGCTGCTTCTGTTGAACCTCATGTTCTTCGGCGGCATGGCCGGGTCCACGGGAGGTGGCATCAAGCAGGTTCGTCTCCTGATATTCTTCAAGTTCATCGGTTTCCAGTTCCGCAAACTCATCCATCCCAAGGCCGTTGAGATCGTGCGTTACGACGGGGCCAAGGTGCCCAACGAGATTGTGCAGGCCGTGCTGGGTTACATGGCCCTCTACGCCCTGGTCTTCATGGGGGCAAGCCTTCTCGTTACCGCGCAGGGGATCGATATCATCACCGCCACCTCGGCGGTGGCAGCCACGCTGAACAACATCGGCCCGGGGCTCGAAGGCGTGGGCCCCACCAAGAATTTCGGCTGGTTGCCGAGCTTTTCCAAGCTGGTCCTTACCTTCTGCATGCTCGCCGGAAGGCTTGAGCTCTACACGGTGGCCATCCTCTTTACGCGCAGTTATTGGCGCGGTCTTCGGTGGCCGGTCTTCAGGTTTCGGCACGTTTCAGAAAGAAGGGATCCTTTCCGATAATACTTAGAGCTTAGAAGCTTTTTGAAAGGAGAAGCCGATGGCCACCGTTTTGGACGCCCTCATCTCTTCGGTTGAAGAAGTTATCGGGATCTACACCGGCCTCAAGCCAAAAGCAGGGAAACCCTTCGTTCGCACCGAACCCCAGGCCCTGGGAGATATTTCCGCCGTAAACGGGCTGGCAGGTTCAGGCTTCACGGGAATGCTTACGGTGACTTTTACCGAAGAGTGTCTCTTCAAGATTTTGACCGCCCTTTTTGGTAACGAGCCCAAGGAACTCAACGAAGAAGTCTGCGACGCCGCCGGAGAGCTGGCCAATCAAATCTGCGGGGCCTTCAGGAGGCGCTTCGAAGAACAAGGGGTTTCCCTGCAGGCGGCGGTTCCCGTCATCGTGACCGGCAAGGGTCATTCCATCACGCCCCTCTGCACCAGCCAGCGCATGGCCGTTCCTTTTGAGCTCGAAGACTCGAAGATGGTGGTGGAGCTTTGTCTGGACAAAAAGAAAAAGTCTTAGATGCCGTGTTATAACGTACGCTTCGTCTTTGAAGTCCAGAACGTGCCGGCTAAAGGCCCCCGCGAGGCGGCGGAGCGAGCCCTGGTGGAGCTAGCGAGGAGGCTTGAGGTTCGCCCCGCAAGCCCAAAGGTCTTCCGGATCTTTTTGGGCCGGGCAGAGATTGGCCGCCTGGAAAGAAAAGATTAAGGGGTCTTTTCTCTTACGAGGGGCCAGCTTTCTCTGGGTTCTCCCCGACCCACACAAAGCCCCAGATTGTAAGCCTCTTTGAGGGCCGTGGGGTGATCCTTGATGGCGCCTTTCTTCTCCACGCCGCGATAGAAGAGCCCCCCTTCGTAATCCGCATAGACGGCGTCGAAGAAGTAGCGTATGACGCGCTGCACCCCTTCAAAGAGCTTTTTCCCCTTCGTGGCTCCGAGCGAAAGAAAGACCCCGGCCTTTTTCTTCCCGAAAGGAGGGTCTTTCTTGAGGACGTATTTGCACACCCAGCGGGCCTGCGACCTTTCCACCAGGGCCTGGGTGTAAGAGGTGATGTTGTAGAAGAAGATGGGAGAGGCCACGACGATGACATCGGCGGCGTCTATTTTGGGGTAAATCTGTGCCATATCGTCCGGGATGACACACTCCCCCGTCGTGTCACACTCGCCGCATTCCAGACAGGGCTTGATGTTGATGCGGTAGAGGTTGATCTTTTCACACTCGGCCCCGGCTTCCCGGGCACCTTTTAAAAAGGCTTCCAGAAGAAGATCCGTATTGCCGCCAAGCCGCGGGCTCCCTTGGAAGGCGAGAATTTTCATCTCTAGCTCCTTGCTCTTTGCTACGAAGTTAAAACAAATCTCAGAAAATAACAAGAAAAATCGCCCGGCTTTTTGAGGAGATCAAAATTTCTTGTTAAAGAAAGCGCCATGGGAGAGGGCCCTTTTCTGGTTTTAAGTCGCACTCCGCCAGGGCTTTTTGACCTGGCGGCCTTTCTTGAAGGGCAAAAGGAGGCTTCCTTTTACGCCTTTCTCGAATCGAGCCGCACCGGCCCGGAAGACGCCCGCCATCTCTTTTTCCGTGAGCCGGTGAAGATCCTTTCTCTGCATCCTGAAGACAACCCCTGGGAGTTCTTTGCCTCTCTGGAGAAGGCCCTTGAGGAGGGCCTCTGGGTGGTGGGCTACTTTGCCTACGAGCTGGGCTATCTGCTTGAAAAGCGCCTTTTATCCCTCCTCCCCGAAATCTCATATCCCCTTGCCCTTGTGGGCCTCTTTCGGGCGCCGGAAGAGTTTTCAGCCTCCCTTACCAGGGCTTACCAGCCAAAGCCCCTTGACCTCGAAGATCTGAGGCTATCCCTCACCGAGGGAGAGTATTTCGAGGCCATCAGAAAGATCAAAGACTACATCGCCGCCGGAGACACCTACCAGGTCAACTATACGCTCAAGTACCTCTTTGGCTGTTCGCATCCGCCAGAGGAGGTCTATCTCTCTTTGCGGAGCAAACAGCGGGTGCGCTACGGGGGCCTTTTCAAGGCGGGGGATCTTTCCGTCGTAAGCCTCTCCCCCGAGCTCTTCCTGCGCAAAGAAGGCCCTTCTTTGTGGACCAAACCCATGAAGGGGACCGCTCCCCGGGGGTTCACCCTGGAGGAAGACCAGAAGATCGCCTCCTGGCTCGCAAAAGACCCCAAAAACCAGGCGGAAAACGTCATGATCGTGGATCTTTTGCGCAACGATCTGGGCCGGGTGTGTGCCCCGGGAAGTGTTTATGTTCCGGCTCTTTTCGAGGTGGAAAAGTATGAAACCGTCTTCCAGATGATCTCCACGGTAAAAGGGGAACTCAAAGAGTTTTCGCTCTCACGCCTCTTCCGCGGGCTCTTCCCCTGCGGTTCCGTGACAGGGGCCCCCAAGATCCGCACCATGGAAATAATCGCCGAGCTTGAGAAGGCTCCGCGAGGGGTCTATACCGGGGCCCTTGGTTTCATCTCTCCTGAGAGAGATTTCGTCTTCAACGTCGCCATCAGGACCTTGAGCCTCAGGGGGCATTCCGCGGAGTTTGGTATCGGCTCCGGTATCGTCTGGGACAGCGACCCGGAAAAAGAATACGAGGAATGCCTGCTGAAGGCCAGGTTTTTGACAGAGCCTCCGAAGAGCTTTGCGCTCCTTGAGACCATGCGTTTTTCCCCGGAGCAAGGGGTGCCTCTCTGGCCCTGGCATCTCAAGCGCTTGAGGGAGGCGGCTTCTTATTTCGATTATCCTCTGGACGTTCAGGCGGCCGAAGAGCTCCTCGCCGAGGCGATGAGGGAGCTTTCTTCCGAGGCCAAGCTGAGGCTCCTCCTCGGTGCAGACGGAACTTTAAGGCTTGAGGCGCATTCCCTTACGCCCCTCACAGCTCCGGTGAAGATGGCCCTTGCCGAAAGGGACTGGCCCCCATCACCTTTCGTCTTTCACAAGACCACTTATCGCCCCTGGTTCGAGAGATGGCAGAGGCGAGCTCGGGCCCTGGGGCTCTTTGAGATCGTCTTCTTCGATGACAGGGGCCGCCTTCTTGAGGGAACGATCACGAACATCTTCCTCAAAATGGGTGGAAGGCTCCTCACTCCCCCCAAAAAACTGGGGCTTCTGCCAGGAGTCCTGCGCCAGAGCCTGCTAGAAGAGGGCCTTGTGGAGGAAAGAGAGCTCTTTCTTGAGGATCTTTCCCGGGCGGAGAAGATCTTCCTGGGAAACGCCGTGAGGGGGCTTTTTGAGGTGTCAGGATGGTATCTGCTCGACCGGGCGGAAGGCCCCGCGGTGCCAGAGGGCGGCCTCTCCCGGATAGAGGATGAGGGGCTTTAACCCCTCTTCCCGGGCGGCCTTCTTGAAGAGTTTTGGGGGGTCGTCCAGGGCTTCGTCCCCCAGTTTGTAAGCCCCCCAGTGGATGGGGGTCGCCTGGCGAGCCTTGAGCTCTTGGGCCGCTCTCACGGCCTCTTCGGGGCTCAGGTGAAAGGGTGCCATGAGCCGGCGGGGAAGAAAGGCCCCTGCGGGAAGAAGGGCCAAATCAAAGGGGCCGAAGAGCTCTCCCATCTCCTCGAAACCGAAGAAGTAACCGGTGTCTCCGGAAAGAAAGATCCTGAGCCCCTCGGCCTCCACCATGAAACCGGCCCAGAGGCTGCAATTGGTGTCGGCGATCTTTCTTTTGGACCAGTGCTGGAGGGGGAGAGCGGTGAAGCGGACCCCGCTCTCTTCGAAGCTTTCAAACCAGTCGAGCTCTACGAGGTCGGGCGTGGCGAGGTAATGGGAAAAACCCAGAGGGGTGATGATCTTCTTCGGCCCGGCGATTTTTTTGAGGGCGGTGAGGTCGAGGTGATCA
>JAADDY010000013.1 GCA_013153725.1 Thermodesulfobacteriota bacterium
TTTCAGGCGTTACTTTTGGCTGGGAACTTTACAGAGACGAAACCAGCACGGAGCTTGCCGAACCGGGTGATTCCATCCTCACGGCGGTATTGACCCTTTCCGGTGGAAACCTGCAAACCCTCAATTCCCAGCTGGCCGCCTTGGAGTATGCCTGGGAATCCTCTCAAAATGGCCCCTCTAACTTAAACTATATAGATGGGTCCCTTGAAACCAGCTTTACCCTGCGGGCTGATCCTGTTCCCGAACCGGCAACAGGTCTCCTAGTTCTGGCGGGTCTTCCTCTCCTTTACTGGGTCAGACGCAAGGTCAAATCCTAGCCGTTTAGCGGCTCTAAAACAGGGGGCCTGATCAGGGCCCCCTGTTTTTCCTCCACAAATTTCCCTTTCGTTCCCTCAAAACCTTTATCCAAAAGCGCCTGTCTGCGCGCCTCTTCGGGTGCTTTAGCGGCACTCCGATTTTCGTCCAGGATTGACACCCGAGCCTCAAGGGGGCTAATTTACAGTGGATCGTGGAGGGGTCATGTTTGAAGCCTTTGAGCTTTCCGAGAGATACCGCAAAGTCCTTGCCATCGTGGTGGAGGACTATATTCGCCACGCCGAGCCGGTGGGTTCGCGCACGGTATCCAAGCGTTTGGAGCCCCCCCTTTCCCCGGCCACGATTCGCAATATCATGGCAGATCTCGAAGAGCTCGGTTTTTTGACCCAGCCACATATTTCAGCCGGACGCATACCCACGGAAGAAGGTTTTCGCTACTACGTGGAAAATCTGCTGGAGACCGAACCCCTCCCCGATAGTGCGAAAGAGCGGATTGAAAAGGTCTTCGATAGCGAAGAAATCGAAGACCTTTCCGAATTGTTGAAGATAGCCTCCCGTCTTCTCTCGCAGATGACCGGTTTCCCGGCCGTGGTTTCCGCCCCCAAATTGGGTGGAGAAAGGCTCCTCAAGATAGATTTCGTCCCTCTGGGGAAGGGGCTGGTGC
Source organism: Thermodesulfobacteriota bacterium (assembly GCA_013153725.1). Lineage (GTDB taxonomy): Bacteria > Desulfobacterota > Thermodesulfobacteria > Thermodesulfobacteriales > Thermodesulfatatoraceae > Thermodesulfatator. The sequence goes on from JAADDY010000013.1 coordinate 980, forward strand.
TGGTGGTGGCCGTAACAGAGGCCGGCACCGTGGTCAACAGATTGCTCAGGATTCCTCCCCAGGTCTCCGTTGAGTCCCTGGAGCGTCTGGCAGAGTATCTGAACTACAAGCTTCTCAGGCTCACCCTCGAGGAAGCCCGAGATGAGCTTTTACGGGAGATCGAAGCGGAGAGAAAGTTCCTCGAAAATCTTTTTGCCGAGCTGGAGGATAAGGATTTTTCCCTCGAACCCTTCGTGGAGGGCCTCAGTCGCCTCCTGGAGATTCCGGAGTTCAAGGACGTTGAAAGGCTCAAAGAGCTTTTGCAGGCTTTCGAGGAAAAAAACATCTTCCTCAAGATCATCGAGCGCTGCCTCGGAGGGCACGGGGTTCAAATCCTTATCGGGGCAGAAACAGGCCTTGGCTCGCCTCGCAATTTGAGCGCCGTGGCCTCTCCCTACTTCAGGGCCAAACATCCCCTTGGGGGGCTGGCAGTTATAGGTCCTATGAGGATGGACTATTCCAAGATCGTTCCCGTGGTGGATTATACCTCCCAGGTAGTTTCTCACCTTCTGGACAAGCTTATCCCCCGTACTTAATTTTTTTCCGGAAACAACCGGTAGAGGTCATCAAGGATGTCCAAAGTGTATCACCTCTATCGTGGTGGTATGCCGGCGAAAAAACCGGAGGAGGTTAACAACAAAATGGAAGCCAACGAAACCAGGCAAGACACTGGTCAAGAATATCCCGAGAGCCGGGAAGAACTCATAGAACTTTTGAAGCAGAAAGAGGCGGAAGCCAAGGAGTGTCGGGAGATGATGCTCCGCTATGCGGCTGAGATCGAAAATTTGAAGAAGAGCTTCAAGCGCGAGAAGGAGGAGTATTTCAAATATGCCCTGGAGTCCTTCATGAAAGAGCTTCTCCCCTTTGTGGACAACCTTGAAAGGGCTCTGGAAGCTGCCAAGCAAACCAATGATGTGAAGGCCCTCATCGAGGGTATCGAGCTCACTCTTAAGGGTTTGCTGCAAACCCTTGAGAAGTTTGGCCTCAAGCAATTCGAGGTGGCCATCGGAGATGCCTTCCAACCCGAATTGCACGAGGCCCTGGCGGTAGAAGAGACTCAAGAGCACCCCGAAGGGGCGGTGGTTCGGACCTTCCAGAAGGGTTACACCCTTCATGAAAGGGTCATTCGCCCCGCCCTGGTAGCGGTGGCCAAAAAGCCTCAAGAAAAAGAAACGTCGGGAGACGCCGGCGAAGCACAAAATAATTCTTAAACGGAGGGTGATAACATGAGCGAGAAGACAAAGGAGAAGACGAGCAAGCCTTTAGGCATAGATTTGGGGACTACCAACTCCTGTATGGCGGTTTATGAAGGTGGGGAGCCGAAGGTCATTCCCAACCGTGAGGGAACGCGGACTACCCCTTCCGTGGTTGCCTTCCTCGAAGATGGTCAGATCCTTGTAGGGCAGCTCGCCAAACGTCAGGCCATTACCAACGCCGAAAACACCATTTTCGGTATCAAGCGTCTGATGGGGCGCAAATTCAAGGATCCTGTGGTGCAGGAGTGGGCCAAACGCGTGCCCTACAAGATCGTAGAAGCTCCTAACGGAGATGCCCACGTAGAAGTGCGGGGCAAGCGTTATAGCCCGCCTGAGATTTCTGCCATGATCCTTCGCAAGCTCAAAGAAGACGCCACAGAATATTTGGGCAGCGAAGTAGAAGAGGGCGTCATCACGGTGCCGGCCTACTTCGACGATACTCAGCGCCAGGCCACCAAGGATGCAGGCCGTATTGCCGGGCTCAACGTGCTCCGCATCATCAACGAGCCCACGGCAGCATGTTTGGCCTACGGGTTAGACAAAAAGAAAGAGGGCACCGTGGCGGTCTTCGACCTGGGAGGCGGTACCTTCGATATCTCCATCCTTGAGATCGGCGATGGGGTCTTCGAGGTGAAGGCCACCTCTGGTGATACCTTCCTCGGTGGTGAAGACTTCGATATGCGAATCGTCGATTACATCGCGGAGGAGTTCAAAAAGGAGCACGGTATCGACCTTCGCCAGGATCGGATGGCTCTTCAGCGCCTGAAAGAGGCCGCAGAGAAGGCCAAAATTGAGCTTTCCACGGTGCAGGAAACCGAGATCAATCTGCCTTTCATCACCGCTGATGCTAGTGGCCCGAAACACCTGGTCATGAAGCTCACCCGGGCCAAGCTCGAGAGCCTGGTGGCTGACCTTATCGATCGGCTGGAAGAACCGTGCCGCATCGCCATGAAGGATGCCGGCGTTACGCCTCAGGACATCGACGAGGTGCTCCTCGTTGGTGGGATGACCCGTATGCCGGCGGTACAGCGCAAGGTGAAAGAAATCTTCGGTAAGGAACCGGTGAAGGGTGTTAACCCTGACGAAGTGGTGGCCATGGGAGCTGCCATTCAGGCTGGCGTTCTCAAGGGCGAGGTGAAGGACGTCCTGCTGCTCGACGTGACCCCGCTTTCTCTCGGTATCGAGACCCTGGGAGGCGTCTTTACCGTCATCATTCCGCGTGGCACCACGATTCCCACGCGGAAGAGTCAGATCTTCACCACGGCGGCGGACAACCAGACCTCGGTTACCATTCATGTTCTGCAGGGTGAACGGCCCATGGCCAAGGACAACAAGAGCATTGCGCGGTTTGAGCTGGTGGGTATCCCTCCGGCACCGCGTGGTGTGCCTCAAATTGAGGTCACCTTCGATATCGACGCTGACGGTATCCTCCACGTTACCGCCAAAGACCTGGCCACGGGCAAAGAGCAATCCGTGGTGGTGAAACCTTCTTCTGGTCTCAGCGAAGAGGAAATCCAGAAGATGATCCAGGAAGCCGAGGCGCACGCCGAGGAGGATCGCCGTCGCAAGGAACTCATCGAGGTGCGCAATCAGGCTGACAGTCTGATCTACTCCGTGGAGAAGTCCCTCTCAGAGCTTGGTGACAAGGTGCCCGAAGATCTTCGCAAGACCATTCAGGAGAAGATCGAGGCCCTCAAGAAGGCCATGGAAGGTGAAGACGTCCAGGCCATCCGGAAGGCCATTGAGGAACTCACGCAGGCCTCCTACCAGATCGCTGAGATGGCCTACAAGCAGGCTCAGGCTGGTCAGGCCGGTGCCGCTGGTGCTGGTGGCGACGCTGCCGGAGGAGCCGGTGGTGGATCCGGAGGAGAAGACAAGAAGGGCGGCGACGACGTGATAGACGCCGATTTCGAAGAGATGAAGTAGTTTCCTCCTGACGAAGAAGCGGGGCCCAAGGCCCCGCTTTTTTTATTTTTGCTGATTTTTGAGTAAAGTTTGAAAATATGCGGAAAGACTTCCCCAAAAAAGAGATCGTAACCCTCAAGCTTCCTCCTAGTTTGGCTCGTGAAATTCGCGAAAGGGAGATTTTGAATTTCTTTGCAGATCGGGCGCTTTCAAAGCTTGAATATTACCGTTCCCGTCTAAGGTATTTTGAGACCAAGTATGGGAAGTCTCTTGAAAACTTTCGCCAAGAAGTGGAATCGGCAAAAGAAGATTTCGAAAAATGGGATGATCTCATCCTTTGGGAAGGATATCAGCGAGCATTCGAGGAGTGGAAAGAGAAATACGAAGAGCTAAAAAGTGTTTTACAAGATCATTAGAGCTCTCAAGGAAAGTGAGCTCGTATTAGATCTCCAAATTTTAGAGTTAATCGAAGAAGAGACAGTAAACATTTTGAAAGTCAAAGCCACATTGGTAGACGGAAGTCTTCTCTATATTACTGAAGTTCATACTCTGGAATGGCAGAAGTATTCGTATCACTGGCAAGATAAAGATGGGACTCTCCGTTTGCGTTGGGATAACAGCCCTCATTGGCCGGAAATAGAAACACATCCTCATCATTTGCACAAAGCAGATAAGATATTACCGAGTCCGCGAGTTTTTATAGAAAGCGTTTTAACTGAGATAGAAAAAGAGCTTCGCAGAATAGGTTCCCTTTAAGTCTCATGCGTATTACCTCCGGGAAATATCGCGGCCTTCCCCTCAAAGTGCCCAAGAGCTCAGAGATTCGCCCCATGATGGACAAGGTCCGGAAAGCCCTTTTCGATTCTCTGGGGCCGGCGGTTCAGGATTGTCGGGTTCTTGATCTCTTCTGCGGCACCGGCGCTCTGGGCCTGGAGGCCCTTTCTCGAGGGGCAAAGGAGGTGGTCTTCGTAGACCACGGCCGTGAGGCCCTCTCCCTCATAAGGGAAAACTTGAAGCGCACCTCTGAAACCGAAGCGCGCATTCTCAAACTGGAGCTTCCGCGGGGCCTTTCACGACTCGAAGGTCCTTTCGATCTGATCTTCGTAACCCCTCCCTACGGCAAGGGGCTCGCCAAGCGCACCCTTCTGGCCCTTCCCGAAGATCTCCTTTCCGAAGAGGCCATCGTGGTGGTGGAGGAACGAACCGGAGAAGAGCTTCCTCCTGAGACTTCGCTCTTGACCAGGTTCAAGCAAAAGCGCTACGGTCAAACGGAGCTCCACTTTTACCGGAGGAAGTCATGAGCGCTTCACTGGCAGTTTATCCTGGCACCTTCGATCCCATTACCAACGGGCACATCGATCTTATCCAGCGAGCGCTGCGCATCTTTGATCGTCTCATCGTTGCCATCGGCGAAAATCCGGCCAAGAAACCTCTTTTTACCCTGGAAGAACGTCTGGAAATGGTAAAAGGGGCCATTTCCGATTTCCCCTGTCGGGATCGGGTTGAAGTCGCCAGTTTTTCTGGCCTTTTGGTGGACTTCGCCGCGCAAAGGGGAGCGAAGGTCATCGTGCGGGGGTTGAGGGCGGTCTCGGATTTCGAATACGAATTTCAGCTGGCCCTGATGAATCGCCGTCTGAACCGTCACATCGACACCATTTTTCTGATGCCCGGTTTCAAATGGATATTCATAAGTTCTACCATCGTCAAAGAAGCCGCCAGATTCGGAGGAAACATTTCCGGTCTGGTGCCAAAAAATGTGGAGGAGAAGTTGCGTGAGAAATTTTCTCGTTAGCTTTTTATTAAGCTTTTTATTACTGGTCTGGCTGGTTGCTCCGGCCTCGGGGTCCGAAAAGTCCACCCTCAGGTACAAGGTTACCTGGCTCGGGATTCCGGCCGGAAAGATCAAATTCGTTGTCGAAAAAGAGGGTTCCCTCATCAAACTTTACGCCAAATCCAAGACCATCGGAATGGCGCGTCTTGTCTACCCGTTCAAGTCCGAGTGGACCACCTGGATCGATGAGGATGGATATCCGGTGAAGAGCCGCATCTGGTTCAAGAAACGCGGGAAAGAAGTCCTCAAGGAGTACATCTTCGACCAAAAGAAGGGCGAAGTGATACGCCTTCAGAAGGGGCACCGAAAGGTCTACAAACTTTCTCATTTCCCGGTATACGATGAACTTTCCGCTTTTTACGCCACCATGAAGCTCGTCCTCAAGAAACCAGGAGAAGAGCATCTGTTCTGGGTTTTTGCTCATAAGAAGGCCAATCAGGCTCTTTTGCGCTATCTCAAGGATGAAACGATAAGAACTTCCTGCGGCCCCCTTGAGGCCCAGAAGCTTCAGGTGGAATTCGGTTTCGAGAGCGAGCTCATCAAGCGCTCCAAAGAGGCTTATCTCTGGAAGATCAGAGACCTGATCGTCAAGAGCCAGGGGGATCTGGCGATCGGACATGTTACCGGAACCCTGACAAATCTGGATTGCAAGGAGGTCAAACCATGAGATTCCCTCGCACCACGCTGGCGGAATTTGCTCGCAGAGCCGCCCGAGCCGGGCTTGTTACGGGCCCCGAAGGCAATCTCTCGCTCAAAGTAAAGGAAGAAATCTTTATCACCCCTGCCAACGTGGCCAAAGAAGACCTGCGTCCGGAAGATATTTCGGTGGTCGATCTTGAGGGAAATTTGTTAGAAGGCAAGAAACCTTCTTCGGAGATCAAGATGCATCTGGAAATTTACGCCTCCTGTCCCGACGTGGCGGCGGTGATCCACGCTCACCCTCCCTACACCCTGGGGCTGGAGCTTGCCGGAGAAGACGTTTCGAAATTCTATCTTCCAGAAGGTCTCATCTATCTTCGCAAGGTGGCTGTAGTTCCGCCCACTTCTCCGGGCTCGGAAGAGCTGGCAAAGAAAGCGGCCGAAGCGGCTAAGGAGGCCCGGGTGATTGTTCTGAGCCGCCACGGTGCGGTGACCCTGGGGAAAAACCTCTCCGAAGCCTTCGATCTCATGCTGCTGCTGGAGAAAATCTCCCGGATCACCTGGCTGGCCAAGGCTCTCAAAAAGGATCTCGCGCCCCTTTCAGAGGTTAACCCTTAAGAGTCAGGCTTCGTATCCTTTCGCCGAGAAGAAAGAGGGCCAGGGCTTCTTCCTCGAGGCTTTCCTGCAGGCGCCTGGTCTCTTCGGGGCCCAGAAACTCCGCGAGCTCCGGGCAGATAAAGTTGCGGCAGATGAGTGGCCTTATCCGCAGGAGACAGCCTTCTTCCCCGAGAAAAAAACACCCCTTCGGGAAGGTGCGCTTCGAAGGAAGACTCACCCCGCAGAGGAGATTGGCCAGGAGGAGCATGTCATCGCAGTGGAGCTCCATATCTTCCCCGCAGCAAGAGGTTCCTTCTCTTCCGCAACGGGCACAGAAGGCCTCGGCCCCGGTCTGCCGCATGACCTCCTGGGCGTGCTGAAAGGCCCTCTGATGGAGGGAAAGAAGCTCTCGAAGTCTAGCGTCCTGCTGGAGCCTTTCCCGGTGTTTTTGCCAGAGTTTTCGGGTCAGGGCCAACTTTTGGGCGAGGATCTCTTCCGAGGTCACTAACAGGGTGGCCCCGCATCTGGCAGGATTTCGAAAAACACCGTCCCCGTGAGGATCTTGGGGTGGAAGTAGGTGGACTTGTGGGGCATCACCAGGCTGGCCTGGGCCACTTCTTCTAGGGCCAGGACCGGCGTCGGCGGCAGGAGAAACCCCCACCAGTTTCCCCGGGCTTTCTCCTGGATGAGATCTATCCAGGGGGTGTAGAGAAGCTCCCCTCTTTCCTTGAGCTCGGTTTCCGAAAGAGACAGCGCTTCTCTCAGGAGCTTCGTGAAGATGGCCACGGGGAGATGGGCAATCTTCGGGTGATTCTCTTCCTCCCACTTCTTGAGGACTTCCGGCGAGACGCTGAAGCGGAAGACCTCTCCTTCGTGGAGAATGAGGAATTCGGAAGGCGGTAGCCTCTTCAATTCCTCTCTCGGAGGAAGTTCGGGGAGTCTTTCAACGGTGCCGAACTTTTGAAGTTTGCCAAAGAGATCTTCTCTTTTGAGAGGCAGAGAGACCAGGCGGTGGGTAGGAAGAACCAGGAGCCCGGGATCTTCGAAGGGGCAGAGATACATCATCATGTAATGAAAACAGCGTGGAGGCTCGGCCCCGTATTTTTCTTCCATCTCCTTCATGAAACGCAGGGCAGTGGTGTAACGATGGTGCCCGTCGGCGATGTAGAGAGGCCCCTTTGCCAGCAGATTTTGTACTCTTTCCTGGGCATCGGGGTCGGTGACGCGAAGGAGCTCGTGAGTTTCGTCTTTGTTTTTCACGGTGAAGAGGGGTTCGGCGTGAGATTCCAGGGTTTGGAGGCTTTCGAGGGTTTTGTCGTGGTAGAGGCAAAAGATCTGGCTGAACTGGGCTCTGGTGGCCCGCAGGAGGTTCAGGCGATCCTCGGTAACGCGGTCAAAGGTCTTTTCGTGGGGGAGTATCTTGCGGCTCTTCCAGGGCGCAAGGCGCACGAGCGAAATGAAGCCCCGACGGGTTAACTCTTTCCCCTGCCAGGAGAAGCTCAAGCGGTAGAGATAGATGGCGGGCTTTTCTTCCCGGAGGAGAATACCCTCGCGACGCCAAGTATCCCAGTATTTTTTTGCCCGGGTGTAGCGGTTTTCAGAGGAGGTGTCTGTTTCACGGGTGGCCCCAAGCTCCAGATGGAAGACGTTGTAGGGGCTTTTTTCGAGATAGAACTTCTGCTCTTCCGGCGTGACCACGTCGTAAGGCGGGGCCAGGACGTCCTCCAGCCGGACACGCTTGGGATTGTAACGCCAGCCATGAAACGGTTTTATCTCTACCATGGACGCTCGTTAGCTACTATAGCTTTAAAAGACCGTCAACTTTTCCTTGCTTTAAAAGATGCCTCGACTTAATTTAAAAACCAGCCCCGCAGTTTCGATCAAAGCCAGATTCTGTAACAGGAGGATGGGATGGATTTGCAACAAGCCCTTTATATTGCCGGGATTGCCGCGGGTCTCTCTGTTGTCATTTTGGTCTTTTATCTCATTGGTTTCCTGGGGCGTCTCAAGAAGACGCTGGCAGAGGTCGACCGGAGCCTTTCGGAAGTTCGCACGGTTCTTGCAGACCTCGACGTGGAGGTCAAGCCGGTGATAGGGAGTGCGCAGCAGACCTTAGACAACGTGAGCAATCTTTCGAACAAGGTGGAAAATCTCCTCGAAGAGTTAATGCCTCTTCCGCCGGCTGCCAAAGAGCTGGTAGAGACCTTTCAGGAGATCTCCAAAGATCTTGCCGAAGAGATTAAACAGACCCTGGAAAAGGTGAATTCTCTTCTCGATGAGACCACCGGACGGGTACAAAAGGATGTTCCCGGGGTGTTGCAAGAGGTTGATCGTCTGCTTCAGCAGCTCAACGGGGTCGTAGAAGACCTGAAGGAAAAGATCAACAAAACACAGCAAATTTTTGAGGCCGTAGAGGAGACAGGACGGGCCACGAAGATCATCGCAGAGGTCATCTCGAAGAACGTGGCGGAGGCGGCCATTGAAGCGGCGGCGGTGGCCAAGGGTCTCCAGGCAGCTCTCAAAACCTTGAAGAAAAGATTACCCATAGGAGGTGAAGCCTGATGAGAGAGGAAAGAAACTTTTCTTTTTCCACGGTAGCCCTTTCCTTTGTTTTGGGCGGTCTGGTGGGGGCCGGGGTAGCCCTTCTTCTGGCCCCAAAAAGTGGCCGAGAAATCAGGGACACCCTGAAAGGCACCACGGAGGAGCTTCGCGAAAGGGCTCGTATAGCCGCTGAAGAGGCCAAGCTGCGCCTGGTAAGCACCAAAGAGGAACTCGAAGAGAAGGCCGAGCTTGCCAAATGCCGGCTCGAAGAAAAGACCGAGGAACTCAAGGAAGAGCTCAAAGAGAAGGCCGACGAAGTGATCTACAAAGGCAAGGACATCCTTGAGGAAAAGACCGCGGCCCTGCGGGAGGCCATCGAGGCCGGTAAGGAGGCCATGGAAAAGGAAAAAGAGAAGCTTCTTGCGAAAATACGCAAGGAAGAGGCTGAAAAGGCTTAAACGTTTCTGGCAGCCCAGCCGAGCTTGGCCCTCAGAATCTCGAAGTAATCGCGCGTCGGAGAGCGCACCAGTTTGAGCGCTCCCGGCGCCTTTTTGATAACGACTTCCTCCTCCAGAGAAAGAGTCCGGTTTACGTAGCCGTCCACGATGAGGTGTACCTCTTGGGCCTTGTAGAGAAGGGAGGCCCGTAGCTCTTCCTGTGGCGAGATGACGATTGGTCTCGCACTCAGCATGAAGGGGCAGATGGGGGTCAGGATGATGGCGTCACACTGGGGGTGGACGATGGGTCCTCCGGCAGAAAGGTTGTAGGCGGTAGAGCCCGTGGGAGTGGAGATGATGAGCCCGTCTCCGTGGTAAATGCTCAGGAGCCGCGCTCCGTAATTTACCCGGATGTGAATCATGTGCCCCAGCGGACCTTTTAAGATGGCGGCTTCGTTGAGCGCCAGAAAGGTCTCCTCACCATGCTGGACCTCCAAAAGAAGCCTTTCCTCTATGGCGGCCCGCCCCAGGGCAAGATCCTCAAAGGCCTTCTCTGCCTCTTCTTCGGTGACCTCGGTGAGGAAACCCAGCTTTCCGAGATTGACTCCCAGAAGGGGCACATCGAGCCGATAGGCCAGAGGTGCCGAACGCAGGAGGGTCCCGTCTCCCCCCAGCACCACGATTCCTATGAGTTCTTCGGCTTCCTCGGGCTGGTGGACGATGTCGATTCCTCGGTCCAGGAATTGGCGCTTGAGGGCGTCTTTTATTCGATCGGGAAGAGAGGCCCTGTGTTTGACTATCAAGAGGATTGCCGGCATAGCTCCTTTTCCATTTTTAGTCCAAAAGGGGGTAAAAATAAACGAAAAATTCTCCTATTCGTCTTCTGAAGCTTTGGGAAGCCATGAAGAAAAAGGAACAAAAACTTGAATTTTCAGCCTAACTTAAGTAAGTTTCGCAACCACACTGGAGAGACGGGAGGATGAAGTGAACCCCCAAAAAGAAAATACGAAGACCTCCACCCCCAAGCCCAAGAGGAAAAAAATCCAATTCAGCAAACTTTATCCGGATTTTTTGATCGATCGCGATTGGGACAAGTGCATCAAGTGCAAGATCTGTATCAGGGAATGTACTTACGAGGCCCACGGCTGGGACAAGAAGCGAGAGACTCTCACCGAAGACCACGTGAAGTGTGTGGGATGTCATCGCTGTGAAGCGATGTGCCCCACCGGGGCCATCACCATCAAGAAGCATCCTTCCGCCTTCCGTGAACACGACACTTGGAAGCCCTGGTTCATCAAAAATGTTTACAAACAGGCCGATACCGGAGGGGTCCTGTTGGCGGCGACGGGGTGTGCGATCCCTTTCAGGAATTACTGGGATCACCTCGTCCTGGATGCTTGCCAGGTGACCAACCCCCCCATTGATCCTCTGCGGGAGCCCATGGAGCTTCGGACCTATCTTGGTCCCAAGCCCGACAAGCTCGAGGTCACTCTCGAGGACGACAAGTTTCAACTCCAGACCAAAGTCGGCCCCTGGATCAAGCTGGAGGTCCCCATCATGTTTGCCGCCATGTCTTACGGGGCCATCAGTTTACACGTCCATCAGGGGCTCGCACGAGCGGCGAAAGAGCTTGGCATCCTCTACAATACCGGTGAAGGGGGGCTGCACGCTTCTCTCTACAAATATGGCTCCAACACCATCGTCCAGTGTGCTTCAGGTCGGTTTGGTCTCCATGTCGATTACCTGAACGCCGGTGTGGCCATCGAGATCAAGATTGGCCAGGGAGCCAAGCCGGGCATTGGTGGCCATCTCCCCGGAGAAAAGGTTACCGAAGAGATCTCCAAAACCAGAATGATCCCGGTGGGTTCCGACGCCATTTCTCCTGCCCCTCACCACGACATTTACTCCATCGAAGATCTGCGGGGCCTCATTTACGCCCTCAAGGAGGCCACGGAATATAAAAAGCTTGTCTTCGTGAAGATTGCCGCGGTGCACAACGCTCCGGCCATCGCTTCTGGCATCGTGCGCGCCGGGGCCGACGTCGTGGTGCTTGATGGGTTGCGGGGTGGCACAGGTGCGGCTCCTACCATGTTTCGCGATTACGTAGGCATTCCCATCGAGCTGGCGCTGGCGGCGGTTGATGAGCGTCTGCGTCAGGAGGGCATCAGGAATCAGGCCTCCCTGGTGGTCTCCGGTGGTATCCGCTGCAGCGCCGACGTGGTAAAGGCCATCGCTCTCGGGGCAGACGCCGTCTATATCGGTACGCCGGCCCTCATTGCCGTAGGGTGTACCATGTGCGGGCATTGTTTTACCGGCAAGTGCCCCTGGGGTATCGCCACGAACAATCCGGAGCTCATCAAGCGGCTCGATCCTGAGACGGCCTTTGAAAAGATCTACAACCTCGTACACGGCTGGGCCCACGAAATCCAGGAGCTTTTGGGAGCAATGGGGCTCAACTCCATCGAGAGTCTGCGCGGCAATCGTGATAAACTGCGAGCGGTGGGCCTCAATGAAGTTGAACTCAAAATCCTGGGTGTAAAACACGCGGGAGAATAGCGATGGAAATCTTTATACCTAACAAAGAACAATCTGGTTGCGGGCTTTCCGGCATCATCAATCGGAAAGGGGAGCTGATAAAGGGAGAGGTCATCATCGAGTCCATCTGCTGCCAGATGGAGAGAGGAAACGGCCTCGGAGCCGGTTACGCGGCGTATGGTATCTACCCCGATTTTGCCGAATACTATTGTCTCCACGTCATGGCTGACACCAAGCAGGCCCTGAAAGACGTGGAGGAGATCCTGGCCCACAAGTGTTATCTTGTCCACCAGGAACGCATACCAACCCGTGCCACCCCGGGTATCGTCTCGCCCCCTCGTTTCTGGAGATACTTCGTTAAACCCCGTTACGAAGGAGAGCTCAGGGAGATTTGTGAAGGCACCGTTGATGAAGACGACTACATGGTCGAACTGGTGATGTTCATCAACAAAAACATCTCCGGAGCCTACGTCATCTCCTCCGGTCGCAATATGGGGGCCTTCAAGGGGGTAGGCTTTCCCGACCAGATTGCCAACTTCTTCCGCCTGGAAGAATATTCCGCCTATATCTGGACGGCACACAACCGCTTTCCTACCAATACTCCCGGCTGGTGGGGCGGGGCACACCCCTTTACGATTCTCGACTGGTCCATCGTACACAACGGTGAGATCTCAAGTTACGGGACCAATCGCCGCTATCTGGAAATGTTCGGTTACCACTGTACCCTTCTCACGGATACGGAGGTCGTGGCCTATCTTCTCGACCTCCTCATCAGGCGCCACGGGCTACCCCTTGAGCTCGCCTGTATGGCTCTGGCTCCGCCTTTCTGGCAGGAGATAGACCGCATGGAGGAGCCGGACAAAAGTGTCTGTACGGCCATACGGGTGGTCTACGGAGCAGCCATGCTGAATGGCCCCTTTGCCATTCTCTTTGCCTACAACGGCGGGCTGGTGGGTCTGAACGACCGGGTAAAGCTTCGCCCTCTGGTAGCCGCCAAGAAAGGCGATTTCTACTATATGGCAAGCGAAGAAGCGGCCATCCGCGCCATCTGTCCGGACCCTGAGGAAGTCTGGTGTCCGAAGGCTGGAGAGCCGGTGATCGTGGAGCTTGAACCCAACACCATTCCGAACCAGCGGAGTTATCTCCGGGGAGAAGCCTTGCGCATCTCTGCCCCGATTTGTCGTTTCCCTTCGGCTGAGGAAGACGAGGAAGAAGAGTAAGGAGAAAGCCATGGCGTTTGAGATCGATGCCAAGGATTTACATTATCGCGAGCTCAACAAACTCATTCGTAAGGCCATTGCAGAAGGCCACAAGCACCTGGTCCTGAAGAACATAAACGGTCAGCGCTACATTGCCGCGGGAGTCTCAGCGGAGGTAGATATCGATATTTACGGTGTGCCCGGGCTCGATCTGGGGGCCTTCATGCGGGGGCCGCGCATCAGGGTCCACGGCAACACCCAGGACGGAGCCGGAAACACCATGGACGATGGAAAGATCATCGTCGAAGGAATGGCTGGAGACGTGGTAGGTTACGCCATGCGTGGAGGCAAGATCTTTGTGGCCTCTGACGTGGGTTACCGGGTAGGGATCCACATGAAGGCCTACATGGACAAAGTGCCGGTCATCGTGATCGGTGGCAAGGCCGGAGACTTCCTTGGGGAATACATGGCAGGCGGCGTCATCATCCTTCTGGGGATGTATTCTCGCTACCCCGAAAGGCCCATTGCGGGGATCTTCCTTGGCACCGGAATGCACGGGGGCGTGATCTACGTTCGGGAAGGAGTGCCTGAGACCCAGCTCGGAGCCGCTCTCCAAATCGAAGACTTAGATGAAGAAGACGAAAAAGTCCTTCGCAAACATCTGGAGGAATATTGCCAGGATCTGGGGTACAATCTCGAAGAGATACTGGCCACCAAGTTTGTGAAGATTCGGCCCCAAACCCATCGTCCTTACGGGAAACTTTATGCCTACTAAAGCCTCGCGCTACGCTGAAGCCGGCGTTGATATCGAAGCCGCCAATCGCCTGGTAGACAGGATCAAAAAGATCGCGGCGGGGACTTTCCGGCGCGGTGTCATCACGGAGATCGGCGGATTTGCCGGCTTGTTTGCCTTGGACATAGATCGCTTTCAGGAGCCGGTCCTGGTCTCTTCCACCGATGGGGTGGGCACCAAGATAAAGATCGCCGTGATGGCAGACAGTCACCGGGGGATCGGCATCGATCTCGTGGCCATGTGTGTAAACGACATCGTGGTCACCGGGGCCACTCCTCTTTTCTTTTTGGATTATCTAGCCTTCGGAAAGCTGAATGAAAATGTGGCCCTCGAACTCATAGAAGGGATTGCGGCGGGCTGCAAAGAGGCGGAATGTGCCCTGCTGGGCGGTGAAACCGCCGAGATGCCAGGCATGTATGCGGAGGGAGACTACGATTGTGTCGGATTCAGTGTTGGGGTGGTCGACAGGGGTTCCATCATTGACGGCTCCGAGATAGCGGTGGGGGATCTCCTCATCGGGCTGGCTTCAAACGGGCTCCACAGCAATGGTTTTTCGCTGGTCCGGAAGATCATCTTCGAAGAGCTGAAGCTTTCTCTGGACGACCAGCCGGAAGGTCTTCCCTCTCCCCTCAAGGAGGAGCTCCTGCGGCCCACGAAAATCTACGTCAAGTCTGTGCTGGGGCTCCTGCGGAACGGCGTGCCGGTCAAGGGTATCGTTCACATCACCGGAGGCGGCTTCTACGATAATATTCCACGTGTTTTGCCCCGTGGCTGCAAGGCCATCATCAAGAAGGGCTCCTGGCCTGTGCCTCCCATCTTCGAGTTTCTTCAGAAGGCCGGGAACATCCCCGAAGATGAGATGTTCCGCACCTTCAACTGCGGAATTGGCATGATTCTCATCGTGCCCGAATCTCAGGCCCAGGAAGTTTTGCTCCTTTTGAAGGGTATGCAAGAAGAAGCCTTTGTCATCGGGCACGTGGAAGCCCGTAATCCTGAAGAACCCTCCGTAATCATCTCTTGATGTCCGGAGTTGTTCTGGTTTCGGCCTGCCTCCTGGGGCTCTGTACCAGGTACGACGGGGCTTCCAAAGCCTCTTCCCGCGTTCTGAAATTGGCGAAGACCCACGTCTTGCTTCCGGTGTGTCCGGAGCAGCTGGGTGGTCTCCCGACCCCACGGCCTCCGGCAGACCTTTACGGCGGGGACGGTTTTTCCGTCCTTGCCGGAGAAGCCAGGGTAATCACCAGAAACGGCCAGGACGTAACAGAAGCCTTTCTGCGGGGGGCGGAGGAGGTGGCCAAACTGGCTCGCATTCTGGGGGTGAGGCAGGCTCTGCTCAAGAGTCGCAGCCCCTCCTGTGGTCTTACACCTCAGATGGGAGTCTGTGCGGCGAAGCTTTCTCTTCTCGGTCTCAAGTTAACAGAAATCGATTGACGAGGGTCACGGCGAAATGGGCGGCGATGCCCGCGAGAATGTCGTCCATCATTATGCCGAGCCCGCCGGGGAGTTTCTCTCCAAGCCTTATGGGAAGGGGCTTCCAGATGTCGAAGAGGCGAAAAAAGAAAAAGGCCAAGACGAGATTGGAAAGAGAGGCTTCAAAACCCACCAGGGCCAGCCATTGCCCCGCAATCTCATCGATCACCACTTCCGAGGGATCACCCTTGCCCACCGCGGCGGCGTAGTGCCCTGAAGCCCAGATTCCCACGAAGAAGAGCAAGACCAGGAGGGCACTTTGCAAGGCGGCGTGCAAATACGGCCCGCTGAAGGCGAAGAAGACGACGGTGGCAAGCGAGGCCCAGCTCCCTGGCGCGCGGGGTAGCCTTCCGAGCCCCCCTCCCGTAGCTATCACTCGCACGAGACCTTCCTGCATGGCTAAAGGATAAAAAGTGCTCTCCGATAAGAATGCCAGGATGATAGCACAAAAGGGACTCTCTCCCAAAGCAATCGATTGGCAAAAATTGGCGCAAGAACTGGCAGAAAGAGGGGATTTGCCCGGGACAGCTGAAATTATACAAACTGTAACCCAGATCACACCAGAAGATGAGATTTCAGCCCAGGAACTGGCGGCCCTCATCTTGCGGGATTACGGCCTGACCAAACGAGTCATCCAGATGGCCAATTCCTGCTTTTACAATCCCCAGGGAGTCGAGATAGCGACAATTTCCAAGGCCATCATCTTTTTGGGTTTTGAGGTCATCAGGAAGATCGCCCTGGCGGCCAATTTCCTCGAAGAAATTCTGCGCCAGACCCCCGACGACAGGCGCCACCTGGTTCTGTCTCTTCTGAGCCAATCCTTTTTCAGTGCGTTCCTGGGCGGAAGACTTGGTCCACAGCTTCGCAGAACCAAGGAAGAGGTCTTTATCCACGTCCTCTTCCACCGCCTGGTAAGAGTGCTCTTGGCCATGCATTATCCGGAGGAGTATCTCTTTCTCCGTCAGCTGGAGAGAGAGAAACCGGCCGAGGTCAAGGAAAAGCTTTTCCTTTTGGGTGAGTTCCTGGGCAAGAAGTGGTCGTTTCCTCGCTCTCTGGTGGACTCCTTTGAAGGGTCTCCCAGAAGTGAAGAAGAGAAACATCTTGCTTCCTGGGTGGTGAGTATAGATTCAGCGGCCCGGGCCATCATTCGCGAAAACGATCCCAAAGCCCTCAAGAGCCTGCTTAACAGACTGAAGCTGGAGGAAGATAGGGCCGGGGAGCTGGTAGAGTTTGCTTACAGAGCCACGAAGGAGCTCTACCAGCCTCTGAGCAAACACCTCACTTTCTGGCGAGAGAAGGCTGAAGAGCCCCGGATTTCCGCCTCTCCGGCCAAGGAAGAATTTTTCCAGAAGGCCCTGGCCGAAATTACAGCTCTCCTGGCTTCTCCGGAGAGCAAGTACCAGGAAGTGCTCTTCATGGTGGTGGAGACCATTTGTCGGGCCTTCGACTGTGAAGGGGTCCTCTTTGGTCTCTATAATCCCGGGAAAGGTGGTCTGGTGGTGCGCTTTGCTGTGGGGGCCCAAAATGGCCGTTTTAAAGGGGCCCTCTTTCCGGTGGGGTCGGTGCTTGCCGACATCTTTCGCAAAAAGGTCGAATGGGCCGGGAAGAAGTCTGCCATTCCGGAGTTTCAGAAGATTTCTCTTCCTTCGGAAACCGACATCCTTTTTTCGCCCCTCATCGTGTTTGATAAACCCCTGGGTATGATCATGGCGTTTCGCAAACGGCCCTTTTCCACGGAAGAGGCTCAAAAGATAAGCATCCTCAAGAACCTGGCCGTGATGAGCATAACTCAGGCCCAGGCGCAAAGAGGGGCCTAGGTGGATTCGAGGCGAGATAGGAGCTGATAAGCCCGGGCCTTTTCCTTGAGAAAACTCACGATCTCCCGCGGGTCGTCCAAAATGGCGAACAAGTCGAGGTCTTCCTTGGAGATCATGCCCTCGTGAAGGAGTTTTTCTCTCAGCCAGGCTTCGAGCCCTCCCCAGAATTTTCTTTCGACCAAAACAATGGGAACCGGGCGAATCTTGTGGGTTTGAACCAGGGTCACTGCTTCGAAGAATTCGTCAAGAGTACCAAAACCGCCGGGCAAACACATGAACCCCACGGCATACTTGGCCATCATTACCTTGCGCACGAAGAAATAGCGGAATTCCAGTTTGATGTTGGCATAAGGGTTGGGGTATTGTTCCCGCGGCAATTTGATGTTGAGCCCCACGGAATAAGCTCCGGCTTCCGCCGCCCCTTTGTTGGCGGCTTCCATGATTCCAGGGCCTCCTCCCGTGATGACGGAGAAACCTTCTTTTGCCAGGAGGCGAGCGATCTCTTCGGCTTTTTGATAGTAAGGATGATCCGGAGTGATCCGGGTGGAGCCAAAGATCGTTATCGCCGGATAAACCTTTGGTAGCTCCTCGAATCCGTCCACAAATTCGGCCATGATTTTGAAAAGTCGCCAGGACTCTTTAGCTGCAAGCCCGTTCAAGACGTACTGGCGGTCGTTGAAGTCCTTCAAGGCCACCTCCTCTGTGAGATCTGATTAGTCTGTGTTTTAAAGCATCTCTTTTAAAATTCGTAAAGAATTGATTTCGCGGTCGATCACAAATAACAAGAAGTTTTCCATTATTCTACCGGCTTGTTTTAGATTTTCGGCGGCAGGGCGAAGACGATTTAATTTTTCAGCTGGCACCTGCAGGAGATGCCCCAGGAAGGCGTGCACCGGAGGCGGAAATGGAAAGTCTCCCTCGCGAAAGCAGTTTTGGCAGACAACCCCTCCTTCGGCGATGGCAAAAAATCTTTCCGGCCCGGAAACCCTTTTTCCGCAGCGAACACACTCCCTGAGACGGGGCATGAAGCCGCTTTTGGTGAGCATCTGGAGTTCAAAATGGAGTTTGAAAAGGGGCCACGGGGGGGATCTTTCCTCCGCCAGAAGATAGAAAGCCTGCAGCAAAGGTCTGAAGGCTTCCTGGCCGGTGTGGGGCCGGAAGAGAGATTCTGTCAATTCGGAGAAGTAGGAGGCCTTGAGATAATGGGAAAACGAGACTCTCAGAGTCTCGAATGGTTCCAGAAGATCGGCCTGGTCAAGGAAAGGGGGCAAATGCAGGACCCGCCCGGGCCTGACGTGGATTCTCAAAAAAGAAAAAGGCTCCAGGATGTTGACAAACCTTCTCTTGCTCTTCTTTCCGCCTTTGGCCACGACCTCGAAGAGTCCTTTGTCCGGAGAGAGGACACGCAGACGGACGTCCTTTTCAGCGAGGGATTGGGAATGTAAGACCAGAGCCGTGGTAACGAAGGTCAAGGCTTTTCGGTGCTTTCCTGTAGGACTTCGGGGGCCTTGGAAGAATCGAGGGGAGCCGGAGTGTCCGGTGGTGGAGAGATTTCTTCCTTCGCAGGGAGAGACTCCTTCTCTGGAGAAGAGAGTTCCTCCCTGGGGGCGGGGAGTTCTTCCTTCGGGCCAGGGGTTTCTTCCTTTACCGGAGGGGGCAGTTCCTCCTTCGTTACGGCACTTTCTTCCTTCTGAGCGGGAATTTCTTCCGTCTGAGAAGGAAGGATGGTCTTAGAGGGGGTGGACTTTTTGTGCCAGAAGAAATATCCACCCATTATCAGGAGGGCCAAAAAAACAAGGGCCAGGACCACCCAGAAGAGGGGGGAACGCCCCTTTCCCGTCAGGTACTCGGTTTCTTTGTGTCTCTTCTCTTCTTTCTGGCGTTTGTAGGGAAGATAAGCCTCCTCAAAGCGCAGGAGGGCCTCGTGTGGGTCGAGGCCGATGGTTTCACAGTAGCAGCGGATAAAACCACGCACATAGATTTCGGCGGGGAGGATCTCCCAATCTTCCGCCTCGATGGCCCTCAGGGCCCTGAGGCTTATTTTGGTCTGCTCCGCGATCTCATCCAGGGAGAAACCGCGGATCTCCCTTTGTTTGCGCAGGTATTCGCCAAAACGTTCCTGGCCTTCTTCCGCCATCACAAAAGCACCCGAATGTAAGCCTTCTGTCTAAGTTCTTTTAGCCATTTTTGGAGGAGTTGGTCAATTTTTTCTTGCCTCAATTGCTGTTCGATCTGAGCCCTTATCTCGCCAAGAGGCTTCGAGTTATCAGAGTGAATAGCAAGAAGTTTGAAGATTTGCCAGCTCTTTCCCACCTTGATGGGAGGGCTTATTTCGCCGGGCTTCATCTTGCTTATTACTTCGCGGACCTCCGGGGCCAGCTCGTCCAGGCGGAAGCTTCCAAGCCCCTCTCCGCTTCCCTTGAGACTGGAATATTCTGCCGCTACTTTCCTGAAATCTTCCCCGGACTTGAGCTTTTGATAGGCCTCCCGGGCCTTCTCTTCGGCCTCGGGGCCGGTGATGACGATGGCCGCAAGTTCGTATCTGGTCTTGTTGCCGCTGAGATAGTGCTTCCGGTAGTAATCCTCGATTTCTTCGTCGGTGATGACAATCCGCTCTTGAATGCGGCCCTGAACCAGCTTGAGGCGCTTGATCTGTTCCGCCACCTTCTGACGGTATTCGTCGTAACTGAGCCCTTGAGCGGCCAGGAACTCTTGGAATTTTTCGTCGGAGAGGCCGTTTTGCTCCTTGAAGCGGGCGATGAAGCGGTCTACCTCCGCGGGGCTCACCTTGATATCGAGCTTTTCCGCTTCCTGGGCCAGGAGTTTTTCGTCTATCATTTGGTTCAGGACCTGGCGCCGAATCTGACGAATGAGGTTTTCCCGCTCTACCGGGTCCTTGGCCCGGGGCAAATAGCGCCGATAGAGAGGGGCTGCCGCTTCGTCGAGTTCAGAAAGCGTGATGACGTCGTCGTTCACCACCGCCACGATACGATCCACCACCACGGCGTAAGACGCCGCCACGCCAAGAAACAATAGAAAAAGGAGAGACCAGAACCCGATTCGCATCATCCTCCCGCCGCTGTAAGTATTTTTCCTTGAGTGTAAGGCTCTTTTGGGTTTTCCGCCAGGGCCAAAACGTCTTTGAGGTAGGAGAGGAGCTCCTCCAAAAACTCGGCCTCTGAAAAGGAAACGATGGCCCTTTTGTCCTTGGTGAGGCGGATTTGAAGCCCACGCTCCTTTGCCACCTTCCGGAGGGCTTTCTCCGGCACGGGCAGAGAAGGTTCCCAAAAAAAGATGATCTCCTTCCCTCGACGGTCAAGCTTTCGCACTCCGAGCTTTCGCAGGTAGAGCTTGAGAAAAGAGAGGGAAATCAGGTTCCGGGCCTCTCTGGGCAAAGGGCCGAACCGGTCTTCGATTTCGGCCTCCAGGCTTTCGACTTCTTCCCTCTCGCGGGCCAGGGCGAGCTTGCGGTAGAGATGGAGGCGCTGTTCCACATCCGGGACGTAAGTCTCGGGGAAATAGGCTGGTATCTTGAGATTGACGTCGGGCTCGATTTCCTCTTCCGGTGGGTTTCCCTGCATCTCGTCGATGGTCTTCTTGAGGAGCTCCAGGTAGAGATCGTAGCCCAGCGCAGCCACCTGCCCGGATTGAAACGTCCCCAGGAGGTTCCCTGCGCCCCGGATCTGGAGGTCGCTCATGGCAAGCTTGAAGCCGGAGCCCAGTTCCGTAAACTGCATGAGGGCTTTCAGGCGCTTTTCCGCCTCTTCGGAGAGCCCGGAAAGAGAGGGCACCAGGAGATAGGCGTAAGCCTGGACGTTGCTCCGCCCCACACGCCCTCTTAACTGATAGATCTCTGCCAGTCCCATGCGATCGGCCCGGTTGATGATGATGGTGTTGGCCGAGGGGATGTCGAGTCCGGATTCGATGATGGTGGTGCAGACCAGGACGTCTATCTCCCGGCGCACGAAGCGCACCATGATCTCCTCGAGCTTTTGAGGTGGAGTGCGCCCGTGGGCCACCTCGATGCGGGCCCGAGGGACGAGCCTCTTCAACCAGTCTGCCAGGGCATAGATTCCTTTGATGCGGTTGTGCACGAAGAAGACCTGCCCGCCGCGGGCAAGCTCCCTTTCGATGGCCTCCTTGATGACCTGGTCGTCGAATTTGGCGAGGTAAGTCTTCACCGGAAGCCGCTCGAGGGGAGGGGTGGTGATCACGGAAAGATCCCGGATCTCAAGGAGAGAAAGCTGCAGGGTCCGCGGGATGGGGGTGGCGGAGAGGGCCAGCACGTCGACGTTTTTTCGCAACTGTTTGAGCCTTTCTTTGTGGCGCACCCCGAAGCGGTGTTCTTCGTCGATGATGAGGAGCCCGAGGTCCTTGAACGTTACGTCTGAGGAGAGAAGGCGGTGAGTGCCGATAACGACGTCGATCTCACCCCCGGCAAGTTTTTTGAGGATTTCCCTCTGCTCCCGGGAGGACTTGAGCCGTGAGATGACGGCCACCCTCACTCCCAGGGGGGTAAGCCTTTCTGAAAAAGTGCGGTAATGCTGTTCGGCAAGGACCGTGGTGGGCACCAGGACGGCGACCTGCTTCTTGTTCTCCACCGCAAGCGCAGCGGCACGCAGGGCCACTTCGGTCTTCCCGTAGCCCACGTCCCCGCAAACGAGGCGATCCATGGGCACGGGCTTTTGCATGTCAGCGAGCGTCTCCTCGATGGCCAGGGCCTGTTCCGGGGTCTCCTCGTAAGGAAAGGTGGCTTCGAGCTGTCGCAAAAGCGGCCCGGGTTCGAAGGCAAAACCCTGGCTCACCTTGCGTGCCGCGTAAAGCGCCAGGAGCTCCTGGGCCACCTCCGCGATGGCCTTCTGGGCCTTCCTTTTGCGGGCCTCAAAGCTTTTGCCTCCCAGGCGGTCAAGGCTCGGCTCCTTGCCTTCCAGGCCGACGTACTTGTGGAGGAGATGGAGTTTGTCCACGGGAAGATAGAGTTTGTCGCCGTCTTTGTACTCGATGAGGAGAAATTCGCCTGGAAGCCCGCCCAGCTCCAGCGAGACCAGGCCCTGGTAACGACCGATACCGTGTTCGCGGTGAACCACGTAATCGCCGGGTTTGAGATCTTCAAAACGGAGAAACGCCTCTTTGAGACGGCGTTTGCGGGTGGTAAGGGGTTTCCTCGCCCCGAAGAGCTCGTGCTCCGGGATGAGAAAAAGGCCGAGTTCCGGCCAGAAAAAACCCCGCCCAAACTCATCCAGGAAGATGGAAAGATCCTCGGCAGGCGGAAGCTCCCTGAGCGGGCCCTGAAAGACGGAAACCTTCTCTGCCAGCCCTTCCCTCTCAAAAAGAGAGCTCAGCTTTTCGGCGGTGCTCTCTTTGGGGGTCAAAACGACGACTTTTTCACCCGTATCCAGGGCCTCTCTGAGGTAAGAGAGCCCCCTGGCAATGGCCTCCTGGGGCTTGGCCTTGAGGGCCACCACGTGCTGTTCGTGATCCCGGACCTCGAAATTAAGAGCTTCTTCAAAGAGGGGGAGGCGGGAGATTTCTATCCTCGAGGGGGCCTTTTCGAGATTTTTGAGGGCCTCTTCCTTGGCGAGAAAGCTCTCAAAAGGCTCTACGAGAACCCGTTTCCCTTCCCGGGCCCGGCGCCAGGAAAGCAGGAGCTTTTCTTCAAAGAAGGCCCATTCTTCCCGGATTCGTTCGGGTTCGAAGAGGACGATGGTTTCTTTCCCGCTCAGATAATCGAAGAGAGAGGCCGGGTTTTCGTAAACCAGGGGGAGCCAGAATTCTTCCGGGTCAAGGAGGTGTTTCGTCTCCAGGGCGCGGAGGTAGGTGCTCTCCTTGTCGGGGCTTAGTTCGAAGCGCTTGAGTCGTGAAAAGACCCTCTCTTCGAGCCCGGCATAGTCGTACTCCAGGAGGACTTCCCGCACCGGGAGCAAGATGGCCTCATCTTTCTTCCCCCGGGAACGCTGGGTGGTGGGGTCGAAGGTCTTGATGCTTTCGAGTTCGTCTCCAAAAAAGTCGAGCCGCAGGGGGTACGGCTCACCCGGTGGAAAGACGTCTATGACGCTTCCTCGCACGGCCAGATCGCCGGTTTTCTGTACCAACCCTGTCTTTTCGTATCCCAGAGAGAGAAGGCGCGAAAGGAACTCTTCGCGAGGAATTTCTTCTCCCACTATCACGTATTCGTAAGCTTCCTGGAGGACGCTGGGGGGGATCGTACGCCTGAGGAAGGCCGGGGCGCCAAGGGCAAGGACCCCCTCTTTCTGGTTAAGGAAAGAGAAGAGAGCCGCCAGGCGGGCCCCGCTATCTTCCGGAGATTGATAGACTCCGGCGAAAGGAGGGGCCTCTTCCTGGGGGAAGAGGCTTCCCTTTCCGCCGAAAAATTCAAACGCCTTCAGGAAACGTTCGGCCTGGATTTGCTTCGGAAAGACCACCAGGGCCTTTGACGGGCCGAAATGGGCCAGAAGAAGCCCCAGTGCCTCCTCGGTGAGACCTCCGATCTTGAGGAGCCCCTGGGGGCGGGTTTTGAAATTTAAGAGAGGTGAAAACTTACCAGCTTGGGCCATGTTTGTTTGTCATACCGGGCACAAAGAGCATGCCTCCAGCAGTTCTTGACGTTGTAAGGGGACTTCCCATGTGAAATCTGAAATTCGAAGTAAGGGATTAAAGAGACCGTAAAGGAGGGAGAGCGGGGCAGAGGCCCCGCTTTTAAGCCGCCTGGGCGGCAGATTCTACCGGGTAGACGCTTACGATCTTGCGCCCGTGACGGGTTTCGAACTTTACGATGCCGTCTATCTTGGCAAAGATGGTGTAGTCTTTGCCAAGACCAACGTTGAAACCGGGGTGAATTTTTGTCCCGCGCTGGCGAACGATGATGTTGCCAGCCTTTACAAACTGCCCCCCATAGCGCTTGACTCCCAGCCTCTTACTTTGGGAATCCCGGCCGTTTCTTGATGCACCACCAGATTTTTTATGAGCCATAAGATACCTCCGCTAGGCTTGAATTTCTTTGATTTGGATATCGGTATAATGTTGCCGGTGCCCGCGCTTCTTCTTGTAGTTCTTCCGGCGCTTCTTCTTGAAGACGATGATCTTTTTGCTCCGTCCCTGGGCCACAATGGTGGCGACCACTTTTGCGCCCTCTACCACTGGCTGACCAATCTTGAGATTTTCTCCGTCGTCTACCAGCAGCACCTCGTTGAGCTCTATCTCTTCACCGGGCTCTCCGGGCAACTTTTCTACCCGGATGGTATCCCCCGGGCTTACTTTGTACTGTTTGCCTCCGGTTTTGATCACCGCGTACACTTTTTCACCTCCAGCCTGACTATGACCTGGGCAAAATATCACCCTCACATCTGCTGTCAAGAAGTGCCTCTATTTTAGCCCAAAATTTGCGGAATCAAAAGATGTTGCCTGGCAAGGTTTCGAAGGCTTCGGGAGCGAATTTCACCTGGAGTGATTGCTTTGGGGGTTTGCGATTTTCTCACGGATTTGGCCGACGAGATAGAGGGAGCCGGTGACCAGCACCGGAAGCGGTTCTTTGAGGGCCTTCTTTACGGCCTCCAGCGGATCTGAGACTAGCACGAAACGCCCGGCCGGCTTTTCTTCGGCAAGCCATCTCTGCCATTCCTCCATTGTTACCGGGCGTCTGGGGCCAGGGGGCTCGCAGAGGTAGACCGTCTGGGCAAAGGGGAGCAGTTTTTCGAGCATTTTGCGATAGGGCTTGGTACCCCCTTCGTCAGAGGCGGCAAAGACGAGGTTGAAGGGCCGGAGCCCTTCCTCCTCCATGCAGGAGAGAAGGGTCTCGATCCCTTCGAGATTGTGGGCTCCGTCGAGGATGAGAGGTGGCTCTGTCTTGAGGATCTCAAAACGCCCCGGCCAGAAGGTGGAGGCCACGGCCTCCTTCACGGCACTTTCCTCGAGAGAGAACACACCTTGTCGGGCCAGGATTTCTGCTCCCTTGAGGGCGAGGGCCAGGTTGTGCCACTGGAAACGACCTTTAAGCCCGGGTTCTAAGCCCGAAAGGCAAAGTTCTCCGCGGTAAGTAAGCCCTTCTTCGGCAGGGCAAATTTCAAAGTGGCGCCCGAACTCGAAGACCGGGGCCTCAAGGCTTTTCGCCCGCTTGAGAATGACCTCGCGGGCCTCCGGAGGGGTCTTCCCCAGGACCAGGGGGCAGCCCCTTTTGAGGATGCCGGCTTTTTCCCAGGCGATCTGCCCCAGGGTGTGTCCAAGGTAAGCCTGGTGGTCGAGGCCGATGCCGGTGATGATGGTAAGTGCAGGGCGCAGGAGATTGGTGGCATCGAGGCGTCCTCCCAGGCCACATTCTACCACGGCCACGTCCACCCCCTCTTCGGCAAAGAGCAAAAAGGCGAGCGCGGTGGTGAGCTCGAAATAGGTGGCGGCGGAGTCTCCCAGGGCCTCTTTGATGCGTGCGCAGTAAGAGGCGAACTTCTCCCGAGAGATGGGGTGCCCGGCGATCACGAAGCGCTCACAAATGGAGACCAGGTGGGGCGAGGTGTAGAGCCCGGTCTTGAGTCCGTGGGTCCTCAGGATGTTTTCCAGGAAGGCGGCGGTGGAGCCCTTTCCATTGGTGCCTGCGATGTGGATTGCCAGGAACTTCCTCTCAGGATGCCCGAGCTTTTTTAAAAGTTTGTAAATTCTCGTAAGCCCGGGGCGAATACCGTGAAATTCGAATTGTGAAAGCCACGAAAGGGCCTCTTCAAAGCGCATCTTTCCCCCGCCAGGTCAATTTTTGTGCCGCAAGGACGCCCAGGGCGGCCAGGATGAGGGTGGTGAGGTCGAAGTAGCGTCCCGGGACGAAGAGTTGCAGGATTTCGCTTGCCCCTGCGAGCAAAAGGGCCCCTTTCAGGGAGCCCCCACACGCTCCCCAGAAGAAGAAAAGGAAGACGCTTCGCAGGAGGTTGAAGGCGGTGTCAAGAGGGTTGCTTGAGAAGCCTGCCTGGAACGGGATGAGATTTTCCCAGGGAAGGTGAGAGGGCCAGGAGAAATGGTAGGGATAGAGAGCTTCCAGAAGGTAAGCTCCGGCAAAAAGGGGGCGCAAGAGATAGGATCTCTTTTGAAAGACGGCGTAGCAAAGAAGCGTAAAGAAGAATCTGGCCAAAGTGGATCCGAGAATTGGGGGAGTCGAGACCAGGAAAAGTCTGCCAAACTCGAGGATTCCAAACAAAAAGAGCACGAAAATAAAGGGGTATCGTCTCAGGGCAAAGCCCAGCAAGACCGAGGGCAGAAAGACATTTCTCAGGTCAAGCCCCGGCGAGAAATGTTTGAGGTTTTCTTTGATTTCTCCCCAATCAAAGGTGAAGAGGAAGGGCTCGTAGAGGAGATAGAAGGCCAGGGCCAAGGCCAGCAGGTCCAGGGTTTGGGCCCTCAAGCGCAAAACTTTCCGGATTTGAGGGGCTGCCACCAGGCCCGTAAAAGTTCCCGCGGTGTTGAAGAGCAAATCCGTAAGAGAGGGACTCCTTCCGGGCAGGTACTGTTGAAGGATCTCTACCCCCAGGCTGACAAGGGCTCCGGCCAAACATCCCCAGAAAAGGCGCCCCTTGACAGGAAAACTCCAGAAGAAAAAGACCCCAAAGGGGATAAAAAAACAGAAGTTGCTGAGCATGTCCGGCAGGGAATGGTGTTTGGGGCCGAAGGGCAGAGAAAGATCGAAGGGGTTTACCTTCGGGCCAAAATCGAAGGGGTAAAGGGTGAGGTAAAGGATGACACCGAGGCTCAACAGAAGAAAGAAACGAGCCCGGGCTGGTGAGAAGCTGGTTTCGTTGGCAGAGTTTGGTAAATTTCCGTGCAACGATGCTCCTTTTTCGCTACTTGAGCCTTGAGCTCTGGAAAAATTTTATTCTGGTCCTCCTGAGTTTAACAGGCCTCCTCTTGCTTACCCGCCTGGTGGCCCTGCTGGTAGAACTCTCTTCTGAGAATCTGGGCTACTACGACTATCTGCGCCTGGTTCTCTATCTGGCTCCCCTGTTTCTGACCTTCATTCTGCCTCTGGCGGCCTTACTGGCTTCGATTTTTCTCTTTTTGTGTCTTTCACAGGATCAGGAGCTCCTGGCCTTTGAAAGCCTGGGGATCCCTTTCGTGAAACTCCTGAAACCGGTGATCCTTCTGGGCCTTGTCTCTCTTCTGATGACCTCCTTTGTAACCTTAAAATATCTTCCGTGGAGCAAAAAGGCCTTCCGCAGTTTTCTCTTCGAGATTACCGAAAGGAAAATCGAAAAGGGCATTCCGCCGAAGAAGTTCATGTCTCTCATCCCGGGGCTTTCCATCTTCGTGGAGAAGGCCTGGGGCGAGGGGCGGCGCTTTGCCGTGGTGTTCATGATAGACGAAACCTCCCCGCGAGAAAGGGGGCTCATTTTCGCGCGGCGGGGAGAACTCCTCACCAGGTCTGGTTACATAGAGTTTCGTCTCTTCGAAGGGAGCCTCCATCTGGCAAGTCGGGATCTTCAGAAGATTCAGGAGATGGAGTTCGAAGAGTACGTCTATCGTCTGGACGTGGCCAAGCTTGAGAGGAGCCGTCGTCGCAGCCGGGGGGAGATGAGCCTTGCGGAACTAAAGGCCATGGCCGCCAGATATCCTCCTGGCCATAAGAAGCGTCTCTATTATCTCACCGAGTACTATCAGCGGCTGGCTTTTCCCTGGGCGGCCTTTTTCCTGCCGCTTATCGGGGCTCCCCTGGGGGCCATGGTGAAGGCCTCCGGAAAAGGGGCGGCCTTCTTCGTGGCGGTCTTTGTCTATCTGGTCTACTACTTTTTACAATCTGCCGGTTCCTCTCTGGCCCAGGCCGGGATCCTGCCTCCTTCGCTTGCTCTCTTTTTGCCTAACATCATTCTGGGCGGGCTCTCTCTCGTTCTTGTCTGGGCCTTTCAGAAGGGAAAGATCGGGCGGGGCAAATGAAGCTTTACGCGCGCTATCTCCTCAAATCTTTCCTGTTGACCGCTCTCTTGGTCTTGCCCCTTCTCGCGGGGATTTACGCTCTGGTGGAATTTTTCGACAAGCTCGACAACATTACCAAGGCCAAATTGCCCCTTTCCTATCTCCTTTACTACATTTTGATGCGGCTCCCGGAGATTTTTCTCGATCTCTGGCCCATCGGCCTGAGCCTCGCAGCTCTCCTCTCCTTTGCCTTTTTGGCCCGTGGAGGGGAACTCCTGGCCTTTCGGACCCTGGGATTTTCTCCGGCGAGACTCATCTGGCCCTATCTCTGGGCCTCTCTCTTCCTTTCCCTCATTTTTGTGGGGGCTCTTGAGAAAGTGCTTCCCCGCGCCGCTTACGAGGCCCGCTTTTTTTGGGAAACCAAAGTCCGCCACAAGGAACCCAAAGGTCTCGTTCTCCGCGGAAAGCTCTACTTCCGGGGGGTAAATTCCTTCTTCGTGGGACAAGTGATATCAAACGACGTGAGACGCCTGAAAGACGTGGTCTATGTGAGGCTCGATTCCAAAGGATTGCCCCTCCAGATCATCTGGGCCAAGGAAGCGTTCTTTTCCGGCAGGGAGTGGATTTTTCGAGAGGGGGTGATGAAGGAGAGGGGAGACCGCAAACCGAGGTGGTTTTCCACAAAGACTTTGGCCCTGGAGTTTTCTCCGGAGACGGTGCTGGTGGTAAAAAGGACCCCTCGTTTACAATCCTTGAAAGATCTCTGGGAGCAGAGAAATTTCCTCTTGAAGGCCGGGCTTCCGGCCCTCCAGGCCGAAAGCGAGATCGCCTACCGGCTCTTTTACCCCTTCCTGGCCGTAGCCCTTATCCTTTGGTCTTTACCCAGCCTTCTGCTTCAGAAAGGTAAGCAGGCTCTGGGGAAAGGTCTTACCCTTGGGGTTTTGGGAATAGCGGGAGGGCTGGGTATCTTCTTGCTGGCCAAGAATCTGGGAGACGCTGGTTATGTTTCTCCACTTCTCATCCAGCCCGGGGCACTACTGGCCATGTTTGCTACAGGGCTTTTTTATCTGTTCAAGGTGAGGACTTAAAGCCTTCAGGCACTTCTTA
>JAADDY010000034.1 GCA_013153725.1 Thermodesulfobacteriota bacterium
CGCAAGGAGGGGCGTTTTGTGCTCGTAGGTCTCTGGCCCCGCAAAAATCCCCGTTTGGCCTTCGGGCTGTTGGTGAAAGGTGTAAAAGTGTGGGGGCTGCCCTGCTACTATACCCGTTTTATTCCTACTTCCGTGAAGCGTTTTGCCTCCCGGGGGATCTCTCACCGGAGACCACAGGAGCAACTTGTTTCCCAGAAGACCTCCGGACTTCAAAAGATGCCCGATGTGCGGGGGCTTACGCTCAAGGCGGCCCTTGAGAAGCTTAATCCCCTGGGGATCGAAGTACATTTCTCAGGCTTTGGGGTAACTGTCAAACAATGGCCGCCCCCCGGTACCCCATTAACCAAAATTTCCGAATGTCGTTTGGTGTTGCGATAGATGACACTGCGAGAATTGACGGCAGATTTGAATCCTCTGGTTCTCAATCACGCGGAAGCGGAAATAAGGGGTCTTACCGATGATTCACGTCTGGTGCGCCCCGGTTTTGCCTTTGTGGCTACCGCCGGCTTGCGGCGCCACGGCCTCGAGTTTCTCGAAGACGCCTTGGCAAGAGGGACCTCTGCCGTCATTACCGACCGGAAGATTTCGCTCCCGGAAGGAATAGGGCTTTGTGTCCTTCCCCGCCTCAAAGAACATCTGCCCCTTTTGGCGGGTCGTTTTTACGACTTTCCAGAGAAAAAATTAAAGCTCATCGGCGTTACCGGGACCAATGGCAAGACGTCGGTGACGTTTTTCGTGAGAGACCTTCTCGAACACCTTGGTGAGAAGACTGGGGTCATAGGGACGGTGGGGTATTTCTGGGGGGAAGAGGGCGAACCCGCCCTCCACACCACTCCAGGGCCTTTTAAACTACGTGAAGTCCTGGCCCGGATGCAAGCAGCTGGCGCAACTTACGTGGCCATGGAGGCTTCTTCCCACGCCCTCTCTCAGGGACGCCTCGCAGGGCTTTCCTTTGAAATTGGTGTTTTTACAAACTTTTCCCGTGATCACCTAGACTATCACGGGAACATGGAAAATTACTTTGAAGCCAAAAAACTCCTTTTCAAAAGGCATCTTTCACCCCAGGGTAAGGCCGTGATCAACGTAGCCGACACGTGGGGGAGGAGACTTCTCGCCGATCTTTTGTCACCCGTGATTAAGGTAGGGGAGGATTTGAGGGGGATAGTTAGCAAAAGATCGCGGCAGGGGTTTTCCTTCCGCCTCGTGTTCGGCTCCCAGGAATACGAACTGGCGACCACCCTTTACGGAGATTTTCAACTGGAGAATCTCCTCTTGGCCTGCTCCTGCGGTCTTGCCCTGGGGTATCCTTTTGAAGAAGTGGTGGAGGCTTTGAAGACGATAAAGGCCCCTCCTGGAAGGCTTGAACTGATAGCGCAAAAAGAAGGGGCCCTGGTCTTTGTTGATTATGCCCATACACCGGCAGCCCTGGAAAGAGCGCTCCAGAGTCTAAGGCCTTTGGCGAAGAGACTTCTGGTCGTTTTTGGCTGTGGAGGCGAGAGGGACTCTGGCAAGCGCCCTCTTATGGGTGAAGCGGCAGAGAGGATCGCCGATCTCGTAATTTTGACTTCTGACAATCCCCGGGGGGAAGATCCCCGGAAGATCATTTCGGATATTGTTTCAGGGATGAAAAACACCCCGATTATCGTGGAGGATCGCCGAGAAGCCATCGAAACGGCGCTTTCTCTTTTGAAGGATGGTGATATATTGCTCGTCGCCGGCAAGGGGCACGAGACCTACCAAGAAATTGCTGGTAAACGCTATCCGTTTTCGGATCGGGCCCTCATACGAGAGATTTTGGCGCAGGAGGCGGCATGATCACTACCGAAGAAGTCGTTTGTGCGACGGGTGGAATTCTCCTCAATGGCGATATGAAGATAGCCTTTTGTGGGGTTTCGCACGACAGCCGGCATATCAAACCCGGCGAGCTCTTTGTGGCTCTCAGGGGGCCCCGGTTCGACGGGCACGAATTCGTCCTGGAAGCCATAGAAAAAGGGGCCAAGGGGGCTCTGGTGGAGTATTGGCCAGCAAACGTCAACATCTTCGAACTTCACCGAGCTATTTCCATCGTTAAGGTCCCCAACACCTACAAAGCCCTGCGTGACCTTGCAAGCTACTGGCGGCGCAGACTCGACGCCACGGTCGTTGGCATAACCGGCTCCTCCGGCAAGACCACCACCAAAGAATTTTTGGCCACCCTCCTTGAGGGCCAAGGAGTGTACAAAAATCCGGGCAACTGGAACAATCTCATCGGAGTCCCTTTGAGCATCCTGAATGCCCCTCCGGAGACGAAGTTCCTCGTTCTCGAACTTGCTACCAACCAGCCGGGGGAGATCCCCACTCTCACCGAACTGGTAGACCCCGACGTGGCCGTTCTGCTGGGAGTAAACCCCGCCCATCTGGAAGGGTTCTCTTCTTTTGAGGACTACTTCGCCGAAAAGCTGGCCATTTTTTCTTCATCCAAAGGGGCACTTGTCTACCCTTTCGATCGGGAAGAGATCAGGGTCTGGGTGGAGGAAAACGCCTCTTCCCGCCCCCGAAAATCCTTTGGCTTTGAGGAAGGGGCGGATTTTCGCGCCCGGGAGATCACACTTTCTCCGGAGGGGACGCACTTTCTTCTGGAAACGCAGGGAAAGACCCATGAATTGACGCTTCCTCTTTTGGGACGCCACTTCGTCTGGGACTTTCTGGCGGCTATCTCAGCGGCCTCCTTTCTGGTACCGGAATGGGAAGCCCTGCTAGAGAGAGTTCCCTCTCTCAAGACACTTCCCAGGAGATGCGAGCTCAAGGAAGGCCCGGGTTTCTGGGTGTTAGATGACACTTACAATGCCAATCCTGCCTCCTTGAAGGCAGGCACCGAAGTGGTCTCGGCTCTCAGAGACAAATTTAAGCGCCTGGTGGCGGTGTTGGGGCCGATGAAAGAACTTGGTGATGAGACGGATTTTTGGCACCGTAAAGCGGGAGAAGAATTGGCTTCGGTATTTGATTTGGTATTCGTAACAGGAGAGGAAGCCCGAGGCATGGTCGAAGCTTCTACCGAAAAAATTCGCTATTTTGAAGATAAAGAAGACCTTTTTGAGGCCCTGAAGAGAGAGTTGAGAGAGGGGGATTTGGTCTATGTGAAGGCTTCCCGGGCGGTGGGGCTTGACGAGCTGGTGGACAAACTTATGGAGTCGGTTGGGGGCTGATGTTTTACCATCTTCTCTATCCTTTGCACGAATGGCACGTTTTCTTCAACGTTTTCCGCTATATCACCTTTCGGACTATCTACGCCATCGTAACGGCCGGACTCCTGGTTTATTTTTTGATGCCCCCCTTTATCCGCTATATCAAACGTCGACAATTTGGTCAGGTCATTCGCGAGATAGGACCCGATCACCAGCACAAAGCCGGCACCCCTACCATGGGAGGGGTGGTCATCATTTTTTCGGTGCTCGTTGCCGTCCTGCTCTGGGGAAACCTTACCAATCTTTATCTCTGGCTCACCATCGGTATCTTTTTGGTCTTCGGGATCATCGGTCTTCTGGACGATTGGTATAAGGTTACCAGGAAACGGCCCCTCGGTCTTACCGGGCGCCAGAAGCTTCTTCTGCAGGCCCTTGCTGCCATAGTCTTTCTGGCGCTGGCTTTGAAGTTTGGCACCTTCGATACCAGGCTTTCCGTACCATTTTTCAAGGAATTTCGTCCGGATCTGGGGCTCCTGTACTTTCCCTTTACGGTTCTGGTCATCGTGGGGGCTTCAAACGCCGTCAACCTGACCGACGGTCTCGATGGCCTCGCCATTGGTCCTTTTATCGTGGTGGCCGGCGTCTACATGCTCTTTGTGTATCTGGCGGGGCATGCCAAACTCGCTTCTTATCTTCACATTCCCTACGTGCCCGGTTCAGGGGAGCTCTGTGTCTTCTGTGGGGCGCTTCTGGGAGCAGGGCTTGGTTTCCTCTGGTATAATGCTTACCCGGCAGAGATTTTCATGGGGGATGTGGGATCTCTTTCTTTAGGGGCTTCTTTGGGGGCTTTGGCTGTCCTTTCAAAGCAAGAGCTTTTGCTCGTCCTGGCCGGGGGGATTTTTGTCGCGGAAGCCCTTTCGGTCATGCTTCAAGTGGTTTATTTCCGTCTCACCGGAGGGAAGCGTGTCTTCCTGATGGCGCCCCTACATCACCACTTCGAGAAGAAGGGCTGGCCGGAGCCCAAAATAATCGTGAGATTTTGGATCATTTCAGCCTTTTTGGGCCTGTTGGCCATAAGTACCCTGAAGCTTAGATGAAGCCATGCTGGAAGGAAAATTGAAGGGAAAGAAAGCCGTCGTTTTGGGTTTTGGGCGCTCCGGGCAGGCTGCCACCCGCCTGCTCCTGGTTCTCGGGGCCAGGGTCGTCGTCTCCGAATCTCGAGACCGTGATCAGCTTCCGAGCTCTCTCCTGCGGAACTTTGAGGAGCAGGGAGTGTACTTCGAAACCGGAGGGCACAACCCGGAGACTATGGCCCGGGCCGATTTGGTGGTGGTAAGCCCCGGTGTCCCCAAGGAAACCTATGCTCCTGCTTTAGCGGCCGGGGTGCCGGTGCTTGGAGAGCTCGAGCTCGCTTATCGTTTCCTTTCTCCAGGGATAAAGATCGTCGCAATCACCGGCACCAACGGTAAAACCACCACAACGGCCATGGTGACTGATATTTTGCGCCTCTCTGGCAAGCGGGCCTTTGTGGGAGGAAATTTCGGCACACCCCTGAGCGAGTTTCTCCTGGCAGGGGAGAAGGCAGACTATGTGGTTCTCGAAGTTTCAAGCTTTCAGCTGGAAACAATTTCCCAGTTCCGTCCCGAGGTGGCCGTCATCCTGAACATCACCCCAGATCATCTCGAACGGTATCATGATTTTAGCGAGTACGCCCTCGCGAAGGCCAGAATCTACGAAAACCAGGGGCCACAAGAACACGTAATTTTGCCTGAAGAATTGTCCGTGCCGTTGCCACCTCCCAAAAGCAGGATGTACTTCTTCGGTAATTCCCCCGGGATGGGGGCGAAACTCGCGGCTGGGGGGTTCCATCTCCTCTTTCCCGAAGGGGAAGAGTTCTACTCTTTTGCCGGTTTCAAGCCCCTGGGGGAACACAACCGCCTGAACTTTGCGGTGGCAGCTCTGGCGGCAAGGCTTGTGGGAGCTACCCCCGGGGGGATCAGGGAGGCCATCCGGGCTTTCGTGGGTTTTCCTCACCGGCTGGAATTCATAGGGTGTTTTGGAGGGGTCTATTTCGTGAACGACTCCAAGGCCACCAACGTCGACGCCACCAAAAAGGCTCTCGAAGGTCTGGTGGGCCCCATCATCTTGATTCTCGGAGGAAAGCACAAGGGTGCCACTTACCGCCCTCTGATTCCACTCTTGCGGAAGAAGGTTCGCCTCCTGATCCTGATGGGAGAGTCTCGTTACGTAATGGCCGAAGACCTGCGAGGGGTGGTGGAGACCAAAATTGTCGAAAACCTGGAAGAAGCTGTCGCCGTAGCTATCTCGGAGGCTTCTTCCGGAGACACGGTGCTCCTTTCCCCGGCTGCCGCAAGTTTTGATCAGTTCGAGAATTATCAGGAAAGAGGGGACGTCTTTCGCGAATTGGTCCTGGGTTATGCCCCCCAGTTTTTGGGGGAGGACAATCGTACCAGTATCATTACTTATCACTGATGAGGATGGTGATTGCAGGCGGGGGGACTGGTGGGCATCTTTTTCCGGCCCTGGCTTTGGCTGAAGAAGTAAAGCGACGAGGAGGAGAGATCCTTTTGCTGGGCAGCGGACGCAAGATAGAAAAGATGGCCCTTTCCGAGACAGCCTATTCCGTAAGATTTCTCAGGGCAGAGGGCATTTCGGGCCGGCGCTGGTATCAGAAGATACGGGCCGGAATGAAGCTTTCCTCTGCCACCCTCAAAGCCCTTCAGATCCTTCGGGACTTTTCACCTCAGGTGGTTTTTGGAGTTGGGGGGTATGCCTCTTTCCCCACCTTGATGGCAGCCAAGATTTTGGGTCTCAAGACCGCTCTTCACGAGCAAAATGCCATTCCGGGCCGTGCCAATCTGGTTCTGGGGCGGCTGGTAGACCGGGTCTTCGTCACTTTTCCTTCCTCGGCCCGTTTTTTTTCCTCTTCAAAAGTGACAGTTTCTGGTATGCCTCTAAGGAAAGAAATCTTCAAAGAGTATCGTCGGGTACACGGAGGTTTTGGGCTCCTGGTAATCGGGGGCAGTCAGGGGGCCCGGTTCATAAACGAACTTTTTATGAAACTTGCTCCGGAACTCAGAGAGTTGCAGGGTCTTTTTTTCATTCATCAGACCGGAGAGAAGGATTTTTCGAGGGTTAAAATGGCTTACGAGCGGCTGGGGCTTCAGGCCGAGGTTCATCCCTTTATCAAAGAGATGGGCTGGGCCTATTCTCAGGCTGATCTGGTAGTGTCTCGGGCAGGGGCTGCCAGTGTGGCGGAGATCTGTGCCCTTCGAAAACCTTCGATCTTGATTCCTTATCCTTACGCCATCAAGGATCACCAGGCGGCAAACGCCAAAGTTCTGGTGCAGGCCGGAGGAGCGCTGATGTTTCGCGAGGAAGAAATACGACCGGAAGAGTTTGGAAAGCTCCTTTTCGAACTGGCAAAAGATCCTCTCCGGCGCGAGAAAATGGCGCAAAACTTGCAAAACGTCCTTCCCCAAAACGCTTTGGAGACCATTCTGGCGGAAACGGAGGCTTTGGTTGGCAATGCTTGAACATCGCAGATTTCACTTTATCGGGATAGGCGGCATCGGGATGAGCGGGCTGGCTCGTCTGCTTCTCAAAATGGGCTTTGAGGTTTCGGGCTCAGACCTGAAATCTTCAGAAACTACGCGGACTCTGGCAAAAGAAGGGGCTCGTATCTTTTACGGACACCGGCCCGAAAACGTCGAGGGGGCGGAGGTGGTAGTCTATTCTTCCGCCATCAAACCGGAGAATCCCGAGCTCCGGCGGGCGCGGCAGTTGGGCTTGCGTATTATTCCCCGCGCGGAGATGCTCCTTGAGATCATGAAGCTTCACCACACCAACATCGTGGTGGCTGGAGCTCACGGCAAGACCACCACTTCTTCTGTTCTGGCCACCATTCTTTCGCGCGCAGGTTTGAACCCCACCGTGGCCGTAGGGGGGAAGGTGAACGGTTTCAAGGGGGAGAATGCCTGGCTCGGGAAGAGAGATTTTCTGGTGGCAGAAGCCGATGAAAGTGACGGCTCCTTCTTGCACCTGGCCCCTGAAATGGCGGTGATAACCAACATCGACGCGGAACATCTCGATTTCTACTCCACCTACGAAGAGATCGAGGAGGCCTTCCTCTCCTTTGTGCGGAAGATCAAGCCCGGGGGGCTTCTGGTGGCGTGCAAGGACGACCCGGGGGTTTCTGCCCTTCTTGAGAAATTTCCAGCCAAAGACCTGGAAGTCATCACCTATGCCCTTGAAGAAAAAGATGCCACTTATACCGCCGAGGTGAGGGACGCGGGGCGCTTTTCCCTCTTTGTGGTCTATGAGAAGGGAAAATTCCTGGGGGAGGTTCTCCTTAAGCTTCCCGGGCGGCACAACGTGCAAAACGCTCTGGCAGCGATCGCCGTGGCCCGCAAACTGGGCCTCTCTTTCGACGAAATAAGAAAGGGCCTTTCTTCCTTTTCCGGGGTGCGAAGGCGTTTCGAGGAGAAGGGGAGGGCAGGGGAGATCCTCGTTTTTGACGATTACGCTCACCATCCCACGGAGATCAAGGCCACTTTGGCCGCCTTCAGGAAGGCCTTCCCGGATAAACGTCTGGTGGTGATCTTTCAACCCCATCGTTACACTCGCACAAAGGCTCTTTTTGACGAATTTTTGGGGGTTTTCGGGGAGGCAGATCTCCTTTTGCTGACCGAGATCTACCCGGCTTCAGAGAAACCCATTCCGGGAATCACGGGAGAAGCCCTTTATCAGGCCCTTAAAGCGAGACGTCCTGAAAAGAGTACGTACTTTGCCGCTGAAAGGGGGCTTCTCCTGGCCCGATTGTTAGATCTTTTGCGCCCGGGAGACGTGGTGGTTACCATGGGGGCGGGCGATATCTACCGCTTGGGAGAGGAACTCCTGGAAGAAATGGGACAATCCCAGGAAGAGGTGGCATGAAGCTCGAAAGGTTTCTCTCCAAAAAGGGGATAGCCTTCGAAGAGAAGGTCCCCCTGGCACGATACACCACCTTCAAGGTTGGGGGGCCGGCAGATTATTTCCTCTGTCCGGAGAGTCAGCAATCGCTTCTCGAGGTCTTAGACTTCCTTGAAGGAGAAGACATTGCCTACCTCCCTCTGGGGGGTGGGAGCAATCTCCTGGTACGGGACGGAGGTTTCCGGGGGGCAGTTCTTTCCCTGGCGGGCTTGAACAGTGTTGCCCTTGAAGGGGAGCTTCTCGTGGCAGAAGCCGGGGTCAGTATCTCACGCTTGCTTTCCTTTTGCTCGGAGAGAGGGCTTTCTGGCCTCGAATTTTTGGTAGGTGTCCCGGCAACGGTGGGAGGGGCGGTGGTGATGAACGCCGGGGCCTTTGGGCGAGAGATAAAAGATGTGCTGGAAGGTGTGCTGGTGTACCATCAGGGAGAGCTCGAGTACTACCGGCGGGATGATCTTACCTTTTTTTACCGCGGGCTTTCTCTACCCAGGGGGAGCCTGGTTGTTTCAGCCACTTTCAGGTTGCATCCCTCTCCCCGCGAGGAAATAAAGGCCCAGATGGCCAGGTTTTTCGGTTCCCGGAAAGAGAAACAGCCCCTCTCCTATCCCTCGGCCGGGTCTGTTTTTAAAAACCCCTCTCCGGCTCCGGCCGGGTTCTTGATAGAGGCGGCGGGATTGAAAGGAGTACATTGCGGCGGAGCGGAATTTTCTTCGAAGCATGCCAACTTTATAGTCAATAAGGGTGGGGCCTGTGCGCAGGACATTTTGACGTTGATGGAGTTGGCCAGAGAAAGAGTCTTTCGAGAATTTGGCATCACTCTTGAGGAGGAAGTGCGCATTGTGGGCGAAGGCTAGGCGGCTTTTGAAAATTTTTGGTATTTGCGGGGTTCTGATTTTTCTGGTGGCGGGGGTCCTTTTTCTCCGGCAGAGTGCCCATTTCAGACTGGCACGAATAGAGATAGACCTTATCAAAACCAAGGGCGTTGTCACCAAGGAAGAGGTGATCAAACTTTCTGGTCTCGTTCTGGGGCAGAATATTTTCAAGGTCAACCTTTCCGAACTCAAAAAACGTCTGGAACTTCATCCCTGGATTGAAAAAGCCTTTGTGGCGCGCAAGCTCCCGCGGAGCATCTACATCAAGGTGGTGGAGGAAATTCCCGTGGCTATGGTGGCCACCAAGAAGGGAGTTTGGCTGGTGAATGCAGAGGGAAGGCTCTTTGCCCGGGCCAAGGTTTCTCTCATGAAGGATCTCCCGGCCCTTGAAGGTGTTACGGAAGAAGAGATTAGAGCTCGCAAGCTCTCCCCCTCACGCCTCCCTGTGCTCGAGCTTTTGGTTCACCTGCAGAAGCGGGAAGGGCTGGTGCCCCCTTATGCCAATATTTCTCAGCTCAAATTTTTGCCCGATGGTTTCGAGCTTCTGACGCGTGATGCCCTGAGGGTGAGGTTCTGGGGGACGAACTTTAACGAATACCTCTGGGCCTACAAGAAGCTCGATCGCATTCTAGTTTACCTTTACGAAACCAAACAATATCGCCGGGTGAAAGCGGTGCGTCTGGATTATCCCCAGGACAAAGCGGCGTTAATCTTCAAGGCGGGCAAAGGGTAAGTTTATGATCGTGGGGCTTGACGTCGGAACCACCAAGGTTTGTTGCCTGGCCGCCGAAGAGGTGGAGGGCGAACTGCGGGCTCTGGCCCTGGGGATGGCGCCTTCTACCGGTTTGAGGCGGGGAGTGGTGGTCAATATAGAGAGCACCGTAAACTCCATTTTGGAGGCGGTACGCCAGGCCGAAGAAGCCTGCGGAGAAGAGATCACCAACGTGGTGGTAGGGATTGCTGGCACCCATATCAAGAGCCAGCAAAGTCACGGGGTGATCGCCCTCAAAGGAGGGGAGGTTACGCCAGAAGACGTAGACAAGGTGATCGAAGCCGCAAGAGCCATAAATCTTCCCAACGACCGCCTCATCCTCCACGCCATTCCGCAAGAATACATCGTGGATGACCAGGGCGGGATCGAGCAGCCCGTCGGCATGAGCGGCGTGCGTCTGGAGGCCAGGGTGCACATCATCACCGCCGGGGCCTCTGCGGTGCACAATTTGGTGAAGTGTGTGGAGAAAGCCGGGCTGGAGGTGGACGCCGTGGTACTTCAGCCCCTGGCCTCGGCCGAAGCGGTCCTCACCGAAGAAGAGAAACAGCTGGGCGTAGCCCTCATAGACTTCGGGGGTGGCACCACAGATGTGGCCATCTTCCTTGAGGGAACCCTTCGTCACACCGGGGCCGTAGGGGTGGGAGGGCAAATCCTTACGAGCGACCTCACGGTAGGTCTGCGTACCACGATGTCTGCCGCGGAAAAGTTAAAGATTCACTACGGCTGCTGTTTGGCCCCTATGGTACCACGAGAAGAGTACATCGAGGTACCGGGGCTCGGGAACCGTCCGGCGAGAAAACTTTCACGCCAGGTGCTGGCTGAAATTTTGGAGCCGCGGGTGGAAGAACTCTTGGAGATCATCAATACCGAGCTTGAGCGCTCCGGGCTCAAGCCCCGGCTGGGATCCGGAGCCGTGATCACCGGAGGCTCGGCCTTGCTTCCGGGGCTTCTCGAGATGGCGGATCAGATCTTTGAGCTTCCCACGCGGATCGGTTTTCCGCGCAAGCTGCCCGGGCTCCCTGAAGAGATGTATCATCCGCGACTTTCCACGGTGATCGGTTTGGTCCTCTTCGGTCGCAATTTGGGGATGGAACGCCCCAAGGGTATACCCAAGAATCCTTTGAAAAAAATCTTTGAGCTCTTTGGGAGGGGGCTATGAGCTTTGAGTTCGTTGAGACGGAACATCAGGCCAAAATAAAGGTGATCGGAATCGGCGGTGCGGGGGGAAACGCCGTCAAAAATATGATTAGCAAGGGCCTCAAGGGGGTAGAATTCATCGTTGCCAATACCGATTACCGCGTGCTCGATCTTTCCCCTGCCCCGGTGAAGATTCAGCTCGGCAAAGAGCTTACCAAAGGCCTGGGTGCAGGAGGAAACCCGGAGGTTGGCAAAGAGGCGGCCCTTGAGGCTGAAGATGAAATTCGAGAGGCCCTGGCTGGCTCGGACATGGTCTTTATCACCGCGGGGCTTGGGGGAGGCACCGGAACCGGGGCCGCTCCTATCGTGGCTCGTATCAGCAAAGAACTCGGGGCCCTCACCGTGGCCGTGGTAACGAAACCTTTTAGCTTTGAGGGCAAGCCCCGGTCGAAGGTGGCGCAAAAGGGTCTTGAAGAGCTGCGCCGCGAGGTGGACACCATCATCACCATTCCCAACGATCGCTTGCGGGCTTTGGCCTCTCCCAAGGCCAAGTTGCTCGACATGTTCCGCCAGGCAGACGACGTGCTCTACTACGCGGTAAGGGGCATCTCCGATCTCATCCTCTTTCCGGGCTACGTGAATCTCGACTTTGCCGACGTGCGGGCGGTGATGAGTGAGATGGGGATGGCGCTCATGGGCACGGGGGTCGCTTCCGGAGAAAACCGGGCCGAAGAGGCGGCCCAGATGGCCATTTCAAGCCCCCTTCTTGACGACGTTTCCATTGCCGGTGCCAGAGGCGTCCTTTTAAACATTACCGCTTCGGCTGAAACCCTCACGATGGAAGAGACGGAGTACATTTCCGAGCTGGTTTCCAAGGAAGCCCACGAGGAGGCCAAGATCTTCTGGGGGGTGGTCTTTGACGACGAAGCCGGAGAAGAGTTGCGTGTAACCGTGGTGGCCACCGGCATCGGTGCTCCTCATGAGGAGATAACCCCGGAGACCATCATCGAGCCCCCGGAGAGAGAAGCTGTGGCCGAGCTCAAGGTGGCGGAGAGGTTCCGTCCGGAGCAGAGAGAAAGCGTTGAACCTCCCAAGAGAGTGGCTTCGTTCAGGAAGCGACGCCAGCGGGTCCTTGACCGCGTGCCTTCGGAAGAAGAGCTCGAGGTGCCGGCTTTTTTGCGCCGAAAGGCGGATTAAGAGGTCTTTTTGGGAAAGGGTATCACCTGGGCCTGGCAGGTGTTTGCCCTGAGACTCTTTGGGGAGCTCTGGTCCGGGTTTTTCCCTTCCTGTACCTGAGTCAAAAGATCCCGCAGGGTTTCTACCGCTTCTAAGAAGCCTCCTTCCCCGTAGACCATTGCCATCAACATGTCGTAGAGACGGATACAGGAGCCCAGAGGGGTCTTGGCTCGTTCTATTTCGCGGTCTATCCGCCACTGGAAGCGCTTGAGGCGTTCGCGGTTTTCCGGAGAGGCCTGAGAAATGGTTTCTGAGATGAGCTCCTGACGCTTCTTTTCAAAGAGTTCGGGGTTTTCCCGGGCCAAAACGGCCATTTCTTCAAACCAGTCCTCGAAAGAGAGGTCTCTTTCCAGCATGGCGCTCTCCTTAAAAAGGTTTGATCTTCTTTTCCTGGGGTATTTCTTTCTTGATGGGAACACCTTTTTCGGCGTAAAGGACGGTCTTGAGCCATTTGAAGCCGAACTGGAGGAGGGCCAGATCGTCTTCTTTGATCTTTTCGAGGGTTTCTTTGTCAACCTCGTAGATCTCCAGGAAACGGCTTTCGAAGATGAAGCGCCGAAAGCGTTCCGGGTTGGTGCTCACCATGAAGAAAAGTTCGAGACTTTTCTGTGGCACTTCGATGGGGCCCAGAGATTCCTTTTTCATGATGATTTCCGCCCATTCGAGCACCGGTTCTTCAAACTCGGGGATCCCCTGGGAGCGACGATATTCTTCCACGGTGATCTCCGGGCCGGTATCGAGCCCCTGGCAGAATCCTTCCTTGACCAGATAGTAGAAGTCTTCGTTTCGCCCTTCGTCCCGGTTTCGAAAAATGCCCAACCCCAGAGGATAGTAGCGACAAGCCAAAGGACGATCTTCGTAGACCTGGCAGCCTTTTTCCGAAACAAAGGGGCAGGTCTTGTTTTCGTCATCCCGCATCTTGAGCCGGGCCACCGGAAGCTTGGATTTGGGCAGGATGAAAGGCTCCGTATAGAGGACCAGAAATTGATCCGTGGTGAGTTTGAGACGATCCCTCAGGCGCAAGATGTCGTAAGGAGTGAGGGGGAGATAGAGCTCCGAGCAACAGAGCTTGAAACAGGGGATACCCGGCCCGCACTGGAACCG
Organism: Thermodesulfobacteriota bacterium; assembly: GCA_013153725.1. Taxonomy (GTDB): domain Bacteria; phylum Desulfobacterota; class Thermodesulfobacteria; order Thermodesulfobacteriales; family Thermodesulfatatoraceae; genus Thermodesulfatator. Next base: position 13,275 of record JAADDY010000034.1, read on the forward strand.
GATCTTGGTATGGGGCTCGAGTTTTATCGGGACGATAATGCGGTCCGTTCCCCGCAGTTCGGTAATGGCTTCGCCCATAGGTCCTCCCTTCGACACTTTTGTTTCATACTATTCCAAAGTCCCGGCCGGGGCAAATGCCTTTTGAAGGTGACCCTGAAAATCGGCAAACACTATCGGGAACTGGCGCTTTGACGCGAAAAATTTGCGAATTTCGGCAGACTAAATATCAAAAAAGAGAAAATTCTTGCCAACAAGGCTTCTTTGACTTAAGTATTCTTATAAGAAACAATTTGTGTATCAAAACTCTAAGAAGGGGGGATTTTATGGGTAAAACAAGGTGGTTATTAGGTTTTTGTTCCTTTTTGCTGTTTGTCTTGACGGCGATGGTGGCCTCTGCAGAGGAGAACTGTATTACGTGTCACAAAAAGATCAGTCCTGGTCAGGTGCAGGACTGGAGCGTCAGTAAACACGCGGAAAACGACGTAACCTGTTCCGTCTGTCATGGTAGCGATCACCAGAGCGCCGAGGATGCAGCCAAGGCTGTCCTTCCTGACGAGCACGTTTGTGCCCAGTGTCACGAAGAGCAGTTCAATCAGTTTGTCCGCGGCAAACACAACCTGGGTTGGACGGCGATGAACGCCCTTCCCGTGACCCACCTCGAGCCTGATGAACTCATGGAAGGTGGAAAGGGCTGTGGTGGTTGTCACAACATGGGTATCAAGAGCGAAGAGCAAAAGAAAGAGCTCCATGCCCGGGGTTATCGTTATCAGAACAACTCCTGTGACGAATGTCATACCCGCCACGCCTTCTCCAAGAAGGAAGCCCTTGATCCGCATGCCTGTCAGCAGTGCCACATGGGTTACGACCACCCGCAGTGGGAGATGTGGTCCAGCTCCAAGCACGGTACCCGCTATTTTGCCAAGCTTGCCGGCAACCTTCCCGAAAGTGCCGCTGCTCCCAAGTGTCAGGACTGCCACATGCCCGACGGTAACCACGAGAACCGCACCGCCTGGGGCTTCCTGGGTGTAAGACTTCCGCTTCCCGAAGACAAAGAGTGGGCCGCCGCTCAGGTGACCATCCTCAAGGCTCTGGGCGTGCTTGATCCCATCACCGGCAAGCCCACCGCTCGCCTTGAAATTGTGAAAAAGGCCCAGCTTGCCAGGCTCACCAAAGAGGAGTTCGACCGGGAACGCAACCGGATCAAGAAGGTCTGTTACCGTTGCCACTCCAAAGACTATGTGGACTTCCAGTTCCAGCAGGCCGATCAGTACTACAAGAAGATCGACATGCTCCTTGCTGAAGGTATCAACATCGTGGCGGATCTTTACAAAGACGGTATTCTCAAGAAGCGCGGCAACCAGACCTACCCCTATCCTGATTTTCTCTACTTCATGAGGACGGATTACGGTGCTGGTTGGGATAAGCTCGAGTACATCGAGCAGGTCCTCTTCCAGATGTATATGAAGCACCGTATGCGTGCTTACCAGTCCTTCTTCCACATCAACCCCGATTATGCCTACTGGTACGGCTGGGCGATGATGGTGAAAGACCTTGGCGAGATCAAGGAACTTGCCCGCCAGATGCGGGCCACCCACGCCCAGGCGAAGTAGCCTCGGGGTCTAGAAGCATCTGAAGAAAGGGGAGCTCAGGCTCCCCTTTCTTTTTTGGTCCCCTTTTGATCTGCCAAAGTTTGTGCTAATTACTGCCAAACAGTACGTTTTCCCCTGGGGAAGCCATGAAAGAGAAAGAAGCCCTTTTGAGGAAGATCCCGGCGGTTCACGAGCTATTGGAGACTTTGCGCCGCAAAAGGCCCCGTTTTTCCGAAAAACTCCTCACGCAAGCCGCCCGCAAGGCCACCGAGATCGTGAGAGAAGAGATCCTCAAAGGATCACGCCGGAGTCTTTCTCCGGAAGAGACTTTGAAAGTGGCGGAAACCGTCCTGGAGCGCCTGGAGAGGCCTCACCTGAGACGGGTGGTGAACGCCACCGGCGTGGTGGTGCACACCAATTTGGGTCGTTCCATCCTCCCGCAAGAGGCCCTGGAAGCGGTGGTGGAGATCTCGGCCCATTATTCCAATCTCGAGTTCGACCTTCAGACTGGCAAGCGCGGGAGCCGCTACGTCCACGTCGAGGAGATCCTCCTTGAGCTCACGGGGGCCGAGGCCGCTCTGGTGGTCAACAACAACGCCGCGGCGGTCCTCATCACGCTGAACACGCTTGCCGCCGGCAAAGAGGTCATCGTTTCGCGGGGGGAGCTGGTGGAAATCGGGGGGTCTTTTCGTATCCCGGATGTCATGGCCCGTTCCGGAGCCATCCTCCGCGAAGTGGGGGCCACCAACCGGACCCATCTGCGAGATTACGAAGCGGCCATCAACGAAAACACGGCCCTCCTCATGAAAGTCCACAAGAGCAATTACGCCATCGTGGGCTTTACCAAAGAAGTTTCCGGGAAGGAGCTCGTAGATCTCGGGAGGCGCTACGGTCTTCCGGTGATCGAGGACCTCGGAAGCGGCTGTTTCGTGGATTTTTCAAAATACGGCCTCCTCAAGGAGCCCACCGTACAGGAGGTCCTGGCCACCGGAGTGGACGTGGTCACCTTCTCCGGAGACAAGCTCCTTGGCGGGCCCCAGGCCGGCATCATCCTGGGGCGTAAGGATTTCATCGCGGCCATCCGCAAAAATCCCCTCAACCGCGCCGTGCGGATAGACAAGATGACGCTGGCCGCCCTTGAGGCCACCCTCAGGCTTTACCGGGACGAAAAAGAAGCGGTGGAAAAGATCCCCACCCTTCGCATGATCACCACCCCTCCAGAAACCCTCAAAAGGCGCGCCAGGCGTTTGAAGAACAAGCTTCGCAAGGTTCTGCCCCCGGAGACCGAAATTCAGGTGGTGGAAACCATCTCCCGCGTGGGGGGAGGGGCCCTGCCACTTGCAAGCCCCAGGTCTTACGCCGTGGCTCTGCGAAGCCCGAAGTTTTCTCCGGCGCGTCTTGAGGCCGCCTTGCGCGCGGCAGAGCCTCCCATCATCGCCCGGATCGAAGACGAGGCCCTACTTTTTGATCTGCGGACCATCTTGCCGGGGGAGGAAAACCTCATCGTCGAGACTTTGGCCCAGATCTTTGCCCGGGAAGGCTTATGCCAAAGCTGAGCCGCTGGACGATAAACCACCTTCTGCCTCTTCTTGAGGAGGCTGCCACCCCCCTCCTTCCGCTCCGTTTTCAGATTAAAGAAGAGGCCGAAGGCCACGGCCTCCTCTGGGGAGGGGAAAGGATCGCGGTTTTTTCTTTTGCGGAGGATCTTCCCCGGGAAGAATGGCAGAAATGGGGGCCCACGGTCCTGGCCCTTCTCAACGAAATCTTCGGAAGACTGGTGCGGGAAAAGACCCTCTACGGTCTTCCTGGCAAAGATCTTTTGCGCCGCAAGCTCGAAAACGGTCCTCTCAAAGGTCTCCTTCTCAAGAGTGCTTCCACGCCCGCCTCAGAAGGCCTCTACGCCCTGGGAAGAGGCCTTTTTTTCCTACCGGAAGGGTATTTTCGGCCGCGGGAGGTCTTGAAGGGGCTCTGGCAGCAGGGCTTGAGCTTCCACGCCGCCGCCATAGAGCTTCACTCGCCTGAGGAGCTACCTTTTTTGCCCCGTTTTATGGATTTTCTGGAGGCCTTTGGTTTTCTCTGGTTTACCGGAAAGGCGGCCCGCTATTTCGCAGAACTCGGCCTGGTAGAAGAAAAATGGAAGCCGCTCGCCAAACTTTCTTCCCTGGCTGGAACCCACACCCTGGCGTGGGTGGAGGGTGAACCCCCTTCGCTCAACTGCCTCAAGGAAAAGGCCCGTTTCTTTGTGGAGCTCGGGGAACGCTCTTTGCTCCTGGCGACCCCGCTTCCACCGGAAGAACTGGAAGCCCTCTTTTCTTCCCTGTCCTTACGAGGCGGGATCCTTCCTCCTTCAGAGACAAAGACCCCTTTACGTTCCATCTGGGCCGCCTTCGAACACGCCAAACGTCTGGGCGGGGAGGCGGTGGTGAGGTTTGTTCCCTTTAGCCTTCACGTCCTGGGAGATGTCTTTCTGGATCTGGGGGATCTCTTTGCCGCTCTTTCGGCTTACGAAGAGGCCAAGGAAGGGACCTTACAACCCATCGAACTCTTAAATAGCCTGGCCTATATCTATCTTGAGCTTGAGGACTTTGAAAAGGCCGAGGCCCATCTCCGCAAGGCCTTAAGTCTTGCTCCCGAGGATCCGATGCTTTCCTACAACTTGGCTCTCTTTCTGGAGCAGCAGGGGCGAGAGGAGGAAGCCCTTTCTCTCTTTGAAAAGGCCCACCGGCTCTCTCCCGGGGAGGGTCCTTTCGCCGAGGCCCTGGCTGAAAGACTGGCCAAAAAAGCACGGTGGCCCGAGGTGAAAGAGATCTTGACGGGCAAGGAGGATTCTTCCGGGCGGAGGGCCTTTCTGCTGGCAAAAGCCCTTTATGAAACCGGCGAGCTCGAAGAGTCTTTGAGGCTCTTCAAGGAGGTGAGCCAGAAGGATCCCCAGAATCTCGAGGCCCTGGCTTACCTGGCTCTGCTCTACATCCAGCTGCGAGGAGAGTATTCCGTGGCAGAGGCGGTGTTGCCCCAGATCGAGAAAAGCGCCGCCTATGCCGAGCTTGCCAACCATCTGCGCACTTTTCTGGAGGGAGAGTCATGAAGTTTACGGTTCTCGGGTCTGGTACCGGCTGGCCGCGTCTTGAACGGGGCTCACCAGCCTATCTCCTGGAAGTGTCCGGGGAGAAGTTTCTCCTGGACCTGGGGCCCGCTACCATTCCCCGTCTCCTGAAGCTTGGCCTGAGTCTTGAGGACGTCGACGCCATCTTTCTCTCCCACTTTCATCCGGACCATGTCACGGATCTCATCCCCTTCTTCTTTGCCACCCGTTACGCCTTGGGGTATAAGCGTCAAAAGCCGGTGAGCCTGTATGCGGGGGAGGGATTTTCCCGGTTCTACGCCGGTCTCAAGGAGGCCTTTGGGCACTGGGTGGAGCCTCCCGAAGGGCTGTTGCAAACCGAGGAGCTTTCCACCTCCTGTGAGAGCGCCTTCTTACGCCCGCCGATAGAAATTCGCACCGCTCCGGTGGCCCACAATCCCGAAAGCCTCGCCTATCGGTTCGATTTCGAGGGCAAGAGCCTGGTCTACTCTGGAGATACCGACTACAGTCCGAGTTTGATCCGCCTGGCGCGCGAGGCCGACCTCCTGGTCATCGAGTGCTCCTTTCCCGAGGGGCACAAGGTGCCCGGGCACCTGACACCGTCCCTTGCCGGGCAGATCGCCGGCGAGGCCCGGGTCAAAAAGCTTCTCCTCACCCACCTTTACCCCCCCTGCGAGGAGGCCGACCTCATTACCCCCTGCAGGCGGTATTTTTCAGGCGAGATCATGATAGCCAGAGATTTCTTGAGCCTGGAATTAACCTAGGCTCACCGGGCCGGTTCCCTCTCCTTCGCCCCATTCGATCTCGATTTCGAGGGAGTATTTCGTTTTGCTGGGTTTTACCTTTTCCTCGGCCTTGAGTTCGAGCACCACGTTGGGAGGAATGTTGAGGGTGATCTCCTCGCCTCCCCGGCGCAAGACGACCTTGCCCTGGGAGAGACGATCTGCAAGCTCCCGCAGGAAACGGGCCACGTCCTCAAGGCTTCGGGGCTCTTCGCTCTTGAAAAGGACCTTTTTTTCCGCCATGGCTCCTCCTTATTATTGTTATGGAAGTTTAACTGTTCTTAGGTGCACTTTTTACTTGACAAAAACGTCATCGCGAGGCGGCGCAGTCGCTGTGGCGATCCCAGATCCCTTCGCTTCGCTCGAGACAAGGATTGCTTCGCTCTCTGCATTCGCTCGCAAGATACTGTGGTTTTTTTGTCAAGGGAAGATCTTGCCGGGGTTCAGGATCCCCTGCGGGTCAAAGACCTTTTTTAGCGCTTTCTGGAGCTCAAGAAGAGGGGGTGCGAGCTCTTGCGGCAGATAGCCCTTTTTGGTGAGGCCGATCCCGTGCTCTCCGGATATCGTTCCGGAAGCGGAAAGCACCTTTTCGAGTATTTCTCGGCGCAGGCTTTCTACTTCCTCCCGGGCCGTTTCTTTGGGGTCGAAAAGGAGGTTTACATGGATGTTCCCGTCCCCCAGATGGCCAAAACAGGCCACGGTAATCTTTCGCGCTTCGGCAAGTTCCTTGGCTTCCCTCAAAAAGCGGGGGACGAGTCTTCGTGGCAGGACCACGTCGTCGGCTACTTTGGCGGGGTAGAGCTTTTTGAGCGCCGGGGAGATCTGCCGCCGAGCCTGCCAGAGGCGTTCCTTTGCCGCGCCTTCCCGGGCGGATTCCACCTTGAGGGCGAGTTTTGAGAGGGCCCCTTCGGCCAGGGAGAGATCTTCTTTTACCTGCCCGGGGCCGCCATCAAATTCAAAAAGCACCAGGGCCCGGGCTTCGGGAGGCAATTCCTGCTCCAGGAGGCCGCTTACCGCGGCGAGAGTTACCTCATCCAGGAGCTCTGCCGCCGCGGGTAGAAGCCCCTCATTGATGAGTTCGAGAAATCCCTCTGCCGCTTCCTCTACGGAACGAAAATAGGCCGCAAGCGTGGCGGAGGCCTTGGGGCGGGGAAGAAGCTTCAAGATGATCTTCGTGATGATACCGAGGGTCCCTTCAGAGCCGGTAAAGAGGTGCACCAGATCGTAACCCACGACCCCCTTCATGGTGCGCCGTCCGCAGAAGATGACTTCCCCTCCGGCAAGGACCACCTCAAGCCCCAGGACGTAATCTTTGGTGACCCCGTATTTGAGGCCCTTCGGCCCCCCGGCACAGGTTGCGATGTTTCCCCCCAGGGTGGAAAATTCGTAACTTGCAGGGTCCGGCGGATAGAAGAGCCCCCTTGCCTCCACCTCTTTTTTGAAGGCTCCGTTGAAGACCCCGGGTTCCACCACGGCCACCAGATCTTCGGTGTTTATCTCCAGGATGCGGTTCAGGCGCAGGAGAGAGAGGACAAGCCCTCCTTCGTGCGCCAGAGGGGCCCCGGTGGTGGCGGTTCCAGCCCCACGCGGGACCACGGGAAAGTTCTCCTCGGTGGCGAGAGCCAGGATTTCCGCTATTTCTTGGGTATTTTCAGGGATGGCCACGGCCTCCGGCAGATAGAGGAGCCCGGAGGCGTCGAAGGCGTAAGTGAGGAGATCATCCTTTCTTTCCAGAAACCTCGGGCCAAGGAGCTTCCTGAGCTTCTTTCTGGCCGGAGAGGGTATTTTCCTGGAGGTAATCTTCGATTTCACGGCAAAGATATTCTACCTGATATTTGATGGGCCCGGGATGGCTTATCTTTTTGTTCACGCTGTTCAAGGCGTAGACCACGGTGGCGTGATCCCGGTTGAAGAGGCGGCCGATGGCCTCAAGACTTTCTTCGGTGAAGCGTCGACAGAGGTACATGGCCACCTGGCGCGGGAAGGTGATGCGCCGCAGACGGGAACGAGAAGCAAGCTCCTCTCGTGTGACCTTGAAATGCCGGCAAACGAGATCCACGATGAAGTCTTTGGTGACCTGGGGATTTTTGGGGGCGATTTCCTGGACGAGCTCCTTGGCAAGTGCCAGGGTGATGGGCTCTCGCAGGAGGCTTGAGCGGGCCACGAGCCCTATTACCGCGCTTTCGATCTGCCGGATGTCTCCTCTCAAGTGGCGGGCCAGGTAATCGAGCACCTCTTCGGAGAGAACGACCCCCTGTTTTTGGGCTTTACGACGCAGGATGTTGAGCCTGGTCTGATAATCAGGGGGGTTGATCCGGATGATGGCCCCCGCCTGAAGTCTGCTGCGAAGACCTTCGTCAAGCTTTGAGAGCTCCTGAGGGGGTTTGTTGGCGGTGAAGACGACGATCTTTCCGGAATCGTAAAGATAGTCCAGGGTGAGGGAAAGCTCTTTTTGGGTGAATTCCTTTCCCGCCAAGAAGTGGATTTCTTCCAGCATGAGGATCTCACATCCCCGGCGCAGTTTTTCTTTGAAATCTTCCAGGCGTTCGTTTTTGAGGGCTCTCACCACGTGAGAGGTAAAATCCTGGGCGGTGAGATAGCAGATACGCCCCTTTCTGCTGTGCTGCAGGAGGTGGTTTCCAACCGCCTGACTCAAGTGACTCTTGCCAAGCCCTGTCCCGGCACAGAGGTAGACGATCCGGTGTTCCGGGGCCTGGTTGGCCAGCGCCCAGCAGGTGGCGTAGGCCAGACGATTGCAATCTCCCACGACGAATTCGTCGAAGGTAAACCGCTGGGAGAGCTTTCTGCCTACCAGACGGGTGGGATCGTAAGGGAGCTCCATCTGGCGGATCTGCGGGGGATCGTCTTCTACTACCAGAAGTTTCACCTTGAGAGAAAGTCCCTGTTCTTGGACCGCATTTTGAAAGAGATGAAAATAATTTTCCTGGATCCACTCCAGACTGAACTGGTTGGGGCAGGCCACGAGGAGCTCTTTTCCCTTGAGCCCCAAAAACTTGAGAGGTTTTATCCAGACCCGAAAACTTGCTTCGGGCAATTTTTTACGGATGATTTCCAATATTTTTTCCCACAACCTTTCCATGGGGCCGCCCTCCTTTGGAACGCTGCAAGAGTAACCAAGAGGATGTGCGGGGTCAAAATCTGTTAGAGGTGGTTAGAGAAAAATAGGCCCGGAGATAGAGCCCCCTTCTTTTTCCCTGATAAAAAAGGCATTTAAGACAATTTTCCCGGAAATGGAAGATCTGCCATGCTTCCAGAGATTTACTATTTGTGCCGTATTAAAAGGCTTTTGTGCCTCACAAATTTCTATTTCAACAGTGGTTGTTAATTTGGCTTCCTTGAAAATTCTATTCTTTTTGTCTAATTTCGCCTTTTTTCGTCTCAACGATAAGATGGGGAGTTAGGGGACATGCTAAATTGATTCCCCTCGGTTATGATGGAATCATGCCCTGTAAGCAGCGTTATTCACGGGTACCGGATCGTTCTCGCTGTTACGAGATAATGCGAGAGAACCAGGTCCCTCCCCATATCATCCGACATTGTGAAAAAGTGGCCTTGGTGGCCACCTTTTTGGCGGAGGCCCTCTGTCAGGTGGGTGAGCCCCTGGATCTTTCCCTGGTGGAGGCAGGAGCCCTTCTGCACGACGTCACCAAACATCTCTCCCTTAAGACCGGGGAGAATCACGCCCTTTCCGCGGCAAGGCTCCTTGAAAAGCTTGGGTATCCGGAAGTGGCCCGGGTGGTGGCCAGGCACATCTTTTGCCCGCCTGGCCCTCCGGGAAGCCCCATCCGGGAGGAGGAGATAGTCTATTACGCCGATAAGCGGGTCAAACACACCCAGATCGTCACGCTCAAAGAGCGCTTTGAAGACCTTAAGGAGAGATACGGGCGCAGTGTTTCTGCCCTCATCCGCCTGGATCACCTTTACGAACTTACCAAGCTCCTTGAAAGACGCCTCTTCAAGAAGCTTCCTTTTGGCCCTGAAAAGATCCTGGAGCTTGAAGATTCTTCGTGAAGATTTTTTGGAAATGCACTTTCGCAGGATTGCCCTGCTATCAAATGGTCTTTAAGTCGAGATGATTCTTAGCAAATTCTAGTGGAGTCGGATATGGCGGATTTTAAGAAGCGTGTGGCCCTTCTTTGTGGCGGAAATTCTCCGGAAAGAGAGGTCTCCTTGAAAGGGGGCGCGGCGGTGAGGAAGGCCCTGGAGTCCCGGGGCTATCAGGTGGAAGTATTTGACCCTCCGGCGGATCTTCCGAGACTTGCGGCGCAAGCCGGGGAGTTTGACCTGGCCTTTCTGGTTCTTCATGGCCCCGGAGGCGAAGACGGTACCATCCAGGGTTTTCTGGATTCCCTTGGTCTTCCATATCAGGGAGCCGGGGTTCTGGGAAGTGCCCTTGCCATGGATAAGGCTCTGAGCAAGCTCCTCTACCGGGAAAGTGGTCTTGATGTCCCACGGGCCGTTTTGCTCCGCAGGGGAGAATTGCCTTCTGAAATCCCCTCTTTCCCGCTGGTGGTAAAGCCTGCTTCGCAGGGTTCAAGTGTGGGAATCTCTCTGGTAAAGGGCGAAAAAGACCTTCCCCTGGCCCTTGAGGAGGCCTTTCGTTTTGAAGAACGGGTCCTCCTTGAGGAATATGTCTCCGGGAGGGAGTTGACCGTCGGTGTCCTGGGAGAAGAGCCTCTTCCGGTGGTGGAGATCATCCCAGGCGAGGGTCATCTCTTCTTTGATTACGAGGCCAAATATACCCCGGGGCTCACCCGGGAACTTTGTCCGGCCCCGATCCCGGAGGAGGTTGCCCGCAAAGCCCAGGAAGCTGCTCTTCTTGCCCATCAGGCCTTGAGGCTCAGGCATTATAGCCGAACAGATTTCATCCTCACACCGGAAGGTCGGCTTCTGGTGCTCGAGACCAACACCATTCCGGGCATGACGGAAACGAGTCTCCTTCCTCTGGCAGCCCGGGTTGCAGGCCTGAGCTTTGAGGATCTGGTGGAGAGGCTGGTGGAGTTAGCGACAACCGGCCTTTAACCCCTCTTCGATGCGAAGCCTTACGAGTTGGGCAAGGGAGGCCTTTTCGCGGAGGCTCAGCCCCGTGGTGGGGATGGGGGGGAAGATCCGAAGTCTCACCAGCCCCGGGCGCACGTAAAGTTTCCCCTTCGGCATCACCTTTCTCGTGCCGCAGATGGCGACCGCTACCACGGGTTTTCCACTTTTGATAGCCAATACAAACCCTCCGGTTTTGAAGGGGAGAAGGGAACCATCGGGGCTCCTTGTCCCTTCTGGAAAGATCACCACAGAGAAGCCGGCCTTTACTATTTCGGCGGCCCGAAGAAGACTTTCGTAACCCTTGCGAGGGTTTTCCCGGTCTACCGGGATGTAGCCGATGGCCCTGAGGGCCCAGCCGAAAAAGGGGATTCGAAAGAGACTCTTTTTGGCCAGCCAGCGAATCTGGTAGGGGAGGGCTACCGCAAGTACCGGGATGTCGAACTGACTCTGATGGTTGGCGGCAAAAATGTAGGACTCGTCTTTCTTCAGGTGTTCGAGCCCCCGCACCTCTACTTTGACTCCGGTGATCCAAAGGATGCACCGGAGCCAGAAACGGCCGATTTCGTGTGTTAAGAGACCGCGCCGATCGAAAAGGGAAAGGAGCAGGATCACTATCGCAAACGGCGGAACAGTGATCAGGATAAAGAGATAAAGGACCAAATTCCGCGTGATCACTTCAAGGGTTTTCATGGTTTAGCGCATATTTTTGCCCGTAACCCCGGGGTGTCAAGAAAAAGTCTCCCGCGTGTTGACTCTGGGAATTTCCCACGATTACCAGGCTTGCCATATCTGCGAGGGAAGCCACCTTCTCCGCCTCTGTGAGTGTGGTCAGCAAGATGCTTTCGTCCTGTCTGAAGGCTGCCCGTACCAGGGCCAAAGGTGTTTCGGGGCTCCGATGACGTTTTACAATTTCTAGGGCTTCGTAAAGCTGGTCTTGGCGTCGTTTGCTCTTGGGATTGTAAAAAACGAGGACAAAGTCTCCCTCCGCCGCCAGAGCAACGCGTTTTTTGATGGCTTTCCAGGGGGTGAGACGATCCGAGAGAGAAATGAAGGCACAATCGCTGCTCAGAGGCGCTCCCAGGCGGGCGGCGGCGGCGCAGGCCGCCGTCACCCCGGGGATGATTTCGATCTCTACGGAGGAGAAATCATCGCGGTTGGCCGCCAGGACTTCAAATACCGGGGCCGACATCCCGTAAATGGAGGGGTCTCCACCAGAGACGAGGGCCACTTTTCGGCCCCGGGAGGCAAGCCTCAGGGCTTCTTTGGCCCTCTCTACTTCCTGGGTCATCTGGCTGGTGCGGACCTCTTTGCCTTGAAGATAGGGCTCTATCTGGTTCAGGTAGGTTTTGTAGCCCAGAATAATCTCCGCTTCTTCCAGGGCTTTTTGGGCGGCCAACGTCAGGAGGGAAAGATCTCCTGGTCCGATACCTATTATAAAAAGTTTATTATTTTGTTTTGGCATTTTTCTTGAAGCTAGGCTAAACTCTTTTGGGAATTTATCATGATACCTCGCGAAAACACCAACAAGGAGGAGTTTCTTGCTCACGCCCTCGAAGAGAGCGAAATTAAATTCCGTACTTTAACAGAATCTGCTGCCGTGGGAATATTCCTTTACCGTGAACGTTTTCTCTACGTAAACCCCGCTTTTGAAAGGATTACGGGCTATAGCAGAAAAGAGCTCGAAAAGCTCTATCTGTGGGACATCGTACATCCGGACTTCAAAGACCTTGTGAGGGAGAGGGTGCTTGCCCGTCTGCGGGGGGAATCTCCTCCGCCTCATTACGAAGTAAAAATCATTACCAAGGAAGGGCAGGAAAAGTGGCTGGAAGTTACCGCAGCTACCTTTCAGAAAGAAGGGCAAATCGTTGGGATTGGTACGGCCATCGACATCACGAAACAGAAGAAGTTTGCCCAAAAACTTGAGGAGACCCTTGCCCAGTACCAGGCCATTTTGAACGCCTTTGAAGGCTTGATTTACGCGGTTTCCGAAGATTTCAAGATCCACTTTGCCAATCACAAATGCCAGGCCAGAACCTCGCGGGAGCTTAAGGGAGAGACTTGTTATAAGAGCCTCTATGGATTGGGTTCTCCCTGTCCCTGGTGCTGTCTGCAAGAGGTCCTTTCTGGCCGCTCTGTCCAGAAAGAGGTTTACATTCCCTCAGAAGGACGCTGGTATCACATGGTAGGTACTCCTTTGCGCTACCCTTCGGGAGGAAATTACGCCCTTTATCTCCTGATGGACATTACAGAACAAAAGAAGGCCCAGGAGGAGCTCGTGCGGGCCACCAAGCTCGAATCCCTGGCTTTGCTTGCCGGGGGCATTGCCCACGATTTCAACAATTTTCTGATGGCCATCCTGGGGAACCTGAGTCTTCTTCGTTTCAAGGCCCGTCTTTCTCCGAAGGAAGAGAAACTCCTGCGACAGACGGAAAAGGCCTGCCTCAAGGCCCAGGGGCTCACCAAACAGCTCCTTACCTTTGCCAAAGGAGGCGCTCCCATCAAAAAAGCGGCTCCCCTGGAGGAGCTCCTGCGGGAGACCATCTCCTTCTGTCTGCGGGGATCTCACGTGGATTGGGAGCTCAGGATGGACGAAGATCTCTTCCTTGTGGAGATCGATACCACCCAGTTTGGTCAGGTCATTAGCAATCTCGTCATCAACGCCAAGCAGGCCATGCCGGAGGGGGGAAGGCTGTGGGTGCAGGCCAAAAATCTGGTCCTCGAAGAGCAAAGAGGACCTTTGGCCCCCGGAAAATATGTCGAACTTTCTTTTCGAGATGAGGGGTGCGGGATACCCAAAAAATACTTGTCCAAAATTTTCGACCCCTACTTTACCACCAAAGAAGAAGGTTCCGGGCTGGGGCTGGCCATTTGTTATTCCATCATCAAACGCCACGGTGGCCATATTGAAGTCGAGTCTGAAGAAGACAAGGGAACCACTTTTCGTATTTATCTTCCTGCCAGTGAGAAGGAGCTTCCGGAAGCTCCCCAGTTAATCCAGCGGGAGATTTTCAAGGCAAAGGCCGTGTCCTGGTCTTTGACGACGAAGAGATCGTGCGAGAGACCTTAAAAGAAGCCCTTGAGATGGCAGGTTTTGAGGTAGAGGTAGCGGAAAACAGTCAGGAAGTGCTTCAGAAAATCAGAGAGGGCAAGTTTGACCTTGCCATCCTGGATCTCACCGTTCCCGGTGGTATGGGGGGCAAAGAGCTTCTTCCCTTTCTCAAGAGCTTTTCTCCGGATCTCAAGACCATCCTCATGAGTGGTTATCCTTTGGAAGATCAAAAAATTGGAGATTTCGACGCCTTTTTAAAGAAGCCCTTTACGATTCCTGAACTCTATAACGTCATACAGAAACTTCTCCATGCTTGATATTGGCCCCCTTTTTCTTATCGCCCTGGATGGGAAGACTCTCACTCCCGAGGAAAAAGAAGCCATCTCTCTATTTGGGCTTAGACATTTCATTTTCTTTTCGCGGAATCTTGGTTCCTATGGCGAAACCCGGGCCCTTCTGGAAGAGCTTGAGACCCTGGCGGGCAAGGGTCTGCGGGCCATAGACCAGGAAGGGGGGCCTGTTTCACGCCTGAAGCCGCCTCATTTTCCGGGTCTCAAAGCTCCACTTTCTCTCGCTTCAGAGGAGGATCCCGAAGAGGCCGTTGCCCGGGAAGCCGTCCTCTGTGCCCGGGAACTCAAAAGATGGGGCTTCAATTTCAATCTCGCTCCGGTCCTGGATCTGGGGGAAGAGACAGCGCCATCTTTTCTGAAGGGTCGCACCTTTGGGGGGGATCCTCAAATGGTTGCCGGTCTGGCCAGGGTTTACATCAGGGCCTTTCTTGACGAAGGACTCCTTTGTTGTGCCAAACACTTTCCCGGTCTTGGAGGCGTAGAGGTGGACCCGCATCAGGGTCTTCCAGTAAAAGAGACCGTGGAAGAGGAGGATTTGCTCCCTTTCCTGGAGGCCATCAGGATCGGTGTGCCCGCGGTGATGACCACCCACCTCTTGATTCCTGCCTGGGATAAGGAACCTGCCACTTTTTCGCCAAAGATCGTCAAGTTTTTGCGAGAAAATCTGGGCTTTAAGGGCCTTATCCTCACGGACGATCTCTTCATGGGAGGGGCCCTTGCGCGGGCAAGCCTTGAAGAAGCCGTTCTCAGGGCCTTCCTGGCGGGTCACGATCTCCTTCTTCTTTGTGGCGAATTCCACAAGAGCATCGACGCTCTCGCCATTTTCTCGGAAGAATGCCAAAAATCTCTGATCTTGAGGAAAAAAGTAGGAGAAAGACTCTCTTTTATTGAGAAGCAACTTCATCCTTCCATTTAATCTCACAAATTGGCGATTTTAATAATTTTCACGAGATTTATAGGGAAAATTTATCGTTGATTGCAATTATTTCGAAAATTCCGTTTTGCTTGAAAATTAAGGGATTGCTAAAGATTTACAGAAATTTGGCAAAAGAAAATTTGATAAAGGGCTAGCACGGCCAAATTCTGTAAGGAGGTGGCTATGGTTAAACGGTTTTTGGTGTTGTCTTTCTTTTTAGTGTTGGCCGTCGGCTGCACCCAGGAACTCGCTGAGAAGCGAGCGCAGGTGATCAAACCGCCGAAAGTTGCGCCGGAGGCGGAGTACCTGGGTTCCGAAGCGTGTCTCGAGTGTCATGACACCATGGCAGCTGACGCCAAGACGAACGTCCACATGAGGTTGGCTTCTTATGAGGTTCCCGGTTACCAGGTGGGTTGTGAGGGGTGTCACGGCCCTGGTTCTGCGCACGTGGACGAAGGCGGTGATACCGAAAAGATCCTCCGCTTCGGGGAAGAAGGCCTCGAGGGAGAAGAAGCCAACGCCGTGTGCCTCACCTGCCACCAGGGTGGGGAGACCATGCACTGGCTTGGCTCCGAGCATGCGGAAAACGACGTGGCCTGTATTGATTGCCACAAGGTGCATCACAACTCTAATCCGCAGCTCTTGGCCAAAGGAAACGAGTTTGAGCTCTGTAGTCAGTGTCACCGGGACGTGCAGGCCAAGATGTTTTTCATCTCTCGCCACCCGGTGAAGGAAGGCTACATGAGCTGTTCCGATTGCCACAATCCCCATGGCACCGGAAATCCCATCGCCGGTATGCTTCGCACCGAAGAGCGCCTGAACGACCTCTGCTTGACCTGCCACACCCGCTACCAGGGTCCCTTTGTTTTCGAACACGAACCTGTCATCGAAGATTGCACCATTTGCCATGATCCCCACGGCACCGTCGCCAACAACCTCTTGAAACAGAACGAGCCTTTCCTCTGTATGCAGTGTCACGAGGTCCATTTCCACGCCACCCGTATCAATGATCAGGTACGCAACGATGGCACAGACCGTTTCAACCCCGCTGGTTATCCTGTAGGCAAAGATTGGCGCTATCCCTCTGCTCCCAATATTCAGTCGGCTCATGAGGGTTGGCAAAAGGGCTTTCTCACCAAGTGCACCCAGTGTCACCAGTACATTCATGGTTCCGATTTTCCGTCTCAAGCTATTCCTGGCCAGGGAAGGAAGCTTACGAGGTAGTAGGTTTGGAAGTCATGTCTAAACCATTGAAAAAACACTCTTTAGGAGGTGTGGGGATGAAGAGATTCTTGCTTGTACTCTTGGTCCTGAGCCTTGCCTTCTCTGGTATGGCTTGGGCCGAAGAGGAAAAGCCTTACGAGTTTGAGGTCAGCGTAGGCGGCTCCATCAATGATTATGACGACGCTCCCAATCGCGCCGCCGAATATAAAAGCCAGGTGGATATGAATTCATCCTGGTACTTGGGAGGAAAATTCTCCCTTGCCACCGGGAGCACGCTTTTCGATATCGAAGGTCGTTATATCGAAAAGGAAGATCAAGACTACACCGCAAGCTTTGATTATTGTCGGCTCTTCTCTTTGAAGAGCAAGTATTCCCGTTTCTGGCACCGTTACGATACCGACTATCTTACCAATCTGCAGGCCCAGTCTG
>JAADDY010000050.1 GCA_013153725.1 Thermodesulfobacteriota bacterium
GGGTCCCGTAGATTTAGGCCATTACGCTTACGAACCAGCTAATAGTAATGGTTTTAAGCTCCGAATTTACGGGCCACCTTCTCCAAAGTTAGCCCCTGGAAGATCACCGAAAAAAGCACGTTGAAATAGGCAAAGGCCAGGAGTGTTTCCTTAAAAGGTCCCTCCGGTAAGGAGAGCGCAAGGGCGAGGGCAATCCCCCCTTTGAGCCCGGACCAGGTGAAGAAAAAGACCTGTTTGAAGGTGATTCTTCGGAGGGGGTTTACCACTTTGAGGCTTATGGCCACGCTGATGAACCTCGCAAGAATGGCTACCACCAGACTCAAGGCCGAAAGGGCCAGAAGGGTCGGATTCCAGGAAAGGAGGAGGACCTCCAGACCCACCATGAGAAACAAGAAGGCGTTCAGGGAGCTATCCGTGAGCCGCCAGAAGGTGTCCACGTGTTCGATAGTTTTGGGGCTCATGGCCAGACGCCGCCCGTGATTCCCTATCAGAAGGCCTGCCACCACCACCGCCAGAGGGCCTGAAAGGTGAAACTTCTCGGCAAGAGAGTAGCAGAGCATGACCAGCGTAACGGTGATAAGGACTTCCAGCTCGTAATCGTCGATGTCTTTGAGGAGCAGGAAGGCCACGAAGCCCAGGATCAGGCCCAGAAGGATTCCTCCCAGGGCCTCTTGACCAAAAAGGAAGAGGGCCTGGCTCCAGTGCAGTTCTGTTTGGCTTACGAGCACCTCGAAAAGAATCATGAACAGTACCACCGCCACCCCGTCGTTCAGGAGCGATTCTCCAACGATGATGATTTCGGTCTCCTTCTTTACGCCGGAAGATTTAAAGATCGTGAGCACGGCTACGGGATCGGTAGGGGAGATGAGGACTCCAAAGATGAGGGTCCAGAGGAAGGGAAGGGGGTGTCCGAAAGCGGAGAGCCAGAAGTAGAGAAGGCTTCCGGTGATGACAGCCGAAACCAGGACCCCAAGAGTGGCCAGCGAGAGGATGCTTTTCAGGCGGTCAAGAAGGGCGTCGAGTTCTACGTGAATAGCGCCGGCGAAGAGGAGAAAACCAAGCATCCAGTGAAGAAGTGTCCTTTCGAAGGAAAGCTCTGTCAGGAGTTCCCGGAGGTAACGGCTCAACCCGAGGGCGGGGAAAAAATGGTCCGAAACCGTGGCGCCCAGAGCCAGAAGAAAGGCCACCAGGGTGAGGCCGATGGCGCTCGGCAACTTCAAGAAGCGATAGTTGAAGTACCCACAGAACACTATGATGGTGAGCAAAAAGGAGATTATACTGTAGAGGTCCATCTCGCTAGCTCCCTTCTTTTGAAGTAAGATTTAAGAAATTTCCAAAACAGGTGAAAAAATGGCAAGCCTTTTGGAAAAGATCAACTCTCCCGAAGATCTCAAGAAGCTAAAACTTTCTCAGCTCGAAAAACTTGCGGGAGAGCTTCGAAAGGTCATCGTTGAAACCGTAGCCGAAACAGGTGGCCACCTGGCTCCCAACCTGGGGGTCATCGAGCTCACCATTGCCCTCCACTACGTCTTCGATTCTCCGAAAGACAAGATCGTCTGGGACGTAGGGCACCAGGCCTACGCCCACAAACTCCTTACCGGTCGGCGCGAGAAGTTCCACACTTTGCGCCAGTATGGCGGTATAGCAGGTTTTCCAAAGCGTTCCGAAAGCCCTCACGATATCGTGGACGTGGGCCACAGCAGCACCTCCATCTCTGTGGGGCTCGGGATCGTAACGGCTCAAGAGCTTCTCGGCAAGGAAGGAAAGGTGGTGGTGGTGATAGGCGACGGCTCCATGACGGCGGGCCTTGCCTTCGAAGGGCTCAACAACGCCGGCCACCTCAAGAAAGATCTCATCGTCATCCTGAACGACAACGAAATGTCCATCTCTCCCAACGTGGGGGCCCTTTCTTCCTTTCTTTCTCGCAAACTCACCGGCCCCCTGGCGAGGCGTTTCAAGCGGGAGCTGGAATCTCTCATGAGTCACCTCCCCGGAGGCGAACATCTCGTTCACGCCATCAAGAAGAGCGAAGACGCCCTCAAGTGCATCCTGACCCCGGGAATGCTCTTCGAAGCTCTGGGCTTCCGCTATGTGGGCCCCATTCCCGGCCACAACCTCGAAACCCTCGTCAAGACCCTCAAAAACGTGAAAGAACTCGAAGGCCCCACTCTCGTTCACGTTCTCACCAAAAAGGGCAAGGGTTATCCCCCGGCGGAAAGGGAGCCCGAGCGTTTTCACGGCCTGGGGCCCTTCGACGTCAAGACCGGGAAGCCCAAACCGGGAAAACCCAAGCCACCTTCTTACACCAGCGTCTTTTCCAAACTCATGGTACGGCTCGGGGAGGAAGAGCCCCGGCTGGTGGCCATTACCGCCGCCATGCCCACGGGGACGGGGCTCAAAGCCTTTGCGGAAAGGTTTCCGGAGCGCTTTTTCGACGTGGGGATTGCTGAACAGCACGCCGTGACCTTCGCCGCGGGCCTTGCCATCGGAGGTCTGATCCCGGTTTGCGCCATTTATTCCACCTTCCTTCAGAGGGCCTACGACCAGATCATCCACGACGTGGCCCTGATGAACCTTCACGTGGTCTTTGCCATCGACCGCGGTGGCATCGTGGGGGAAGATGGCCCCACACACCAGGGGCAATTCGATCTTTCCTACCTCCGTGTCATTCCAAACATGGTGGTCATGGCTCCCAAAGACGAAAACGAACTTCAGCACATGCTCTACACCGCCGTGAAGCACGATGGTCCCATTGCGGTACGATATCCCCGCGGAGCCGGGGAGGGGGTAAGCCTCGACTGGGAACTCCAGGAGATTCCCATTGGCAAGGCCGAGGTTCTCAAAGAAGGGGAAGACATCCTCCTCCTGGCCATCGGCAATATGGTCTATCCCTCCCTCAGGGCGGCTGAAATTTTGGCCCAAGAAGGGATTTCAGCCACGGTGGTCAACGCCCGCTTTGTGAAACCCCTCGACGAAGAGCTCTTCCTGAGGCTCGCCAAGAAGGCGGCCCTTGTGGTTACGGTGGAAGAAAACACCCTGCACGGAGGTTTTGGAGCAGCGGTGCTGGAACTGTTTTCTCGCGAAGGACTCTTGACACCGGTGAAGTGTATTGGCCTTCCGGACAAGTTTCTCGAGCACGGAGCCCCTCAGCTTCTACGTGAGAAATATGGCCTAACGTCCGAAAGTATCGCCAAAAATGTAAAATCCTGGCTTTCGAGTCTGGCTGAAAAGAGAGATCAGGCGAGGGCCAAGCTCGAAGTGATCAAGAATTAAAAGATTTTTCTTCCCCGGTAGATAAGCGCGGGCAAAAGCAGCAAGTCCGCCGCGAGAGCAAGCCCCATCACCAGCGCGCAAAGTTTCCCGAATTGCGCGGTGGGAATGAATTTCGAAACCACCAGAACCAGGAAGCCCACGATGAGCACCACAGAGGTGGTGATGGCTGCCAGGCCCTTGCTCTCAAGGGTTCTCTTGACGGCGGTGATGGGTTCGAACCGGCGTCTTTCACGCTGATATTGCACGAGGAAATGGATGGTATCGTCTACGGCGATCCCGATGGCCACCGCGGAGATGGTGGCGGTAGCGGTGTTGAGGGGTATGCCGACAAAGCCCATGAAACCGAGGTTGGCGATGATGGGGAATATGTTGGGCGGAATGGAAAGAAGCCCTATTTTGATGGAGCGCAAAACCAGGAACATGAGACCAAAAATGATTACCGCAGCCAAAGCCAGGCTTTCGGTCTGACTCTTGACGATATCCTCGACGGTGCGGTTCACCAGATAGGTCTTTCCGGTGAGACGGTATTTCACCGGGGTGTCTTTGAAGATCTCTTCGAGTTTCTTTTCTATGAGAGCGATCTCCCGGTTGATGGCTTCAGAGCTATGCTCGGGAGTTCGGGCGGAGACGCGGGTCCAGGTCTGGGAGGTGTCGAGGAAATGTTCAAGCTCTGTTCCGCCGTAAAGTAAAAGATACTGGGCGAGTAGTTCGCGGCTCTCCGGCACGCGGTAAAACCTGGGATCCTCGTTATGAAAGGCCCGATTCATGAGCTTGAAAAACTCTGCTGCGGAGACCACCTTGCTGAAAAGAGGTCTTCCTTCCAGAAAACGGGAAAGAGCGTCCACTTTGGCCAAGAGTTTGGGGTTGATGAAGTCTCCCTCCTCTACCTTGAGAGAGATCTCGATGGTCTGGACTCCTCCTAAGTGCTTGTCGATGAAGATGGCATCCTGATAGACGGGGGTTTTGTGGTGGAAAAACTCGATGACGTCACTGTCCACCCGGATCTTCTTGAGCCCCCAGAGGGAGAGAAGGGTCAAGAGCAGGAATACGAGAAGGCTTCCTCGAGCCCACCGGGGATAGGTTCGGATCAGGGGGGAGAGAAGGGTCTTGGAGAGGCGAGAGCTGTGCTTTCCTCTACCGATCCAGGGGAGGAGAAAGGCCAGGACAGTAAAGGTGAAAAAATATTCCACAAACATGGCACAGGCCGCCGCGGCCCCGAATTCTCGAATGGAAGGGATACGAGAAATCATCAAGGAGGCAAAGCCCACCGCGGTGGTGAGACTCGTCAAAAAGCAGGGGCTCCAGCTCTCCGCCACGGCCGCTGCTACCGCCCGGGGGTTTCCCTGCTGGTGATGCTTGAAATAGCTGGTGAGGAGATGGATGGCGTCTGCCAGGGCCAGAGCCATGGTGAGCGGTGCCAAAATGGCGGTCATGGGGCTTAAGGCCCCGCCTACCAGTTTGAGACAGGCCATGGCTGCAAGGAGGGAAAGGTTGATGATGATCCCCACCGCCGCCATGGCTCTCACCGAGCGTAAAAAGATCAACACCAGGAGACAGAGAAAGCAAAACGAGGTGGGGACAAAGACCATGAGGTCACGGTTCATGTAACTTGCCATGTTGACATTCACCACCGGCCAACCGGAGAGATGGATCTCTACTCCCGGAGGCGGTGGGTTCTGGTCCAGGATCTTTCGGACCTTGGCGATAAGACGACTTTCGAAGTCGAGGTCTTCTCCCTTGTAGGCGGTGCGAATCAGGAGCATCGTGCTCCTGAAATCCGGGGAAACAAGGTTCCCCAGGATGAGGGGGTTTTTGGCCGCCCGGTCCTTGAGATAAGAAAGTCTCTCAGGATCCCGGGGGATTTCGTCTCCCACCAGGGGTTCCACCACGAAGATCTCTTTCCCTCCCCGCACGTCTTCCACGTTGGTGAGAGAGAGGACGTCTTCGACCTCTTCGATTTCTTCAAAGTTTTCGGTGAGGCGTTTAATGTAGGAAAGGACCGCCGGGGTAAAGACGTCTTCAGCCTTCAAGGCTACGGCTACCGCGTCGTCAGCCCCAAATTCTTCCCGGAATCTTTCGTAAAAGCGATATTCTTCGTCGCGAGGGATGATGGCGTCTGTGGAAGTAACGATGGGAAGCCTCATGGCCTGCCACGCCGAGAGAAGGACGAAGACCACTATGATTAGGAGCCAGAGACCTTTGTGACGAAGGACAAATTTTTCGTAAAAAGACATGGTAATAACTTGATCGGCACAAATCCCTAAAATTAAAAGCTTATCTTGAGCCCCAGGTAAACCTGGTCGTTGTTGTCGTAGACGTCAAAGAAAGTCCCCTTTGGGCCGTCGATGAGGTGAAACCCTCCAAAAAGTTCCCAGTTATCACGGAACTTGTAGGCTATCTCGGGATTCAGATAGTAGATCCGGGTGGTGATGCCATAGGTACCATCCAGGCGGAGCTCCAGGAAATCCCGGAGAAAGCCCTTGGAAAGTCTTAAAAAGATGTAAGAGTCGTATTCTGGGTCGAAAAGGATTTTTTCCGACCAGCCTAGAATGTGCTGTTGGAGAAACTGCAAATTGAGATAGAGCCCGTTTTCGAAACGGTAATCAAGGCCCAGAACATAGCGCCAATAGGGTTTCTGAACGCTCTCCAGGTCTTTCTTCATGAAGACCCGCCCTGTATGGTAGGCAAACTCACCGCGAAGCCCCAGACCTCGCCAGGTGGTTTCGAAGGCAAAACCCAGGATGTTGTCCTGGGGACGATCGATGCGGGCGGTGTTACCCAGGATGCGCAGGTTGGGGAAGGCTGCCCGGAGGTCCTTTATCGGCTCGGCGGGGTGCTCGATATCCAGCCCCCGTAGAGGAAAACGGCGAACGTAATAGTAGAAGGAGCGGTTATGGGCGTGGAGAAAGGAGATCTCCCAATCGACTTCCCGGAAGACACCCTGGAGGCGCAGACCGAATTCGCTATTCCTGAGCGACGGGGAGAGCTTTTGCTTGTCGAGGTCGATCTCCAGGGGAAAGGGTAAAGGGGCCCTTTTCAGGGCCAGCCTGAGATGATCGAAGACCGCCCAGTCAGAGTCGAAGTCGTCGCGCTTGGGCCACATGGGCCAGAGGGTGAAGACCCCTTCCAGGGTAAAGTTTTGGAAGAAATGCTGCACTCTGAGCCACGGCCAGGGACGTTCTCGCTCCTCAAGCCGCCAGGTGAATAGCTCCCGCAGATCTTGCCAGGTTAAATTGTCGAGCACCGTGATCTCGTCGGCCTTGCCCCACCTGATGATCTGGTTCCCTAAGGTTACTTCCGTGTTTTTCCCGAGAAAACGAAGGTAAGATTCCCAGAACTCCAGACGTGTCTCTTCCCGACCGTTGTGGTTCCCGTAAAAAGCCAGCCGATCAAGCCTGAGCCCCAGCTTCCCTTCTAGACGCTCGGAAAGGTCAAAACGAGCTTCGACTTTGAGGTATTCCCGGTCGGAGGTTTGATCCTCAAGGGGGCGGTCGTGGGTGAGATCTAAGGTGCCCCGGCTGAGGAAGGTGCCGGAGAGATCCACCCTTGCCCCCACCGGGGGGCTAAGGATTAAGGCTACGATCAGGGCTATGACGTATTTTACCAGCGCTCCAAACTCCTCCGGGTGAAGAGTCTCGGATCAAGACCCTGATCATATATAATTTTTTGCACTTTGAGAACTGTCTTGTGTTTTTTCTTCAGGTCTTCCATTTCGGAATCGAGAATCGTCCAGTAGCCCTGTATCTTTTCCCACCGACGGCTCGAAAGCCTCTTCCAGAGTTTTCCCTTGCGGTCGTAATAGTCGATTCTGGCGTGGAAGAAACCGTCCTTGATGATCCACTCGATCCAGTAACCGTAAATGGAGTCCTTTTTGTTTTTGGGCCAGGATTTGATCACCCAGCAGGGTGTGTTCTGGATCTCTTCTTCTCCCAGGAGTTCGTGATGGTACTTGGGAGGATAGCGTCTCGTTAAATCTTCGTAGAAGAAATCAGAGTTCACGAAACGGTGGAAGCGGAAAGAACCCGCGATGCGCCGGGTACGTTTGAGGGCAGGAAGGTAGAGAAATTGTTCGTCTCCGCCCTTATGATAGGATATCGCCAGAAAAGCCGTCCCCGCGATGTCTTTGGGGGAAAGGAAGCGAACGAGCATATAACGGGCCTTCTCATCTTCCCGATTGAAGATCTTCATTTCCCGTACTTTTTCTCTCCCTTTGGCGTCTATGAGAATCATGAGGGTCTGGGCTTCGGAATCTTTCCCGATCGGACGGTTGTAAACTTTCCAGGCGATTTCTTCCGCGGTAAGGCAAAGCCCTGCTTTTACCCCACAAAGGAAGGAAATAACGAAGCAGGCCAGGAAAACGGGTTTGAAGGATTTTGGCGCGCCCAAGGCTTCCTCCTTTTTAGTTATATTGGTTGACGGCAAAGCCACCAGAGCAATCTCGGCAACGGCCTGACATCCGTCCCATAACAAATTTTACTCCGGACAAGCTGAAAAGGGCAGGTTTTTCCACCACTTTAAAAGTCATTCGACTCTTTTGGAAGGAAACTCAAATCAGGGGTGAGGCAGATAGCTGTCGCCTCCGGAAGGAAAGATGACAAGCCTGGCAAATGCCGCCAACCGCCGATGTGCACCAGGGGCTTTCGTAAGGAGGCGAGTCTTTTGATCTTTCTCGCCATGAATCTCTCGCGCCTGATATCTTCGGGGCTTCTTGGGGGAAAGTAGAGCCCTTCGAGAAAGAGGCGTAAATAAGCGAGTTCTTTTGCTGGAGAGAAGGTCTCCTCTGGAGGGTCTTCCAGGAGGTCTTCGAGGGCTGAGAGATATCTCCGGGCGGGAGCGCATAGGTCCACGGGCACCACGGGGCAGAGGTCAAGCTCTTTGGGAATGCGAAATTCATAGGGCATCCTGAGGGCGGCCCAAAGAGAGCCCAGGACTTTTTCCGGCACCTTTCCGCCAAGATCCTGCAACTTTTTTGACCACAAAGGCTCTCGTTTCTTCCGGTAGGCCACGGAAAAGGGGCTTATCTCAACGGTGATGAGCCGGGGTGCGATCTCCTTTAAGAGTTTTTCGAGTAAATCCTTGAAAGCTTCGACCCGGTGAATGGTTCCCACCAGGACGACATCCGCTTCCCGGGGAAGTTCTCCCGGGTAAGAAAAGATTTGCCCCCTTCCGCTTTCGTTGGCACAATGCATGCAAAATTCTAACCCCAAATGGGAGGCCCTGTGGAGGCGAAACAACGGCTCATCTTTCCCCTCGATGTTTCGAGCTTGAAAGAGGCCCGTCGCTGGGTGCGGAAGCTCAAAGACGTGGTGGGGGTTTTCAAGGTAGGTCTCGAACTCTTTGTGGCGGAAGGTCCGCCGGTGCTGGACATGATAAGAGAGGAGGCCGAAGCCGATATCTTTTTGGATCTCAAGCTCCACGATATTCCGGCCACGATGCAGAAAGCGGCCCGCAAGGCCAGTCTCCAGGGGGTCGATATCCTTACGGTGCACATGCTGGCAGGTCGCCAGGCGGTGCGCAAGACCGTGGAGGCGGTCGAAGGGGGGTGCAAGGTCTTCGGGGTCACCATCCTTACCTCTCATACCCGGGCCGATCTGATGGAAATCGGCTATTCTCCGGAACTTTCACGCGACCTGACGGAGGCGGTCCTCCGCCTGGCTGGTCTTGCCTACCGGGCCGGGTGTCACGGGGTGGTGTGTTCGGGCAAAGAGGTGAAGGCCGTAAAGGAAGCCTTTCGGCACCTTCGCACCATCGTGCCGGGGATTCGCCCGGAATGGGCCGCTGATCCTCAGGATCAGGTGCGGGTAACCACCCCTTACGAGGCCATTTTGGCGGGCGCTGATTATCTCGTCATCGGCCGCCCCATCAGGGAAGCCTCTGACCCGGTGGCGGCGGCGGGCAAGATACTCGAAGAAATGGAAGAAGCCTTTTCCGCCCGGGAGAAATGATGCGCCGTACCGGAACCGCCGATCTTCCGCTTCACGGAGGGCATGCTCCCCGCTGGCTCTTCTCCCGGATGGTGCGCCTTTCGCGGGCCCTGATCGAGGTCATGGCTCTCGAGTTCGGTGTCGAGGAGTTCTTGCGCCGTATAGCAGACCCGCACTGGTTCCAGGCCTTCGGTTGTGTGCTCGGCTTTGACTGGCACTCCTCCGGGCTCACGACCACCGTGTGCGGAGCTGTCAAGGAGGCTCTGGCTCCTGTCGCCCGGGATTTGGGGCTCTTTGTATGTGGTGGCAAGGCCCGGGCTTCCCGGCGCACTCCGGAAGAGATCCTTTCCTGGCTTGAAAAAGGGGGGCTCCCCCAAGAGTTTTCGGCTCTGGTCCAAAAGAGCAGACTCGCCGCCAAGATTGACAACACCGCTTTGCAGGACGGCTACCAGCTCTACCACCATTGCTTTTTCTTCACGAGAAAGGGCGCCTGGGCCGTGGTGCAGCAGGGGCTCAACGAGAAGACCTCTTACGCCCGGCGCTACCACTGGCTGGGAGAGCGGATCCGTAAGATGACCCAGGAGCCCCACAGTGGCATCGCCAGCCAGAGGAAGGAGGAAACCGTTCTCAATCTCGTGGCCCGGGAGAGTCTCAGGGCTCAGGAAGCCATTGTCAGCCTGACCAAAGAAGGCCCTTCCCGGATCATGAAAGAAATAGAGAGGGCAAAACACCTTGTCCTTCCCCGGAGACATTCCCTCACCGAGGCCGATCTAAAACCCCGTGGTCTGGAGAAGGTTCTCCTCAAGACTTATGAAAGCCCTCCCAAAGATTTTGAGGCTCTTCTCGGGGTGAGGGGGCTCGGTCCCAAAAACCTGCGAGCTCTCGCCCTTCTTTCGGAGCTTGTTTACGACGTTTCGGTGAGTCGCAAAGATCCTGCCAAGTATTCCTTCGCCCATGGCGGGAAGGATGGTCATCCTTACCCTGTGAATCGCAAGGTTTACGACGAAAGTATTGCTTACCTCGAAGAGCTTCTCGCCAAGGCCCGCCTGGAGCATAGCGAAAAGATGAAGGCCTTTCGGCGGCTTCATCAACTTTTTTGAAGATTATTTTAAGGCCTCTATGGCAAGCTTTTGTCGATTTGGAGATTTTCTGCGCCTGAAGAGGGTTTTATCAGCATTTGTTGCCATTATTAAGGCTAAATCCTACCTTGACCAAGGACTGAAAATTTTTTAAAAGGTCGCCAGTCCAAAGAGAGAGGAGCCATGGCTTTAAAAGACCTTCTTACCGAAAAAAAGGGCCAAATCCAGAAGAAGTGGTACCACCTCATCCTTGAGACCTACCCTCCAGAGGCCGCCGCTTTCTTCAAGAAGAACCGGGATCAGTTCGAAAACCCGGTGGGAGCCCATCTCGGAGAAGGGGTAGAGGGGATACTCTCGCAGCTCCTGGGAGAGACCGATGAAGATCAGGTAAAACACTACATCGACCGGATCGTTCGCATCCGGGCGGTGCAGGATTTCACCCCGGCAGACGCCGTGCGGGTCTTCCCTTTACTCAAGAAAGCAATCCGGGAAGTGCTGGGGGAGGAACTCGAAGATCTTGCCCTTCTCAAGGAGTTTTTGGCCTTTGAAGAACAAATTGATGAGATAACCCTCAAGGCTTTCGAAATATATCACTCTTGTCGGGAAAGGCTCTACCATATGAAAGTTGAAGAGTGGAAGAGCCGCATGTATATGCTGCTGCGGAAAGCGGGGCTTCTTTATGATGAGAGAGAAGGCAGTTTGCCTCCACAAACAAATATGATGGGCTAAGCGAGGTAACCATATGGGCGCCGTATTCGCATTAGTTACAGTGTTGGCTTTTGTTATCGTGGTTTACGTAGGGGTAGGGGTAGCCGGTCTAAAGAGCCTGTTCGGGATTGTGGTCCCCTACGCGGCCTTTCTGGTCTTTCTCATCGGGATGGTCTACCGCATGATAGATTGGGCCAAGGTTCCGGTGCCATTCCGCATCGTGACCACCTGTGGCCAGCAAAAGTCTTTGCGGTGGATCAAGCGCAGCCGTCTGGAATCTCCTTACACCAATTTCGAGGTCGTCCTGCGCATGCTCCTTGAGGTCTTTGCTTTTCGGAGCCTCTTCCGCAACCTCAAGGCAGAACTCAAGGGGCCCAATCTGGTCTATGGTTCCTACAAGTGGCTCTGGCTGGGGGCCATTGCTTTCCATTACGCTTTCTTCACCATTCTCTTGCGGCACCTGCGGTTCTTTACCTATCCCGTACCGGAGTCCATCCAGATCATCGACCAGATCGACAGCTTTTTCCACATCGGGCTCCCTCATCTCTACATGACCGACGTGGTCATTCTGGCGGCGCTCACTTTCCTTTTCCTGCGTCGCCTGGCAGATCCCAGGCTCCGTTACATCTCTCTCGCTTCTGATTATTTGCCGCTTTTCATGATCTACGGCCTGGTCATCTCCGGAGTTCTCATGCGCCACTTCTTCAAGGTTGACGTCACCCAGGTCAAGGAGTTCACCATGGGGCTGGTGCACTTCAAGCCCAAGGCTCCTGACGTCGGGGTAATTTTCTATATCCATCTTTTCTTCATCAGTGCCCTGATGGCTTATTTCCCCTTCAGCAAGCTGGTTCACATGGTGGGAGTCTTCTTTAGCCCCACCAGGAATTTGGCCAACAACAGCCGGGCCGTAAGGCACGAACCGGCACCGTGGTGGAAGAAGCCCAAGTTCAAGACCTACTGTGAATGGCAGGAAGAATTCAAAGAGCAGCTCATAGAGTCTGGTCAGCCCATCGACGAAGACTGTTACAAGAAGAAATAAACCAAAACGGAGAGGTTAGATATGGCTAAGCTTCCGAAACCTGACGAACTAATCAAAAGCATCGATTGGACACCTCCTGAGAAAGACTGGATGGACGACGTCCCTCCAGAGATTAAACCGGGGAGGTTCTGTTATCCGGCCAAAAAGAACATCCTGGAAGAGATAGGCTTCCCGAATCCCCGGGATTGGTCTCCCCTTGACGACGACTGGAAGCTGCCTCCGAACTTCCGTGAGATCATTATCGAGGGCATGAAAGACCGCCTCTCCAAGTATCGCTCTTTCAAGGTCTTCATGGATATCTGTGTCCGCTGTGGGGCCTGTGCGGACAAGTGCCATTATTTTCTGGGTTCCGGTGATCCCAAAAACATGCCCGTCTTGAGGGCAGAACTCATTCGTTCTATCTACAAGGGAGAACTTACCTGGCAGGGCAAACTCTTCGGAAAGCTTGCCGGAGCACGCAAACTTACGGAAGACATCATCAAAGAATGGTTCTATTACTACTACCAGTGCAGTGAGTGTCGTCGTTGTTCGGTCTTTTGCCCCTACGGCATTGATACCTGCGAAGTCACCATGATGGGGCGTGAGCTCCTGCATCTGGTGGGTTGTAACATCAACTGGATCCTCGAACCGGTAAGGAACTGCTTCAAGATCGGAAACCACATCGGTATTCCGCCTCACACCATCAAAGAGATCCTCGAATACCTCTGCTGGGACATCGAAGAAGTCACAGGACTCAAACTTGAGGTGCCGATTAACAAGAAGGGGGCGGAGATCCTCTTCGTAACTCCTTCTGGTGACTACTTTGCCGAGCCCGGCATCTACACCATGATGGGTTACATCCTGCTCTTCCACTACCTGGATCTCGACTGGACCATGAGCACCTACGCCTCAGAAGGTGGAAACTTTGGTCTCTTCACCTCTCACGAGGCCATGGCCAAGATCAACGCCAAGATCTACCACGAAGCAGAGCGCTTGAAGGTGAAGTTCATCATCGGTGGTGAGTGTGGCCACATGTGGCGTGTCAAGCATCAGTACATGGACACCGCCACCGGGCCGGCACCCAAAAACCTCGAGACACCAAAGAGCCCCATCACGGGAACGGTTTTCGAACACGCCAAATCCACCAAAATGATCCATGTTTGTGAGTTTACCGCTGATCTCATCGCTCACGGAAAGCTTGAGCTTGATCCGAGCCGGAATGACAATTACGTCGTAACCTTCCACGACTCCTGTAACCCTTCGCGGGGAATGGGGTTCTTTGAGGAGCCGCGGTACATTCTCAAACACGTTTGCAACAACTTCTACGACATGCCCGAGAACACCATTCGTGAAAAGACCTTCTGCTGTGGTAGTGGTTCCGGTCTCAATACCGACGAGTTCATGGAAATGCGGATGCGTGGAGGTTTACCGCGGGCCAACGCCGTGCAATACGTGCGAGACAAGCACAACGTCAACATGCTTGCTTGTATTTGCGCCATCGACCGTGCGGCGTTGCCCACTCTCATGAACTACTGGGTGCCTGATGTTCAGGTATGCGGGGTACACGAGTTACTGGCCAATGCTCTTGTGCTACCGCACGAAAAGACGGGTGAACGTCCGCGGACCCTTAATATGCGTCAAGAACCCTTGAAGCCGGAGGAAGAAGAAAATGCATGATGCCGGCAAGGTAATCCCAGGAATCATTGCGTTCGTAGTTCTGGTAACGGTCCCTTTCTGGACCAACTTTGGAAAGGCTGCTCCCAAGCCGCAACCGGAGATACCAAAGGAATACAAGAAGTGTGTGGAATCGCGGGATTTCATGAGGCGGGAACACATGAAGCTCTTGCGGAAGTGGCGTTACGACGTGGTACGAAACAACATGCGGATCTACATCAACTCCGAGGGGCGGCCGATCAACATGAGCCTCCAAAACGAGTGTATGCGTTGTCATTCAAGCAAGAAAAAGTTTTGTGATGTGTGCCACGATTACGTTTCGGCACACCCCTATTGTTGGAATTGTCATATTCCGCCGGAGGAGAAGAAAGGATGGGCGACAAAAGAAGTAAAAAGCTTGACCGAAGAAGCTTCCTCAAAGCAGCCGGCTTCGCATCATTAGCGGGGCTCTGGGCCTCTGCTACGGTGGGGGTCCTCTCGAAGGGTGAGGTGAAGGCTTACGCCGTAAAGCCTTCGGAAAAGGGGCTTACGGCCGGGCGCTGGGCCATGGTGATTGACACGCGTGTCTGTCGAAAACACGAGCCCTGTGAGGAATGTATCCATGCGTGTCATCATCTGCACAACGTGCCCCAGATACCCTACAAGAAACACGAGATCAAATGGATCTGGAAAGACGAATTCGAGCACGCTTTTCCAGATACGGCTCACGAATATGCCAACGAAGTCTTGAAGGACAGAGAATTTCTCCTTCTCTGCAATCATTGTGAACATCCCCCTTGCGTGAGGGTGTGTCCCACTAAAGCCACCTTCAAGCGGGAAGATGGCATCGTGATGATGGACATGCACCGCTGTATCGGTTGCCGCTTTTGCATGGCGGCGTGCCCTTACGGATCGCGGAGCTTCAACTGGCGCGACCCCAGGCCCTTTATCAAGAATCCCAACCCGTCTTATCCCACCCGTATGAAAGGTGTGGTCGAGAAGTGCACCTTTTGTACGGAACGTTTGGCGGAAGGGAAGCTTCCGGCCTGTGTCGAAGCCTGCAAGCACGGGGCCATCATTGTGGGGGATCTCGCAGATCCGCATTCAGAAATAAACAAGATCTTGCGAGAGTATTTTACTCTCAGGCGTAAAGTTCACTTGGGAACTGGTCCTTCTGTTTTTTATATCATTTAGGTGAGGTGTACCTATGTTAGAAAAGGCCTTAGTCGGTAGCAAAAAATATTACGCCTTGGTCTTTTTCCTCGCGGCTGTCTTTTTGGTGGGTTTCTTCTTCTTTTTAAAGCAGCTCAAGTTCGGTTTGGGGATCACCGGGATGAGCCGCGACGTCTCCTGGGGTTTTTACGTGGCCCAGTTTACTTATCTCGTTGGTGTCGCGGCTTCGGCGGTGATGGTGGTGCTTCCCTATTATCTCCACAACTACAAAGATTACGGGAAACTTACGATTTTCGGTGAGTTCTTGGCCATCGGGGCCGTGACCATGTGCCTCCTTTTCATCGTGGTGGATATCGGTCAAACTCACCGTCTCTTCAACGTCCTTCTTCACCCGACGCCGAACTCCATGCTCTTCTACGACATGATCGTTCTCAACGGCTATCTCCTCCTGAATCTCATCTGCGGCTGGACGGCGCTGCACGCCATCTACAAGGGCACCAAGTACCCCGACTGGGTAAAACCCTTCATCTATCTTTCTATTCCCTGGGCCTTCAGCATCCACACCGTGACGGCCTTTCTGTACGCCGGTTTGCCGGGGCGTCACTTCTGGCTCACGGCGGTCATGGCACCCCGTTTCCTGGCTTCGGCTTTTTGTTCCGGGCCAGCGCTCCTTTTGCTCCTCATCTACATCGTGAAGACCTTCACCCGCTTTGATCCCGGAGAGAAGGCCATCAAGGCCCTGGCGAAAACCATTACCTACGCCCTTTTGGCCAACCTCTTTCTCTTTGGCTGTGAACTCTTCACCGCCTTTTACAGCGGTATTCCCAGCCACCAGTTCTCCATCAAGTATCTCTTCGCCGGGCTTCATGGTCACATGAAACTCGTGCCCTGGATGTGGACGGCTTACGCTCTGATGCTGATCGCGGCGGTGCTTTTCGTTATCCCCAAGACCAGAAACAATCTCGGGCTTTTGCCCCTTCTCTGTATCCTCGTTGTCATTGGTACCTGGATCGACAAAGGGATGGGGCTTATCATAGGTGGTTTTATCCCTAACCCCCTGGAGAGGATTACAGAGTATATGCCCACTTTCCCCGAAGTCATGATCTCTGTTGGCATCTATGCCGCCGGATTCCTCATCATCACCGTTCTCTACAAAATAGCCATCTCTGTTATGGAAAGCCGAGGACTTATCTAAAGAGGATGAGGCCGGGGCACACCGCCCCGGCCTTTTTATTTTTGGTCTTTTTTCTTTTGAAAAAGGCCGTTAAATTTCCGATTTATGAAGAGTTTTAATCTTCCACGCTTGGTCATAAGCGCCCAGAAAGGCGGGGCTGGCAAGACCCTGTTTGCCCTGGGTTTGGTGGCAGCTCTTAGGGGAATCGGCGAAAAGGTTGTCCCCTTCAAAAAGGGGCCGGATTATATCGATGCTGGCTGGCTCTCCTTTGCTGCCAAACATCCCTGCTACAATCTCGACCCTTTTTTTATGGATCCGGCAGTGATCCTGGCCTCTTTCTTGGGGCATGCCAGTGAAGATGCTATTGCCGTAATAGAAGGCAACCGCGGTCTTTTGGATGGTGTAGATCCCGAGGGAACTTGTTCTACAGCACAACTGGCCCGTATTTTGAGTGCCCCGGTAGTTTTGGTCCTGGATTGCACCAAGGTTACCAGGAGTCTCGCCGCCTTTGTAAAAGGCTGCCAGGTATTGGAGGAGGGGCTTTCCTTTGGCGGCGTGATACTGAACCAGATCGTCCGGGCACGTCATGAAGAGATCATCACCCGCAGTATAGAGCAGTATACCGGTCTCAAGGTCCTGGGCATCATGCCCCGGCTCAAAAATTTTTCCCTTCCGATGCGGCATCTGGGGCTTTTGCCCTGGCAGGAGCACGGAGAAGGGGAGGGGGTCATCAAACAACTCTCCCAGGTAGTTTCGGAAAACGTCGATCTCGAAGCCATAAAAGAAATTGCTCGGGCAGCCAGCCCTTTGTATGGTGATCCTCTAACCTGGCCCAAAGGGCAGGCCCGGGTCAAAATAGGCATTTTTAGAGACCGGGCTTTTCAGTTTTATTATCCCGAAAATCTGGCCGCCTTGGAGGCTTTGGGAGCAGAGCTTGTCTTTCTGGATGCCCTTGAAACCAGCTCCCTGCCATCAGATCTAAGTGCCCTTTACATTGGTGGAGGTTTTCCCGAGACCCAGGCCGAAGAACTTTCCGCCAATGAAACTTTCCGCCGGGATTTGAAGATCGCCCTAGAAGAAGGGCTTCCGGTTTACGCCGAATGTGGTGGGCTCATGTATCTGGGGCGTACGCTCAGATGGCGGGGTAAAACTTACGAAATGGTAGGGGTCTTGCCCGTTGATTTTGAAGTCAAAGAAAGACCCCAGGGGCATGGTTACGTGAAGGCCACTGTAGTTAAGCCCAACCCGTTTTACCCTGTGGGAACCAAGATTCTGGGGCATGAATTTCATTATTCTCGCCCAGTAAACGTGAAAGAAGATCAAATTTCCTTGGTTTTGAACTTGGAAAAGGGCCATGGTTTCGTGCAAAAACTTGATGGCGTGGTTTACAGAAACGTTTTTGGGGCCTATACTCACGTACACGTTTTGGGCCAGCCCCTTTGGGCAAAGGGTCTTCTGGAAGCGGCCCAGAGATGGAAAGCCGGAGAGCGGAGTGACTGGCGTGTGGTTTCTCCGCCAGAATTTTTGATGGGTGCTTATCGCCAAACCAAAATTTAACACAGTAAGGAGGAGCTTATGTTTGAGATCACCATCGATTACGACAAGTGTCAGGCGGATCAGGAGTGCATTGAGGCTTGCCCCGCACAGGTCTACGACGAAGGCGAAGACGGAAAGCCCGTCATCGCTCGTCCCGAAGATTGCCTTGGCTGTGAGACCTGTGTGGAAGTATGCCCCACCGGAGCCATCACGGTAACCGAGATCTAAAACGTCTAGTTAGTAGTAGAAGGGGAGGGCCCTTCTGGGGCCCTTTCCTTTTTAGGAAGTCTGGCGAGCTCCTTTTCTAGGTCATCTGCCACCTTAAAAAATTCTTTGTAACGCTTGGCTTCGAGGAGCTCTCTAAGATAGCGCAAACGAACTTCCCATTTGAGTCTTTCCCGGGGATTTATCCGAACCTCTTTCCAGCGTGATACAATCTTCGCAAACCTCTTTTCCGCCTTGTCTTTCAGTTCTTGTTGTTGTTTGAGGGTCTCCTGTCTGGCCTTCTTGGCGTAATCAATCGCCTTCTCGAAATAAAAACGCGCGTGTGAATATTTCTCCTCCGAAAAGGCTTTGAGACCCTTATCGTAATATTTACGGGCCTTTTCCCAGAGATCCGGGGTATAAAAAGGGGCTCCCTCCCAATAGGCCTCTTCGAGCGTCTGGAGAGTTTTTTTCTTCAAATCTTCCGGGGGGCTTTCTTCTTTAAAAAATCGGCCCACGTAGGGAAGACGGGAGAGTTTTTCTCGAATCTTGAAGGGAAAAGAGAACGCAGCCGCCCCAAGCCACACTAAAATTAAAAGCCCCCCCTTTAAAAGAGAGCGCCTTTTTACTATAAAGGGGTCATACTTCATGAAGCGGATTATAAGCACTTAAGGGGTCGATCGTGAAGAGAATATTTTCCATTCTGTTATTGTTGTTCGTCGTGGCCCTGGTGGCTGCTTTGTCCTTCCTTTTCTTTTTTAAATTCGAAGGAACTCCTCCGGAGATCAAAAAGTTCGTCCTTCGGGAGCCCTTGGGCAAAAAAAGCAAGCTCATTTTGGAGGTGAGCGACCAGCGCTCCGGTATCCGGGCCATCAAAATCTACCTCCTCCAGAAGCAGCATCGCGCGGCCCTTTTCGAGAAGCAGTATCCGGTAGATCTGCTTTGGGGGTCACGCGTCAAGGAAGAACACCTCGAGATAACCTTTGAGCCCCTGAAACTGGGTTTTCGCAGTGGCAAGGCCAAGCTCCTCCTGGAAATCAGCGATGGTGCCTGGCGAAACGGTCTCAAAGGCAATCTTCTGGCCGTTGAAAAAGAAGTCCTCCTTGATCTCGATTCTCCACGCATCGTGATTCACTCTCCTATTCATTATTTAAGCCCTGGTGGTAGCAACCTGGTCGTCTACAGCATTTCTGAAAAGGTCCGGCGGCACGGGGTGGTGCTGAACGAAAGATTCTTTGAAGGTTACGAACTTCCGGGAGCCGATAGGCTCTATTTCGCCCTGGTGGCTCTTCCCATACAAGAAAGAGATATTACCAAGATGTTTGTGGAGGCCGAGGATCTGGCAGGCAACAAAGCCCGCCTTCCCGTGGCCTATTACGTGCGCAAGAAGAAATATCGCCACGACGTCATCAACATCACCGATTCCTTCCTCAAGAGAAAGATCCCGGAATTTTGGGAGAGATACCCCGACGTTCCCCAGGGAGATTTGCTCAAGGCCTTCATCTACATCAACACCGAGATGCGTCAGAAGAACAACGCCACGATCTCCAAACTTACCAGGCGTTCCCAGATAAAGGCCTTTTACGGTGACCAAGCCCTCCTGAGGCTTCCCAAATCTGCCACGAGGGCCCTTTTCGGGGATCACCGTACCTACTACTACAAACGCCGCGAAATAGGGCGGGCCATACACCTTGGAATCGATCTGGCCTCCGTGGCCAGGGCCCCGGTGCCGGCTGCGGCGGAAGGCAAGGTCGTCTTTGCCGACTATCTCGGTATTTACGGGAACACCATCATTTTGGACCACGGGCTGGGGCTTTTCACCCTTTACGCCCATCTGGCGGGTTTCACGGTCTCATTGGGGGATTCCGTAAAGCGCGGCCAGTTGATTGCCTATACCGATACCACCGGCCTGGCAGGGGGGGATCATCTCCACTTCGCGGTGCTGGTGCAGGGGGTCTTTGTGGAGCCGGTCGAATGGTTTGACCCGCACTGGGTAAAAACGAGGATAAAATCCAAGCTCCCCGTGCCAGGGAAGGCCCCTAAATCCTGATAATTTTTTGCCCCTTGGCCACCTGAAGGAGGTGATCCTTCTCCACCAGCTTCAGGCGGCAGGGGAGCCCGAAGGTCTCCTCGAAGGTCTTCTCGAACTTTTCCGCGATCCGGTGAAGCCCGAGTATGCTGGGCTCAAAGAGCTTTTCGTTCATGGCCACCCAGAGTTCGAGCTCTTCCAGGTAGTTCCTCCGCCGGATGCAGAGGAGATATTCCGGTACGTGGCCATAGGTCTCTTCCAGTAAGGTCTCGATGTAGGAAAGCGAGACTTTGATGCCACGGATGGAGACCCTTCCGTCACTATGACCCACGATTTGAGAAATCCGGGGGGTGGTCCTCCCGCAGGGGCAGGTCCCTGGCAAGAAGCGGCAGAGGTCTCCTGTCCGAAAGCGGATGAGGGGGTTGGCCTTGACCGTAAGCGTGGTGATCACAAGCTCTCCCGTCTCCCCCTCTTTCACGTCTTCGCCGGTTTCCGGGTCTATGATTTCTGCCAGAAAATAGTCCGCCGCCAGGTGATAGCCCTCTCTTTCCTCACACTCGTAACCCATCCCCGGCCCCACGGCTTCGGTCACCCCGTAGCCAAGGCGCGTATCTACTCCGAGGGCCTTCTCAAGACGCAATCTCTCCGGGGCTTCGATTCCTTCACCCACGAAAACGATGAGACGAAGGCTTTCCGGAGGGCTGATCCCTTTTTCTTGCATGAAATGCGCCAGGTAGAGGGCGTAGGAAGGGGTGGTCACCAGGACAGAGGTGCGAAAATCCCGCATGATGCGAATCCGGTTGGTGACGCTCTGGGGATCGGGTGGAATGACAGAGGCCCCCACTTCTTCCGCCCCTTCTTTGAGCTCTTCGATCCAGATGGACATGCCGGGATCGAGGCAGATCTGGACGATGTCCTCCGAGGTAACTCCGGAGGTAACGAGAAAGCGCGCCGTGAGTCTCCTGATGCTTGCGAGATCTCGCCTGGTAAAACCTTTGACAATGGGAGTGCGCGGCCCCGGGAAGGTGTGGAGGCGCACGATGTCTCTCAGGGGGACGGCAAAGAGGTCGTAAGGGTAGTTCTTTTCCAGGTGTTCGCGGGTGGTGAAGGGGAGTTTCTTGAGGGCGGAGAGATCAGTCACGTCTTCGGGCTTGAGCCCCTTTTCGTCCATGAGTTTGCGGTAGAAGGGCACCCGGCTGTAGACCCGGTTGAGGGTGCTCTGCAGAAGCTCAAGATGCCACTGCCGCCAGCCTTCCGGGGAGAGATACTCCACCTTGTTTTCGATCTCCATCGCAAAAACCCCTAGTCGGTGAATTTTTGGTAATCCTTGCCGAGGTAGGCCCGCCGCACGTCTTCGTCAGCGGCCAGATCCTCGGTGCGCCCCTGAAGGATGATGCGCCCCGTCTCGAGCACGTAGCCCCGGTGGGCCAGTTCCAGGGCCTTGCGGGCGTTCTGTTCTACGAGCAAGATCGTAAGCCCCTTTTCATTGAGGGTTTTGATGGCCTGCAGGATGCTGTCTACCAGTTTAGGTGCCAGACCAAGGGAAGGTTCGTCAAGCATGAGGAGCTTGGGCCGCGCCATGAAGGCCCGGCCAATGGCAAGCATTTGCTGCTCCCCTCCCGAAAGGGTTCCGGCAAGCTGTTTTCTCCTCTCCCGGAGCCGGGGAAAGAGCTCGTAGACGCTTTCAAGGTCTGCCAGGACGGACTCTTTGGGTTCGCGTTTGAAGCGCTGGTAGGCCCCGAGTTCCAGGTTCTCCTCTACCGTCAGGGGGTAGAAGATCTGTCTCCCCTCAGGTACCAGGCTTATGCCACGAGAGACGATGGCAGGGGGTTCGAGCCCCTGGATGGGCTCGTCTTCGAAGAGGATCTCCCCCTGGCTCGGGCGCACCACTCCCATGATGGTGAACATGAGGGTGGATTTCCCGGCCCCGTTGGCCCCGATGAGACAGACGATTTCCCCCTTGCCCACGTGGAGGGAGACGTTTTTGAGGGCCTGCACCGGGCCGTAATGGGTGGTGAGATTCCTTACCGTGAGCACTAGGCCTCGCCTCCCAGGTAGACGGCTATTACCTGCGGATCGCGCTGGATCTCTGCCGGCGGACCCTGGGCGATCTTCTGGCCCTGGTCCAACACGATGACCTCGTCGGCAAGCTCCATGGTGAGGTTGATGTCGTGCTCCACGAGGAGGATGCTCAAGCCTTCTTCCCGGAGTCTTTTGATGAGAGAGGCAAGCAGGGCCTTTTCGTTGGCGTCGAGGCCGGAAGCCGCTTCGTCGAGAAGGAGCAGGCGGGGTCTTGCCGCAAGCGCCCTTACGATCTCGAGATAGCGCTGAAGCCCGAAGGGAAGGCTTGCCGCCGGTTTGAAGGCCCAGTCTTCAAGCGGCAGGAGACGCAGATAGGAAAGGGCCTCCCGGAGGCTTTCTCTTTCTTTGCGAAAAAACGAGGGAAGCCTCAAGACGCTTTCGAGAAGCGAGACCTTGAAATGGCTGTTGATGGCCAGGAGGACGTTTTCCACCACGGTGAGGTGGCCAAAGATCTCAAGGTTCTGGAAGGTACGAGCAATCCCCAGGCGGGCGATTTTGTAAGGCGGAAGGCCATCAATGCGCTTGCCGTCAAAGTAGATCTTCCCGCTCGTGGGGCGGAGATGGCCGGAGATCATGTTGAAGGTGGTGGTCTTTCCGGAACCGTTGGGGCCGATGAGGGCGGTGACAAGGCCCCTTTTGATCTCAAAAGAAAGCTCGTTTACGGCCTTAAGCCCCCCGAAGACCTTACTGAGCCCTTCGACCCGCAGAATCGTATCCGCCATGTGCTGGCAGGATAATAGGATCTTTCCGGAATTCAATACGTTTCATTTGAGATTGCTCTCATAGCCCAGATCCTCGATCATCTGCTTGTCGGCCTCGATGTTTCGCCCGGAGGTGGTGAGGTAGTTTCCCACCATCAGGGCGTTGGCCGGCAGAAGGGCCAGGGCCTGAAGATCCCGCAAGTTGTATTCTCTCCCGCCACAGACCCGTATCGCCGCCTCCGGAAGCTCAAACCTCAAGACGCAAAGGATGGCAAGGGCCTTCTGGGGTGTGAGATAGGAAGCCCCTTCAAGGGGAGTGCCAGGGATGGGGTGCAGGAAGTTTACCGGGACGGAATCCGGCGAAAGATCTTTCAGGGTGGCGGCAAACTCAAGCACGTGTTCGGGGCCCTCTCCCAGGCCGAAGAGCCCTCCACAGCAGAGAGAGAGCCCCACCTCCTTGACGCGCAGGGCCGTAAGGTAACGATCCTTCCAGGACTGCCGGGTGCAAATACGGGGGTAAAAGCTTGCGGCGCATTCGAGATTGTGGTGGTAGCGGTCAAGCCCCGCCTCCTTTAAGGCCTCAAGGCTTTCTCGATCAAGCTGCCCGAGGGAGGCGCAGAGCTTGAGGCCGGGAAGCTCCTCTCGCAACCGCGAGATGGTTTGGAGGAGTCTTTGGAATTCCTTTTTCGAAAGAGATATACCGCTGGTGACGAAGCTGAAGCGGTCGATACCCCTTTTAGCGGCCTCTCTGGCCCGGGAAAGGAGCTCCTCTCCGGGAAGAAGCGGGTAGTCCGGGGCCCCGGTGGTGTGGAATTTCGACTGGGCGCAGAATTTACAGTCCGAAGCGCAGCGGCCACTTTTGGCGTTCAGGATGGCACAGGTCTCAATAAATTTTCCGAAAGCCCTTTCTTTCGTCTTTTTGGCTTCGAGCAGGGCCTCGAAAAGATCGGTCTTGCCCTCGAGGAGCTCTCGCAGGTCCCGCATCATGCCACGAAAAGATCCACAAAATCGAATTTTTCCACGTCCACCAGGCCTCTGTCCGTGATCTTGAGGGATGGAATGACGGCCAGTGAGAGGAAAGAAAGGGCCATGAAAGGCTCCGGAAGCTCGCTGCCAAGCCCTTGGGCCTCCTCTTTGAGCTTTTCAAGCCTTTCCGCCACTTCTTCCGCCGCGAGGTTGCTCAGTAGCCCGGCTACGGGGAGAGGGAGCTCGGCCAGGATCTCTCCCTTGGCCACCACTACCAGCCCTCCGGAAAGTTCTCTTAGCCTTCGGGCGGCGAGCAAAAGATCGGCGTCTTCCACCCCCACCAGGAGCATCTGGTGGCTGTCGTGGGCCACGGTGGTGCCAAGGGCCCCTTCTTTGAGGCCGAAGCCCTTTACAAACCCCATGGCGTAGTGGCCGGTGCCGTGGTGTCTCTCAAGGCAGACGATCTTCAAGATGTCCCGCGAAGGATCGGAGACGACCTCCCCACCTTCTACGCGGGGCTCCAGGACGAGGTGTTCGGTGACGATCTCTCCCGGGACCAGGCCGATGACGCGTATTTTGGCGCCCCGGTGCGGGATCGTAAGGTCGATCTTTTCGGGGAGACGCACGGGGTGTTCCGGGAAGGGAGCGGGTCTTCTCTGGCCCGGGAGCCATTTCCCTTCCTGAAAGACGAGCTCTCCCCGGGCCCAAACGTATTGCACCTCAAAGTTTTTGAGGTCTGAGACCGCCACGAGATCCG
This sequence comes from Thermodesulfobacteriota bacterium, assembly GCA_013153725.1. Lineage (GTDB taxonomy): Bacteria > Desulfobacterota > Thermodesulfobacteria > Thermodesulfobacteriales > Thermodesulfatatoraceae > Thermodesulfatator. Next base: position 24,278 of record JAADDY010000050.1, read on the forward strand.
CCCTTGCCCCGGGGAAGATTCCGCCGCGGTCTGCCAGGCCGAAGTAGAGGGCCGGAGAGATGGTGACGAGACGGAGCGCGGTCTCGGGAGCAAGCCCTTGGGCCACGGCCTCCCGCAAGGCCCGGTCCAGGTGGCCTTCCTCAAGGAGCTCCCGGGCGGAGACGTCGTCGCTCACCAAGGAGCAGAAGAGGGCGTTTTCCGGGCGCACCAGGGGGAGGAGGGCCGGAAGGTTGTTGGCCACACTTCCGCGCCGGATGAAGATCCTCATGCCAGCCCGGAGTTTTTCGCGGGCTTCCTCAAGCCTCAGACACTCATGATCTGAGGCAGGCCCCGCCAGGCGATAAGCCTCAAGCTCCTTCCCACCCACGGTGGGAGCGTGGCCGTCTATGGGTTTCTGCAGGATTTTGGCGGCCCTTATCTTGCTGAGGACTTCGGGGTCGCCATTTATCACGCCGGGGAAGTTCATCATTTCCCCGAGGGCGATGAAATCTTCCCTTCGGAGGAGGGTGGCCACCTCGTCGGCGGAAAGGACGGCTCCCGCGGTCTCGAAGGGTGAGGCCGGAACACAGGACGGCACGGTGAAGAAGAAATCAAGCGGGGTTTGCCGGGCCTCGGAGACCAGATAGAAGAGCCCCTCAAGGCCAAGGACGTTTGCGATCTCGTGCGGGTCACAGACCACCGTGGTGGTCCCCCGGGAAAGGAGGAGCCGGGCCAGTTCTTGGGGCAGGAGATAGGAGCTTTCCAGATGGAGATGGCCCTCGATGAAGCCCGGCAGGAGATAGAGCCCGGAGAGATCGAGGCTTTCCCGGGCCGGGCGAGGGGCACGCCCCAGGATGAAGCCTCCGGCGAAATAGAGATCGCCTTCTTCAAAGGTGGCGGAGAAGACGTCGAAGATCTTGGCCCCTTTGAGAACCAGCTCGGCGGTTTCTTCTCCCCGGGCCTTTGCGAGCAGGGCTTCAAGGGTGCTCAAAACCTGCCTCCTCGCAGGTAAGACGGTAGGCGTCGAGATCCAGATGCTTCTTTATCGCCGAAAGGCCAAGCCTCAGGGCCTGGGGGCAGAATTCCTCGGGGGCAAGCTCGTATTCCGCCACGAGAACCGCCTTGCCGGAAGAGATGAAGCACAGGAAATTTTCGCACTCTCCGTAAGTGAAGCATTCCTCCAAAAGGGCCCAGTCAAAGTAGGGTTCGAGTTCGCAGGCCAGCTCGGGGTTGTTTTTAAGACCGATGGAAAGCCCCCGCTGGTGGGCCTCTCTGGCGAGCCAGAGGTTGTAGCGGATCTGGTCTTCCCGGGTGAGAGGAAAGCCCGTGGCGTTCAAGTAGCCGTCGATGTTGTCGGGCTCTATGCCATCGCAGCCCTTCTCCACGGCGAGATCGAGACGGGCTTCCATGATGGGGGCCAGGAGATCCAGGCGGCGGATATCAAGCCAGCGCTCCTGAGGCCAGCCCTCAAGAGGCCGGCCCAGGATCTCCTCCGGAAAGGAAGCGGCATCAGGGCGCCAGGCCTCATAGGCCCCGGCGTTCAAATAGCAGATGACCTTGCGCCCCCGGGCCTTGAGGGCCGAGATCACCTCGGGTGGGGTCTCGAAAAGATCCACGTCGAATAGCTCTGCCGGAACATTGAGATCCAGCTCTCCAGTGAGCTGCCATTGCCAGGAAACCCCCGGTGGGGGCTGGTAGATCTCAAGCACCCGGAAATATTCGATGTTTGAGAGATAAAAGCGCCCCAAATCGTCGAAGGCCCCGATGGCCACGTAGTAGGCGCTCCCGTAAGGAAGCGTGACGGAAAGCTCCTTAAGCGAGCCCAGAGGGACGCTCTCAATGGGGCTCCTTTTAGGCCAGGGGGCGTAGAAGAGAATAAACTCGCGTACCTCAAAAGGGGCCTCCCAGCGGGCGGTAACCTTTTGCCCGGAGACTTCAAGCTCAAGGGAGACCTCGCCGGCCCAGGAAGCCGTGGCCAGCAGCAGGAAAAAGATCGCCCCAAAAGTTGCCAAAATTTTCATCTTCACTATTTTCGGCACCAGTACCAGTATAACTTCAAGGGGCCCGCTATGCGATGGGACAAAAAGAAAATCCTTGAGATAGACCGCCGCCACATCTGGCACCCCTTCACCCAGATGAAGGACTACGAAGACCGGGACCCTCCGGTGATCGTGAAGGCCAGGGGGCTCATGCTTGAGACCATCGAGGGCAAGCTCCTTTACGATACCATCTCTTCCTGGTGGACCAACATCCACGGCCATCTTCATCCCGCCCTCAACGAGGCCCTGCGCCGCCAGCTGGAACTCCTGGACCACGTCAACTTCTCCGGTTTCACCCACCCCTACGCCGTGGAGGTGGTGGAAAGGCTGCGGGCCTTCCTGCCTCCCTCTCTTACGCGCTTTTTCTTCTCCGACAACGGCTCCACCGCGGTGGAGGTGGCCCTGAAGATGGCCTTTCAGTTCTGGCAAAACCGGGGCTTTGAGAAGAAGACCCGCTTCGTCTGCCTCGAGAACGCCTACCACGGCGATACCATTGGGGCGGTGAGCGTGGGCGGGGTGGACCTCTTTTTCAAGCTTTACAAGCCCCTCACCTTCGAGACCTTTCGGGCCCCGAGCCCGTATTGCTACCGTTGCGAGGAGGGGCCTACTTTCACCCTTTCGGCGACTCACAAATGCCAGCTTACCTGTCTCAGGGGGCTTGAGGAGATTCTTGACCGTCACGCCGGGGAAATCTGTGCCGTGATCGTGGAGCCCAGGCTTCAGGCCGCCGGAGGGATGCTAGTCTACCCTGCGGAGTACCTGAAGGAGCTTCGCAGGCTCTGCGACACCCACGGGGTACTTCTCATCTTCGACGAGGTGGCCACGGGTTTTGGACGCACCGGCACGATGTTTGCCCTGGAACAGGCCGGGGTGGTGCCTGACATCATTTGCCTGGCCAAGGGACTTACCGGAGGCTATTTGCCGCTAGCCCTCACCGTGGCCACCGAAGAGATCTACGCCGCCTTCTACGCCGATTATCTCGAGGGCAAGACCTTCTACCACGGCCATTCCTTCACCGCGAATCCCCTCTGCTGCGCCGTGGCCGCGGCGAGTCTGAAACTCTTTGCCGAGGAAAGGCCCCTTGAAAGATCAAAACCCGCCCGCGAATACTTCCATCGCCGCCTGCAGGAGCTCTTCTCAGGAGAAGACTACGTGGGAGACATCCGTTACGTGGGCTACGTGGGGGCCATCGAGCTGGTGGCAGAGAGAGAGAAGAAGACACCCTTCCCGCCGGAGAAGCGCTTCGGTTTCCAAATCTATATGCGTTCTCTGGAAGAGGGGCTTGTGCTGCGTCCGCTTGGCGACGTCATCTATTGGTTTCTGCCGCTTTGTATCACGGAAGAAGACGTTGAGGAGATCCTTTCCCGGAGCCAAAGAGTCATTGCGGAGATTATAGGAAGGTTGAGATGAGGAAATATTTCGTCGTGTTCTGGATCTTTTTGCTCTGCGCCTGCGGAGGGCCGAAGTACGAAATCAGATATCGTTATCTCCCTCCGGAAGATCCTGCCTGTCTCAGAACCTGCGAGGAGAAGTTTTCGCGTTGTAAGGAAAGCTTCCGGCAGGAAAGGCAGAAATGCCTGGAAAGATCCCGGAAAGAGGCCGTGAAGCTTTATGAGGAAGCCCTCAAGGAGTACGAAAGAGACCTGGCTCTCTATCAGGAGCGCCTTTCTCTCTACCACAAAGAGATGCTGGCTTTCAGGGAGAAAGAGGCGGCCCTGAGAGGGGACTACCGGTTCTTCAAAAAGACCTGCGAAGAAAGAAACGAGCAATACGCCTGTTTGCGGGCTCAAGAGCTTCGCAAAATTCTGAAGGAGATGGCGGGGGAGAAACCGTCCCGTCCCGAAAAACCTTCCAAACCCCGGCTCGAAGAGTTTCTGGCCCCGTTGAGAGAACTTTGCCGGGAAGAGAAACTTTGTGAGGAAAGATTTCAAAAGTGTTTCCTGGCCTGTGGCGGCACTCTAGTTCCCGAAAGAATCTGTGTGAAAAATTGTCCGTAGACCCAGGGTACAAAGAAATAGAAGGCGAGCTCAGAAGATGGGCAGAAAAGGGCCTCCGGAGGGAGCTGCCTCCCCTGGAGAGGCGTGAAGGGCCTTACGTATATTTGGCAGGCCGCCGCCTTTTGAACCTTTCATCCAATGATTACCTGGGACTCTCCACCAGGATGGCCCTGGAAGATTTGCTCCCCTTGCTTTCCGAAGAGGCTTTCGGGGCCGGAGCGGCAAGGCTCCTTTCCGGGAACCACGCTCTTTACGAGCAGGTGGAGACCCGGCTCGAAGAGCTCTACGGAAGGCCCGCTCTTGTCTTCAATTCCGGCTATCTGGCCAACCTCGGGATAATCTCTGCCCTTTGCGGGCGTCACGACGCCATCTTTGCCGACAAACTGGTTCACGCAAGCATCATCGACGGGGCGAGACTTTCCGGGGCGAGGCTCTTTCGGTTTCCGCACCAGGATTACGAGGCCCTCGAAAGACTTCTCGCAAAGAAGAGGCCATCCTTTCGCCGGGCCCTCATCGTTACGGAGTCCGTCTTCAGTATGGATGGCGACAAGGTAGACCTCAAGATGCTGCTCACCTTGAAGGAGCGTTACGGGGCCTTTTTGTTCCTGGATGAAGCACACGCGGTGGGAGTCTTGGGGGAAAGGGGCCTTGGTCTTGCAGAGGAAGAGGGCCTGGGAGAAAAGGTGGACCTCTTGCTTGGCACCTGCGGAAAGGCTTTGGGGAGCTACGGGGCCTTCGTGGTGGTTTCCAAAAGAGTCCTTAAGGATTATCTCGTGAACAAGGCGAGGTCTTTTGTTTTCACCACCGCCCTCCCGCCCGTGGTGCTTGCCGCCACCTCTCTGGCCCTCAAGCTCGTGCCAGGGATGCGCGGGGAAAGAAGGCACCTTCGGGAACTTTCTTCCTTCCTGCGCCAGGAGCTCTCCCTCCCACCAGGAGATACTCCCATTGTCCCGGTCATTGTGGGTGAAGCTGAAAAGGCCCTTTCTCTTTCCCGAAGGCTTCGCGAGCGCGGTTTTTACGTGCCTGCCATCAGGCCCCCCACCGTGCCCGAAAATACGGCAAGAATTCGGATCTCCCTCACGGCCCTCCATACCCGGCAGGATCTCGCCCCCCTCATCAAGGAAATAAAAGGTTTCCTATCCGAAAACTCGTAAATGTTTTTCGCCCTTTTAAAAAGAAAAATCCCTAAACTCGTGATAAACGTCGCTAAAAAGCTGAAGACGGCTCCATTTCCCTGCAGTTTTTGTTGCTTTTTTAAGCCAAAAGGGCCTATAAAAATAAGCTTAAACAGAGGAAAGGAGGTCGTCTGATGAAGCTTGATCCGACCAAGATGAAAGACTGGGAGATTGCTGCCGAAGCCGAGAAACACATGAAGACCGTCTATCAGCTGGCCGAGGAGC
>JAADDY010000048.1 GCA_013153725.1 Thermodesulfobacteriota bacterium
CTCGGTGAAAGCCAAGATAGCCCTTCTTCCCTCCTCCCCGAGATCGTAGGTGAAGCGGTTGACGAAGGTCTCGATGTGCTGGCGGATGGTCTCCGGCGCAAGCTCCTGGGCGTTTTCGCGGATGAAGTCCCAGAGGGGGGAGAGGTCTTCACGCGCCGAGGAAAGACTTGCTCCAAGGTCTTGCAGAAAGGCCGCCTTGTCTTCTTCCGGGAGCTCTCTTTTTACGAAGATTCCGCCGAGGGGAAGCGGAAGTCCGCTCTTTTCTTCCCACCAGGCTCCGAGGTCTTCCAGGGCAAAGAGTCCGTATTTTTGGTAAACGAAGCGCCCTTCGTGGATGAGGAGCCCGGCCTCGGCCTCTCCGCGGAGGAGAGCCGGAATGATCTGGTCGTAACGCAGGGGAATTATCTCCCCGAGAGGGGAGTAGAGGCGCAAGAGGAGATAGGCGGTGGTGTGAAGCCCGGGTACGGCGATTCTCGCACGGGAGAGATCAAGCGAGGACCTCGTGGCCACGAGTACCGGCCCGCAGCCATACCCCAGGGCCGCTCCCACGGGCAGGAGTTCGTAGGAATCTATCACCTCCGGCAGGGCCCCGAAGGAGAGCTTGGTGATGGGAAGCAGCCCCTCCTTTGCCCAGCGGTTCAAGGTTTCCACGTCTTCCAAGACGAATTCGTAAGGCAGGCTTGGCTTCACCAGGCCCTTGATGAGGGCGCCGAAGATAAAGGTGTCGTTGGGGCAGGGGGAAAGGCCGATTTTCAAAGGTTTTTCTCGAGCCATTTCAAGGCTTCTCCGAGCCTCTCCAAGGCCTCTTCGACCCGCCAGGGAGCGTCTGGTTCTGCGATCAGGTTACTCACCGCTCTCAATTCCAGCAAGAGAACTCCACTTCTCTTGGCAGCCATGGCAACGGAGAAGCCTTCCATGTTTTCGATGAGGGCTCCCTGGTGCCTCAGGGCGAGAATTTCCCCCCGCTTTGGGTCTCTCGTGGCGCAGCAGACCGTAACGAAAGGGCCGCACTCAATGGCGAATTTCTCTTCCAGGCAGAGGGTGGCCTTCTCGAGAAGGGGATGTCTCAGGGAACATTCCTTCAGGGCCGGCAAATTCTCGACGAAGTCTCTTTCAAGGAGACAGTAGCAGAGCCCCAGATCTCCGAAATACTCTACCGTGGCAAAAGCGAGGTCTCCAATCGCAAGCCCGCTGCCGGGATAGGCTCCGCCGATCCCCGCCAGGATGGCTGGCCCGGGACCTTTTTCAAGGAAAAGGCTATAGGCCCCGAGGGCCGCTTCCACCGGCCCCATACCGATGACATGGGGTTTGAGCCCCATCCTTTTCAGAGGTTGCGCTTCAAGCTCCGTAGGTACCAGAAGAAACATAGTCTACCCCTTGGCGATCATGGCGCGCATGAGATCAGCGGCGTTTTCGGTGTGCCCGGAGATGTCGCAGATAAACTCCGTGAGTTTGAGGAGATAGTAAACCGAAAGCGGGTCGATCGTGAGGGCAAAGATCTCTCGCTTGAGATCCGTGGCCACCTCGTCGCTTTCGTGTTCACGGCGCCGGATGGTGCGCACCACCTGTTTGGCCTCTTCCCGGGCCTTGTCGTCGGCGGTGGAGAGATAAGCCCGGGCCTTTTCGATGAGCGGAATCAGGAGCTGGGAAGTTTCGGCGTTGTGCTTGGCCAGAGAAAGCATCTCCTGGGCTATTTCTGGTTTGGGTTTTACCTGCCGGAAGGTGAGCCATTTGAGGATGTCTTCCGTGGCGTCTGCCACGGCGTCCTGCTCCTTGAGATAGAGAAAGAGTTCGAACTTGTCCACCGGCATGATGATTCCGGGAGGAAGGTGCCCGCGGATGTTCTGTTTGATGCGGTCGGCTTCACGCTCGATGCGGATGATCTCCTGCGAGATCTTCTGGCAGCGCTCGTAATCCTGTTCGAAGTAGGCCTCCAGGGCGCTTGGCAGGAGCTCCGTGCAGGCCAGGACGTGACGGGCGTGGTTTTCGAGGCACTCGAAAAGTTCCTTTTTGGGGCGCCGGGGTGTTTCGACGGCGGTTTCTTTTTCTTCGGTCTGTTTCAGGCGCTCCTCGCAGATGTCCTGGTGCCTTACGATCCGCCCTTCGACGAGATAGATCACCTCTTCAGCGATGTTGGTGGCGAGATCCGCCACGCGCTCGAGATTCTGGGCCACGATGATGTAGTCGATTCCCACCCGGATGATGTGGGGATTTTTCTCCATGCACTGGATGATCTTTTCGATGACGATCTTTTTGTAGTTGTCCACCTTTTCGTCGCGCAGACAGATCTCGCAGGCCTTTTCCGTGTCGTGGGTGACGAAGGCGTCGATGGCGCCGTCAAGCATGGCGAGCGCCTCGCGGGCCATATCGGTGAGATCAACCGGGCAGGTGAAGATTTTGGCCTTGGCAAGGTCTGGCACCCGCTCGGCAATGTTTACCGCCTGGTCTCCCAGGCGCTCCAGGTCCCGGATCATGCTCATGGCCGAGGTGATGAAGCGGAGGTCGCTTGCCAGGGGGTGATGCAGGGCCAGGGTCTTGAGGCAGAAAAGGAGGATCTCGTTTTCGATGGCGTCGATCTTTTGATCCTGGTCGATGACCAGTTGGGCGAGTTCTTCGTCCCGTTCTTCGAAGGCCTTTACCGCCGTGCGGACGGATTCCGTTACCAGGCGGCACATCTCCAGGAGATAGCGTTTGATTTCCTGGAGGTCTTTTTGGAGCAAGACGTTCATTCCGTCCTCCGTTTTTTTAACTAAATTTACCCGTAAGATATTCTTCTGTCCGCGGATCTTTGGGGTTGGTGAAGACTTCCGCGGTGGGGCCGAATTCGATCAGCTCTCCGAGGTAGAAAAAGGCGGTGTAATCCGAAATACGCCCGGCCTGCGGCATGTTGTGGGTCACGATGACGATGGTGACCGTGCTCTTGAGCTCCACGATGAGGTTTTCTATCTGGAGAGTGGCTTTTGGGTCCAGGGCGGAGGTAGGTTCGTCCATGAGGAGGACTTCGGGTTTCACCGCAAGGGCCCTTGCGATACAGAGTCGCTGCTGTTGTCCTCCAGAGAGAAAAGTCCCCCGCCGGTGAAGGACGTCTTTTACCTCGTCCCAGAGCGCGGCCTTCCGCAAGGCGTCTTCCACGATCCGGTCCGCTACCTCTTTTGGGAGACGAATCCCGAGAAGCTTGTAGCCGGCAAGCACGTTTTCGTAGATGGTCATGGTGGGAAAGGGGTTGGGGCGCTGGAAGACCATGCCCACTTTTCGCCTCACCACAATGGGGTCCATTTTGAGGATGTCTTTGTCCCGGAGGTAGATCTTGCCGGTGATCCTGGCCCCGGGGGTGAGTTCGTGGAGCCGGTTGAGACAGCGGATGAAGGTGGTCTTACCGCAACCCGAGGGCCCCATCACCGCGGTGACCTTCTTCTCCGGAATGCTTACGGTGACGTGTTTGATGGCCATGAAGTCTCTGTAATAGGCGCAGAGGTCTTCGGTGCGAAAGATGGGGTTTTTGATGGAAGTCATCTTATTTCTCCCCGGCTATTCTTCTTGCTAAAAGCCGCGAAACGATGTTCAGGGCGAGAACCATGAAGACCAGAACGATGGAGGCTCCCCAGGCCTGTTGCCACCAGTCTTCATAGGGGCTGGTGGCGTAGTTGAAGATCACGAGTGGAAGAGCATTCATCGGTTCCAGAGGGTTAAAGGTCATGAACTGGTTGCCAAAGGCCGTGAAGAGCAGGGGAGCAGTTTCACCTGCGATGCGGGCCACGGCGATGAGGATGCCCGTGGTTACCCCCACCATGCCGGTGGGGAGCACCACCTTGAGCACGGTGCGCCAGTAAGGGATTCCCAGGGCCAGAGAGGCTTCCCGCAGGATATCCGGGACGAGTCTCAGGACCTCTTCGGTGGTGCGGACCACTACCGGGATCATCATGAGAGCGAGGGCCACGGAGCCCGAGAGGGCTGAGAAGTGCCCCATCGGCCTCACCACCCAGGCGTAGGCCACGATACCGATCACGATGGAGGGGACTCCCTGCAAGACGTCGGCGGAGATGCGCACCGCGTGTGCCAGCTTCGATTCCTTCCCGTATTCGGAGAGATAGATGCCCGCCATGATGGAGATGGGAACACCTATGAGGGTGGCAAGCCCCACGATGATGATGGTTCCGACGATGGCGTTGGCAATGCCTCCCCCGGGCTCTCCTGGCGGGGCCGGAAGATTGAGGAAGAAATCGAGGCTCAGACTCGAAAGCCCTTTGTGGAGCAGCTGAAACAGGATGAGGAAGAGGGGTACCGTGGGAATGAGAGCGAGGACGGTGATGGTCCCCAGGATGAGGCGATTTTTGAGACGCCGCCAGTTTTCTCTTGCCGGGTAAGAGTTGTTCATCGTACTTTCGTCTTCACGATAAAGATGCGTGCGATGAGATTGACGATCACGGTGATCACGAAGAGCAGGAGGCCTATTTCCACCAGGGCTGCCAGGTGGAGATCTTCGGTGGCCTCGGTGAATTCGTTGGCGATAACACTTGCCATGGTGTTGGCAAGGTCCCAGATGCTCTGGGGCATGGCGGAACGGTTACCGATCACCATGGTTACGGCCATGGTTTCTCCCAGGGCGCGGCCCAGGGCCAGTACGATTCCGGCGAGAATTCCAGAACGGGCGTAGGGAAGGACCACGTGCCGGATGGTCTCCCAGCGCGTGGCACCGAGCCCGTAAGCGGCTTCTTTGAGATCCTGTGGGACGAGAGAGATCACGTCGCGGGCCACGGAAAGCGCGTAGGGGAGGATCATGATGGCGAGCACGAGAGAGGCGGTAAAGAGACCAAGCCCGTAAGGCGGGGCACCAATTTTCATCTGGAAGGCCCTTACCAGCGGTACCAGGTAAAAGAGGGCCCAGAGGCCGTAAATCACCGAGGGAATGCCGGCCAGAAGTTCAATTACAAAGGAGACCGGGTTGGCGATCTGGGGAGGGGCGAGTTCCCCCAGAAAGATGGCTCCGGCCAGGGCGAAGGGGACCGAAATGGCCAGGGCCAAAAAGGAAGTTATGAGGGTTCCCACCAGGAAGGGGAGAGCCCCGAATTCCAGGGTTACCGGGTCCCAGGTGGTGTTCCAGAGAAACTTGACCCCGTAAGCTTTGATGGCCGGCCAGGATTCGTAGACCAGGGTCAGGAAGGCTGCTACTACCAGGATGATGACAAAGATACCCGTCCCCGTGGCCAGTTTGCGAAAGGCGATATCGTATTTAATCTGGCGGTAGAGATTTTTGGGCGTTGTCATCAAGAAAAATTGTATAAAATTTGGCTGCGGTAGTTGTTACAATTTTATGACAAAAGAGGGAGGCAAATCATGGCAAGCAAAGTCTATTTCGTGGACTTTCGGATAGAGAACAAAAAGAGCCTTCTGGACAAGCTCGAAAAACTCCTTGCGCCCTTCGAGATTTCCAAGAAGTTTCGCAAAGATGCTTTGGTGGCGATAAAGATCCACTTTGGAGAATTGGGGAATCTGGCTTACCTGCGCCCCCAGTGGGCCGCCCGCCTGGCTCAAATCCTCAAAAAGGCTGATCTCAAGCCCTTTCTTACCGATACCAACACCCTTTACAAGGGAAGTCGGTCCGACGCCGTGGTGCATCTTGAGACCGCCGTCCGCAACGGATTTGACTTCGCCGTGGTCGGGGCACCTCTCATCATCGCCGACGGCCTCCGGGGGAACACTTACGAAAGGATTGAGCTAGATCTCCCGGTGCTGAAGGAATTTTACGTGGCCAAGGAGATCTACCGGGCCGACGGCCTCATCGCCCTCACCCACTTCAAGGGGCACGAGCTCTCGGGTTTCGGGGGAGTCATCAAGAATATCGGGATGGGATGTGCGGCCCGCAAAGGAAAGCTCCAGCAACACTCCACCATCGCTCCGAAGGTGAATAAAAAACAGTGTATAGGTTGCGGTTCTTGCCTGGAGTACTGTCCGGTGGGAGCGCCGGAATGGGTGGAAGGGGGCAAGAAGAAACGCATGCGCATCAACGAGAAGAAGTGCATCGGCTGCGGGGAGTGTATCGCGGTCTGCCCCCAGGGGGCCATCAAGGTGCAGTGGAACGAGCAGGCCATCCCCTTCATGAAAAAGATGGCCGAATACGCCTGCGCCGTGCTTTCCAACAAGGCCGGGCGGGCCATTTTCATTTCCTTTGTCCAGAACGTCTCTCCGGCCTGCGATTGTTATCACTTCAACGACTATCCCATCGTGAGGGACATCGGCATCCTGGCTTCCGAGGACCCGGTGGCCATCGACCAGGCGGCGGTGGAGCTGGTGAATGCCGAGCCCACGCTCCCCGGGGCCAAGGTCACCGCTGATCCGGGAGAGGACAAATTCCGGGCTCTTTATCCCGAGATCGATTGGAGCGTGCAGCTCAAGCACGCCGAGGAGATCGGTCTCGGAAGCCGCGAATACGAACTCGTGCATCTATGAGGCTCGCCGGGGATCGCACCGTTGGGAGGCTCGTAAAGTGGCTCCGTATCCTGGGCATTCCCTGTGAGTTGATCACGGTTAAAAGCAAAGAGGAAATCCCGGAAGACGTCTTCCTTCTCACGCGGGCCACTTCGCTGGCCTCGGCCCGGAGCCTGGTCCTCCCCTGCGAAAAACCCGCCGCGCAACTGCGCTTTGTTCTCGAGAAGTTGCCTCACCTCTGGGAGGAGATGCGCCCCTTCAGCCTCTGCCTGCCTTGCAACGAAAGGCTTGAAGAAATCTCCAAGGAGGAAGTCTTCGGGCTCGTGCCGGATCACGTCTACGAGACCCAGAGGCGATTCCGTCGCTGCCCGCGCTGCGGCCGTATCTACTGGCCCGGGAGCCACCACAGCCTGATGAAAAGGCGCTTGGAAGAGATCCTCGGCCGGCCCCTTACTGCCGATCCAGATGGGTCGGAAGGTAGATCTTGACGGTGGTCCCTTTGCCCGGGGCACTTTCGATGACGATCTTTCCGCGGTGCTCTTCGATGATCTGCTTGACGTAGGGAAGCCCGAGCCCCGTGCGTTTCCCCTTGGTGGAATAAAAGGGCTTGAAGATGTGGGGCATGATCTCTTTTGGGATTCCAGGCCCGGTGTCCTTGATGATCACGTAGTTGTACCCCTCTTTGAGACCGGTTTTGACGGTGATGACGTCTTCCGGCCCGCAGGCTTCGATGGCGTTTCGCAAGACGTGGACGATGGCCACCTTGATGAGCTGGCCGTGCCCCCGAAAGAGAAGCGGACCCTTGGCAAGCTCCACCCGGAGACGGATATGCTTTTGTTCGGCCTCCGGGGAGACGAGGTTTACGGCGGATTTGACGATCTGGTTCAGGTCTTCGATCCGGAAGTATTCCACCTGCTTTTCCATCAGGGTTTCGAATTCCCGCACCAACTCTTCCAGCCGCTGAACCTGTTCCAGAATCTTGGAAAGCTTTTCTTCGAGATCCTTTTCTTGCGGACATTCTTTGGCCAGACGATTTATGAGGCCCCCGATGATCATGACGGGGTTTCTTATCTGGTGGGCGATGCGAAGGGCAAGCTCCGTGGCGGTGCGTTCCGAGACGATCTGCTCCATGTCGCGGTTGAGCTCAAGTATCTCCTTGCTCATGTTCTCGAGTTTTCTTCGCTCCTCGTTGAGGCGCAGGCAGATGTTTTCCACGTCCCTCATGAAGAGGGTGACCCCCACGATCATCATGAAAGAAAGCGTGTTCAAGGCCCCGCAAAAGGGGGCAAGCTGGTGCCAGACCGCGTCCAGATCAAAGGCGAGGAGCACGTGCCGCAGGATGTGCCCCCCGGCCCGAAAGATGGCAAAGGCCATGAGGGTCCCAGTCACCCAGCAAAGGTAGCTATAGCGAGGATTGTTGGGATCGAGGCGATGGGTCCTCAGGGCCTTGAGGAAGGAAAGCACTCCGAAGAGGATCATCCCCACGGAACCCACGACGTCGATGACACAGATGGGCCACAGGGGCAGGAGCGTCATGTCTCACCCCGCAGGAGGGCCTCCATACGAGAAATTCCCCGGTAAATGAGATAAAACGCGGGGAGTGTGAAGAGATTGTCGTTCTTGAGGATGTAAAAGAGAAGTTCCCTCCAGCCCGCGATGAGGATCTTCTTCTGGCAGAAGTGATAGTCTCCACCGTCCTGCGGGAAGAAGACCTCCGGGGAGATCTCAAGCGCTATCAGATGCCCCAGAAAGGCCCAGAGATTCCAGACAACCAGAAGGGCAGCGGCATATTGGAGATAGCGCCAGTGTGGCCTCTGGCTCAGGCGCATCCTCCGGATGCGATATGCGAAAAGGACCATGGCGAAGGCGAAGAAGAGGTGGGCAATCTCGTGAGCCACCAGACCTTCGGGACTGGGATGGACCTGAAGGGCCCAGAGAGGGGCTGGAAAGACCAGCAGGGCAAGAAGACTCCCGAGAAAGAAGCGCAATTTCATCGCAATTTTGATTATAGGGAAAAAGCCGCTTTCAGGGCAACTATTTATAGGGTTCGGCCTCGAGGCGTGGGGCGTTTTCAGGCAGCTTGAAGCGCGGGAAGACATAGATCCAGGTTGAGGCCCTCAGAAAGAGCGGGTAGGTGAGCTCGCCGATTTTGTAGTTCCCAAAGGGGAGGCGAGCGGAGATGAGCCACCACCCGGCCCTCGGGAGGGTGACTGCGAAGGCACCATTCTCGGCGGTCAGAGCACTCTGATACATGCGGCTGGCCTCGATCTCCCCGAAGGCATTGCGGGGCAAATCCTTGGGGCTCAAGTAATGCCCGTGGTAGGGGACCACCTGTACCAGGGCCCGGGGCATGGGTTTTCCCTGAAGGAGGACCTTTCCGCGAAGAAGGGCCCCTTCTTCCAGGCCGTAGGGCTGGCTCAAAAACACTATTTCCGCCGGGAGTGAAAGCGTCTTCTCCCAGGCCCTCCCGTAAGAGATGTGAAAGGGCACCTTGACGTATTCCTGCCAGACTTCGTTGAGCCCCGGAACCAGCGTAGGTTCCGTCTCGAGGATCAGGAAATGGTCTCCCTTCTGGGCCGGAAGATAGTGGGCCACCCAGGCGTAGCGTTTTTCACCCCGGGCGTGATCGAAGATCTTTGTCCGTCGCAACGCTACGGGTTCTTTCTTGCCGTCTGGGAGGATCACGTAAGCCCTGGGAGCTTTGAGATCGTAAATGATCCCCTGGAAGGGTTCGCTACGGAAGAGGAGCCAGAAGGTCTCCTTTCCCTTGAGGGCAAAGCCCTTTCCTTCGTCCTGAATCACCGTGAGGAAGAAGGCCTGTGCCAGCCCGCACCAGAGCAGCTGAAAAATTAAGAGAAACGCCAGCTTTTTCATGGTCTCTAATACTTTACGGTTCAAAGGCCGAGTTCCTTTAGCACGAGATCGTGGAGGGCGGGTCTGAAGGCCCGGAGCCTGTTGGGTTCGCGCCCGAGATGCACGCGGTTGGTCAAAAAGACCACGATGAGATCACGTTGCGGGTCCAACCAGAAGGAAGTGCCGGTAAAACCGAGATGCCCCAGGGCCTGACGGGAGAAGCGCTCCCCGGCGCTTGAGCCCTCCTGGGAGGGGCGGTCAAAGCCAAGGGCCCACGTGCCGCCAAGGGGGCTTCGCCAGTCCCAGAACTCCCGAAGGAGCGGGCGGAAGAGAAAGGCCTTCTCTTCTCCCCGGTAAGCGGAAAGCATCTTGAGGAGCAAATTCATCACGGCCCCTGCGGTCCCGAAAAGGCCGGCGTGCCCGGCTACCCCTCCCACCACCCAGGCGTTTTCGTCGTGCACCTCTCCTTTGAGGAGCTTTCCCCGCCAGGGGCAAACCTCGGTGGCCGCTATTCTCTCCGCCGGGATGTCCTTCAAAGGGCGGAAAAGAAGCTTTTTACCGGAGATTTCTAGGAGCTCGAGGGTTTCTTCAAAGTATTGGTCAAGCGTTTTGCGGGTCACTTTCTCCACGAGGCGCCCCAGGAGGAAGAATCCCAGGTCGCTGTAGAGGTGTTTTTTCCCGGGAGGGTAGGCGAGGGGTTCCTTGATGATCCAGGTTTCAAGGAGCCTGGGCCGGTCCTTGAGGGGGTAGGTTATGAGCCTTGCGAAGTAGGGCCGGTGGGCCGGAAACCCTGCGGAATGTGAAAGAAGCTCCACCAGGCTTACCCCGGCAAGCCAAAAGGGAACGAGAAAGAATTCCTCAAGGGTCTGGGCGAGGGAGAGCCTTCCCTCCTCCACCAGGCGCATAATACAAAAGGTGGTGACCAGGGGTTTGGTGAGGGAGGCCAGGTCGTAGCAAGTTTCTCGGGTGGCCTTGCAGGGTTGCGGGAGAAATTCTTGCCAGCCAAAGGCTTCGGAGAAGAGCCTTCCTTCGTGCCAGATGGCCAGCACCCCGCCCGGAAAGACCTTTTCCCTCACTCCCCGGGCGAGCATCTCTTTTACTCTGGGAGGCAGGGGTTCAGGCATCCAGTTCTTTGCGACTCTTGACCTCGACCTCGGCAAGGAGCTTTTCGAGCTCTTCCGGGGTGAAGACGTATTCCTCGCCGCAGAAGTCGCAGGTGATCTTGGCAGGCTCCGCCTTGGCGATGAGGTTTTTGACCTCCTCCGGCCCCAGGGCCACCAGGGCCCGTTCCACCCTTTCCCGGGAGCAGCGACAGCGGTAGGTAAGGGGTCTCTTTTCCAGGATCTCGATCTGATCCTTCCCGAAGATGCGCTCGAGGATCTCTTCCGGGGAGAGCCCCTCCCGTAGCAGGGTGGTGACAGGGGGAAGCTCCCGCAGGACCTTCTCCGTGGTGGAGATGGCTTCGTCCGTGGCCTGGGGAAGGGTCTGGATGAGAAAACCGCCTGCCGCCTGCACCGTGTTATCCGTGTCCACGAAGACTCCCAGGGCCACGGCGGAGGGAATCTGTTCCGAGACGGTGAGATAGTAGCTCACGTCTTCGGCTATTTCGCCTGAGATAAGCTTGGCCGAGCCCTGGTAGGGCTCTTTGAGCCCGAGATCCCTCGTGACGGAGATGAAGCCGTCTCTTCCTACCGCCTGCCCCACCAGGAGTTTTCCTTTCTGGGGTGTGAGATGAACATGCGGGCGCTGGACAAGGCCCCTCACGTTCCCTTCGGCGTCGGCCTCGGCAAGGATTTCACCCAGGGGTCCTCCCCCGTTTATCTGGATCATCACCCGGCCGGTTTTGAGGTCAAGCCCCAGGAGGGCGGCAGCGGTGAGGGCCCGCCCCAGGGCTGCCGTGGCGGTCGGCATGGTCCGATGGCGTTTCCGGGCCTCTTCCACGAGGTCTTTGGTTTCCGCGGCAAAGATTCGAAAGGCGCCGTCTTTGGTGATCCCCCTTACGGCGTAACTCATGAAGAAACCTCCTTGAGGACTTTTTTGGTGAGTTCGGCCGAGCGGTTGGTGGCAGCCTCTACCGCCTCCATCACGCTCCCGGCGAAGGCCCGTTCTGCCAGGGCCTTGAGCCCGCAAATGGTCGTCCCCCCGGGGGAGGTAACCATGCCCTTCACTTCGTATGGATTCTTCCCTGTTTCACGGAAGAGCTTGGCGGTGCCAAGCACGGTCTCAAGGGCCAGTCTTTCAGCCACCGGTCTGGGTAACCCGGCCTTCACTCCCCCGTCGGTCAGGGCCTCGATGAAGGCCGCCACAAAGGCCGGGCCGCTTCCGGAAAGGCCGGTGACCGCGTCAAAATATATTTCCGGAAGCAGGAGACAATCTCCGAAGGCCTTCAGGAATTCTTCGGCCAGGGCCAGGTCTTCCGGGGTGGTGTAGCGCCCGCCGGTAAAGACGGAGATGCTTGCGAGAACCAGGGCCGCGGTGTTGGGCATCACCCGGATCACGCGTGTCTTCTCCGGCAGGAAGGCCTCGAGGAAGGCCAGCGGGATACCCGCCGCGATGGAAAGGACGAGATGCCGGGCCGGATCGATGGCCAGAGAGATCTCTTTGAGAACGTCTTTCATGATCTGGGGTTTTACAGCCAGGATGATGAAGTCGCTCTCTCTTACCAGCCCGCAATTGTCAAACACGGCTTTGAGGCCGGGAAATTCTCCACTCAAATATTTCTGTCTGGTCTCAAATGGTTCGGAGACGATGATCTTGTCCGCCGAAGTGGCTTTGCTCTTGAGAAGCCCGCGAATGAGGGCCTCTGCCATCTGGCCGCCACCGATGAAACCGAGAGTTAGATCTCTGAGAGCCATTGGGACCTCCTGTGCTTTATGTTATTGGTTGTGCAAGTTTACAACGAAACTTTAGGTCGTGGGCAGAGGAGAGGAAAGATGGCCAAAAAACCTTGGGGTGGTCGCTTCGGGGCCGAGACCAACAAACTGGTGGAAGAATTCACGGCCTCCATTGCCTTTGACAAGAGACTTGCCCCCTATGACATCCGGGGGAGCATCGCCCACGCGCGAATGCTGGGGAAGACCGGGATCATCTCCCAGGAAGAAGCCGAGCTCATCATCAGAGGGTTGCAGGAGATCGCCCGCGAGATAGAAGAGGGGCGCTTTGAGTGGCGACCGGAGCTCGAAGACGTGCACATGAACATCGAAGCGGCGCTGCGGGAGAAGATCGGCCCGGTGGCGGGGAAACTTCACACCGCCCGCAGCCGAAACGACCAGGTGGCCACGGATGTGAGGCTTTTCTTGCGGGACGTCACGGAAGAAGCACTCGCAAGGTTCCGGAAGCTCCGAAAGGCCCTGGTGGAGAAGGCGCGGGAAAATCTTTCCGTCATCATGCCGGGTTTTACGCATCTGCAGCACGCTCAGCCGGTGCTCTTTGCCCACCACCTGATGGCCTACTACGAGATGTTTCGCCGCGACACGCAAAGATTCCGCGCGGTGCGGAAAGAAATAAACGTCTGCCCTCTGGGGAGTGCGGCGCTGGCGGGAACCCCTTTTCCCATCGACCGGGAGATGGTGGCCAGCGAGCTCGGCTTCGAGGCCGTCTCCCGCAACAGCATGGACGCCGTTTCCGACCGGGATTTCATGCTCTCCTTCCTGGCGGCGGCGGCCACGACCTTTGCTCATCTTTCAAGACTCATGGAGGAGATCATCCTCTGGATGAGTCCGGAGTTTAGCTTCATCGACCTCCCGGACGAACTCTGCACCGGAAGCTCCATCATGCCCCAGAAGAAAAACCCCGACGTGGCGGAGCTGATAAGGGGAAAGACCGGCCGCGTCTTCGGAAACCTGCTCACCCTACTCACCGTGCTAAAGGGCCTTCCCCTTACCTACAACCGGGATCTCCAGGAAGACAAAGAGCCCCTTTTTGACACCTGCGATACCCTGCTTGCGGCGTTGGAGCTGACGACCCTTCTGGTGGAGGGGATTCGTGTGAAGGCCGAACGCCTGCGGGCGGCCTGCGAAGAGGGGCACCTTACCGCCACGGATCTTGCGGACTATCTGGTGCTCAAGGGGTTGCCCTTTCGGGATGCCCACCACGTGGTGGGTCGCATCGTGGCCTATTGCGAAGAGAAGGGCCGCAGGCTCTGGGAGCTTTCCCTCGAGGAGCTCAGGCAATTCTCTCCCCTGATCGAAGAAGATGTCTTCGAATGGCTCACGCTGGAAGGTTCCGTCTCGCGGCGAAAGGTCAAAGGGGGTACCGCGCCTGAACGCGTGGAGGAGGCCATTTTGGAGGCGGAAAGAGAGCTTTCTCTGGAAGGCGAAGAGGGAGGAGAAGATGATTAAGGCCGTGCGAGGTTTCAAGGACATTCTTCCCGGGGAGACGGAAAAGTGGGTCTATCTCGAAAATCTGGCCCGCAAGTTCTTTCTCAATTACGGCTTTCGGGAGATACGCCTTCCCATCCTTGAGAAGACGGAACTCTTTGCGCGCAGTATCGGAGAGGCCACGGATATCGTGGAGAAAGAGATGTACACCTTTCTTGACCGCAGCAAGGAAAGCCTCACCCTGCGCCCCGAGGCCACGGCGGGAATCTGCCGGGCGGTGATCGAAAACGGCCTCTACGCCCAGGCCAAGGTCTTGAAGCTCTTCACCATCGGTCCCATGTTCCGCCACGAACGGCCTCAGAAGGGAAGGCTTCGCCAGTTCCACCAGTTAAACGCCGAGGTCTTTGGCAGCCAGGCCCCGGGGACTGACGCCGAGATCATCACCCTTGCCTTCGACATCCTGGAGGCCGGCGGGGCCAAAAATTTGCGGCTTGAGATCAATTCCCTTGGCTGCCCCGCGTGTCGTCCGGCCTTCAGGCAGGCCCTCCGGGATTTTCTCGCCAAACTCAAAGACAAGCTCTGCGAAGATTGCAGGCGACGGGCGGAGAGAAACCCCTTGCGGGCCCTGGATTGCAAGAAGGAGAGCTGCCAGGCCCTTTACGCCGAGGCCCCGTTGATTGAAGAATTCTGGTGTGAGGCCTGCCGGGAGCATTTCTCCCGGGTTTTGGGAGATCTTGAGACCCTCGAGGTTCCTTACGTGAAGAATCCTCGCCTGGTGCGGGGGCTTGATTATTACGTTCGCACCACCTTTGAGATCAAGGCCCCGGATCTCGGCGCCCAGGACACCGTGGCTGCCGGGGGGCGTTACGACGGCCTCCTCAAGGCTCTGGGTGGGCCGGATCTTCCGGGAGTGGGCTTTGCCATCGGAATGGAAAGGTTCCTGCTGGTGGCGGATCTCAAAGAGGGCCTTGCCGCAAGGATTGATCTTTTCGTGGCCGCCCTCGGGGATGTGGCCCGGCAGAAGATGCTCCCTCTGGTGCACAGGCTGCGGAAGCTGGGGCTGGCGGTGGATCTCGACCACGAAGGCCGCAGCCTCAAGGCCCAACTCAAGCAGGCCAACCGCCTGGGAGCACGCTACACCCTCATCGTGGGGGAAAACGAGCTCCGTGAGAAGAAGGCCCTTCTGCGAGACATGGAAAGTGGGAGCCAGGAAGAAATCTCCCTGGAAGCCCTGGAGGAGGCCCTCCTCAAACGTTTGGGGTCGTGAACTCGCTCTTGGCAGGGGTTGTTCTTTTTGCCGCGGCTTTCGTGCACGGGGTGGCGGGCTTTGCCTTTGCCCTGCTGGCCGTGCCGCTTCTCGTCCTCCTCTGGCCCCTGCGGGAAGTGGTGCCGCTCGTGGCGCTTTTTGGCGGCACGATAAACGGCCTTTTGCTCCTGAGCCTGCGGAGACATTTTCGCTTGAGGCGCGTTCTTTCTCTGCTCCTGGGGGCCATTCCGGGGATTCTGGTGGGGGTGATCTTCCTTGCCAGGGCCCCGGAGAAGGACCTGCGCCTGATTCTGGCCCTCCTTCTGGTGGGCTACGGTATCTGGGGGCTCTGGAATCCCCGGCCGCGGATAAGGCTGGGTGAGGGCTGGGGATACTTTTTCGGATTCCTGGCCGGGGCCCTGGGAGCGGCCCTCAACACCCCGGGCCCGCCGGTGGTGGTCTACGTTACGCTCAAGGGGTGGTCCAAGGAGGAGGTCAAGAGCACCCTTCAGGGCTATTTCTTTCTTCTGGCCGGGCTCATCATCGGGGCTCACGCCTTTCACGGTCTGCTGACAGGGAAGATCTTTCAGCGGTATCTTTGTTACTGGCCTCTCGTGGTAGGAGGGCTTTTTTTAGGTCACCGTCTCTATTACCGATTATCTTTAAAGGCCTATTTACGGCTGGTGTACGGCATACTAATCTTGGCGGGAGTCTTGGCCTGGCCCTGAAAAATGGAAGAGAAGCGGAAATTCCCACGTGCCGAATACGTCTTCCGGGTGGATTACAGCACTCCGGAGGCCCTCTTTAACGAGTTCGCCGAAAACATCAGCGAAGGCGGCCTTTTTATCAAGACCAGCAAACCTCTAAAAATCGGGACCGAGATCGTCATCGAATTTCTCCTTCCCCTCCTTGAGGAACCCATCCGGGTGAAAGGGCGTGTGGAGTGGAATACCGACATGCCCGGTGTGAGGAAGTCTACCCCCGGGATGGGAGTCAGCTTTCAGGGGCTCTCCAGCGAAGACAAAGAGAAAATAAATCAGATCGTAAGGGCCCTTAAGAATCCCCACTGATCCGTTTTCCCCCTCATTTGACGGGTTCTTCTACCTGTGCTATGGGAAAAGCTAATTTTATGAAAAGAGAAAATCTGCGCTATTTTTTTGTCATTCTGGGAGATTTTTTGACAGTAGGTCTGGCAGTGGGTGGTTCTGTGGCTGCTGGCCTTCTTACCGGCTGGTTTATTGACGAGAAGATTTTCCACGGTCGCACATCTCCCTGGTTTACCATCATCTTTGCCGCTTTCGGTATCGCAGGCGGGATCAAAAACATCTTTGTGATGACCCGCAGACGATTGCGCTATAGGGGCCAGAAGGATGTTCCGGATAGAGAATAACGAACGTTTTCTGAAACGCTTCAAGTACGGATCCGTGGGGCTCCTGTTCTTCTTTGCGCTGGTCTTCTTTCTGGTGACGGGTCGCTGGGAGGAAGGCTTGAGCGTGCTGGTAGGGGGAGCCATCGCCTTCCTTAATTTCCAATCTCTTCATCACGATGTAAGAGGGGTGGCCCAGAGCGTAGCCCTTGGGCACCAGACGGCCCAGCGGGCCACAAGGGTTTACCTTTTTAAGTATTATCTCCGCTTAATTGCTACCGCGATCGTCCTCTATTTTGTGATAAAGGTCCAAATTATTCAGCCTTTGCCACTTTTGGTAGGTATTTCCGTAATTTTGGTTAATATTTTGCTTTGCTTTTTCCGGGAAGTAGGGCGTAATTTCTGGTTAAAATTTAAGGAGGGTTAGTGGTATGGAACACCCCTTTTTATTCCTCTGTTATTTGCTCCAGTTGGCAGGTATTCCCTCCGGCTGGCATTACTACGAACACGCGGAACAATGGGGGATCATGGCCAAAATCTTTGCCCCTCACATGGTACACAGCTATTTTGTGTGCCTCCTGCTCATCGTTTTGGCCAAGATAGGTCTCAAGAGGCGGGAGTTTATCCCCAGAGGGGGGCAGAACTTCTGGGAGTTTGTCATCGAATCCCTTTACAATTTCACTCGTGACAACGTCCCTCATCACGGAAAGGTCAATCTCATTCCCTGGGTTTTTCCCCTCATCGTGATGTTTGCTCTCTATATCGGTTTTTGTAACTACATCGGAATCATCCCCGGGTTCATGGCTCCCACGGCCAACATGAATGTCACCCTGGGGCTTACCCTGATCACCATCGTCTATTACCACTTCCTCGGGCTCAAGTTTCAGGGGTTGCGTTATTTCAAGCAGTTTCTGGGGCCCATTCCTTATCTCATTCCCCTGATTGCCCCGGCAGAAATCTTTGGTCACGTTGGCCGTATCATTTCTCTTTCCGTGCGACTCTTTGCCAACATGATGGCTAAGGAGCTTCTGATCGGCATTTTGCTCTTTTTGGCCGGGCCATTCCTGGCGCCGTTGCCGATCTTGCTTTTGGGTGTGTTGGTGGCCTTTATCCAGATGCTCATCTTTATCACTCTTTCGCTGGCTTACTTTGCCGGTGCTGTGGAGGAGCATCACTAGTAGAGACGGGGTGCGGAGTCTCCCTTTGCATCCCTGGCGGAAGATAAAAAATTTTGCGAAGGAGGGAGTAGATTATGAAAAAGGTCTTAGGTTTGGCGGTGCTTTTCATCCTCACTGGTGTAGCCATGGCTTTCGCCGCGGAATCCACCCAGGCGGCGGTGGGGAACGGCTTTCTTGGAATGGTTGTCCTTGGTTCTTGTTTGGGTATCGGTGTCGCTGCTAGCGGTTGTGGTGTCGGCATGGGTCACTGCGTACGCGGTGCTTGTGAAGGTATCGCCCGCAACCCCGAGCTTGCAGGTAAGCTCACCGTTACCATGATCTTGGGTCTCGCCTTTATCGAAGCGTTGACCCTTTACGCTCTCGTTTTGAGCTTCTACCTCGTATTCGCCAAGCTTCCGAGCTACATGGCTCTCCTCGGAGCTTAATAGCATCCCGATACCGAATAGAAAGGCCGTGGGGGTTCTCCCTCACGGCCTTTTTCAGTTGGAATTCGTTCAAAAAGATTTCAATTTTTGTTCAAAAATTTTTGATTGATCTTTTTAATTTTTACTGACTAAAATTTTCACAATGTCTGATTTCAAAATTCCAGGGATCACTGTTTATCGTCTCGCCCTCTATGCCCGCGCCCTAGAACGTTTTTTGGCCGAAGGAAAGGATCTTATCAGTTCTGAAGAGTTAGCCAGGGAATGCGGGGTGAATTCCGCCCAGCTTCGTAAGGATCTCTCTTACTTCGGCCAATTTGGTGTTCGCGGAGTGGGCTATTCCGTTCCGGCCCTTCTCAAACACATAAAGCGCATCCTGGGAACGGATCGCGAGTGGCCGATGGTCCTTGCAGGGGTGGGGCATCTGGGAATGGCCCTCCTAAATTATGATCTTCTGGCTCAGAGAGGGTTCAGGTTCGTGGCAGCGTTTGACGTGGACGAAAAGAAGATCGGCCGGGTCATCAACGATGTTTACGTCTACGCCCTGGAACAGTTCGGCTGGGTGGTCAAGGAACACCCCGTAAAAATAGGGGTTATCGCTACACCGGCTTCCGCGGCCCAAGAGGTGGCAGATCTCTTCATCGAGCACGGCATCAAAGGCATTCTCAATTTTGCTCCGGTCCGCATCAAGCATCCCAAAAATGTGGTGGTAGAACATTCCGATTTGACCATCCTTTTTGACAAGGTGGCCTTCTACACTCGCAGGCTAGACTAAGCTTTCTCCTCGCCTTAAATTCCTAAAGACGAAGTTTTTTCTCCGGGTTTATCAAAATGGCTCGTTTTATGGATCAGGCAAAAATCTACGTCAAGGCCGGAGACGGCGGTTCTGGCTGTGTAAGTTTCCGGCGCGAGAAGTATGTTCCCCGCGGAGGGCCCGACGGAGGAGACGGGGGCAAAGGGGGAGACGTCGTTTTCGTGGCTTCGAGTCAACTCCACACTCTCTACGATTTTCATCACCAGACCCATTTTCGGGCTGAGAACGGCCGCCCTGGGATGGGCAAAAAAATGAAAGGTCGCGACGGGCGCGATCTCGTCCTTCGCGTTCCCGTGGGCACCGTGGTTCGAGACGCCGAGACCGGGGAGATCCTTTACGATTTCACAGAAGAAGGAGAGCGTTTCGTGGTGGCCAGAGGGGGTCGGGGAGGGCGCGGAAACGCCCGTTTTGCCACTCCCACCCGCCAGGCGCCGCGCTTTGCCGAGCCTGGTGAACCCGGGGAGGAGCGCTGGGTGGTGCTGGAGCTCAAACTCGTCGCCGATGTGGGGCTGGTGGGGCCTCCCAATGCCGGCAAATCCACTCTTCTTTCCCGAATTACCGCAGCCAGACCCAAAATTGCGGATTATCCCTTTACCACCCTGACACCCAACCTCGGGGTGGTAAAGCTCTCTGACGAACGGACCTTTGTGGTGGCAGATATTCCCGGCCTCATCGAGGGGGCCCACAAAGGGGTAGGGCTGGGGCTTGACTTTCTGCGGCATATCGAACGTACCCGCGTCTTGCTTTACGTTCTCGATGCTTCCAGGGGTGAGGAATGTTTGAAGGATTTTGAGCTCATCAGGCGAGAGCTTGCCCATTACCACCCGGCCCTGCTGGAGAAACCCTCCGCCGTGGCCCTGAACAAGATCGATCTCGTGGCTGATCGCGAGAAGCTGGCCCTTCTTAGGAGCTATTTTGAAGAAAAGGGGTTTCCCGTGTATCTTATCTCTGCGGTTACCGGAGAGGGCATCAAGGAACTGCTGGAGGGACTCTGGCGTTTGCTCCAGAAAGCACGGGCAGCCGGGCCACTCAAATGAACATCCGTTGCAAATATCTCGCAAAGGTAAGACGCCTGGTGGTCAAGGTCGGCAGCGCCGTACTGACCACCGAGGAAGGGATTGCCCGGGAGGTAATCAACAACCTGGCTGCGGAGATTTCCCGTTTCAAACGCCAGGGTTATGAAGTTTTGCTGGTTTCTTCCGGCGCCATCGCCTGTGGTCGAAAGAAGCTCGGATTCCCGCCGCGTCCCTTTACCCTTACGGAAAAACAGGCCCTGGCTGCTACCGGGCAGGCAGAGCTCATTCAAACCTACGAAGAATATTTTGCTCAGTACGGAGAACACTGTGCCCAGATCCTCCTGACAAGGACCGACCTTGAAGATCGCCGCCGGTATCTTCTGGCGCGCAATACCATCCTTACCCTTCTCAGGTGGGGAGTGACTCCCATTATCAACGAAAACGACACCGTGGCGGTGGAAGAGATCGAATTTGGCGACAATGATCTCCTGGCCGCGATGGTGGTGGGGCTCACCGGAGCGGATCTGCTCGTGTGTCTTTCGGATATAGATGCTCTCTATGAAAGGGATCCCCGGGAAGATCCTGGGGCCCGGCCCGTAAGAGAGGTGGAAGAGATAGACGCCGCTGTGGAGGCTATGGCTGGCAAGAGGCCGGGAAGGCTTGGCCGTGGGGGAATGATCTCCAAAATTCGAGCCGCCAAGATGGTAACCGCCCTGGGAGTTCCCATGGTGATTGCCCCGGGGAGAGAGCCCTTGATTTTGGAGCGCCTTTTTGCCGGTGAAGAGATCGGGACCTTTTTCCTGCCGGCCCGCAAGATTTCGGCCCGCAAATTCTGGATTGCTTACCACTCCAAACCCGAGGGGCGCTTGGTGCTGGATGCCGGGGCGGTGGAAGCCATTCTGAAACGCGGCAAAAGCCTTCTCCCCGCAGGGGTCAAAGAAGTCCACGGGCGTTTCGAACGCGGGTCCTGTGTGGAGTGCCTGGACGAGACCGGACGGAGAGTGGCCCTTGGTCTTACCAATTACTCGGCGGAAGAACTCAAGAAGATCGTGGGTTGTCATTCCCGGGAAATCTGCAGGCGTCTCGGGGAGACCAAACACGAGGAAGTAATTCACCGCGACAATCTTGTGGTGGAAGAGACGCTGGGGCACGCCGCCTAACTTGTGGTCCGAATAAATTTCGCTTAAATTGTTTTAAAACCAGAATTTTTTGTGATTATGGGCAAGGTCGTTTCCATCAAAAACAAAAGGAAGGCTCAGAAAGGTCGCCAGAGGCGTCTTGAGCAGCTGAAAGACGAGCTTTTGAGGCTCCACGGGATAGATCTGGACCGTCTCTTAGCCAACGAGCCTGTTCAGGGCCTCACCATGGAGGAGTTCCAGGATCTTACGGAGCAGTTGCTCGAAGTCGTGGAAGTGTTTTGCGAAGAGCACCCCCACGTTACCGTCCAGGATCTCCTCTACGCTCTAGAGAGTCTCAAGGAAATCATCCGCGAGTCTGCCATCGAGCAGAAGGATTAGTTCCTCTCCTCCCAGGCCTTGAGGTAGGGTTCCAGGGCCTTCAAGCTTTCTTCAAGCACTTCGTCTTCCTGACGGGAAGCGTCTACCACCACGTGCTTGAAGTGTTTGAGGGCCTCTTCGTAGAGCCGTTCCACCCGGGCCAGGAAATCCCGGGTTTCGTAGGCTTCAGGCTTGTAGAGGGACCTCTTCGAGACCCTCTCCAGGGCCTGGTCCAGAGGCACCCTGAGATAGAGAACCACGTCCGGCACCGGGGCCCAGGTTTCGTTTTGCCGTTTGAGCTGTTCAGGGTCCAGGTCGCAGGCCCCCTGATAAGCCATGGTGGAGATATAGTAACGGTCACAGAGGATGATCTGTTTCTTTTCGAGATTGGGGAGAAGGAAGTTTTTGGCATGCTCCCTGCGGTCTCGCAAGAAGAGTTCCGCCATGGCCTGGGGAGAGATCTTGGAACCCGCGGCGAGATGTTCCCGGATCTTTTGCCCCCATTCGCCACTGGTGGGCTCCCGGGTGAGGAGGGTCTTGTAGCCCCGTTCGGAAAGAGTGCTGGCGAGTCTTTTCAGAAGGGTGCTTTTCCCGGCGCCATCAAGCCCTTCCACGGCGATCAAGAGTCCGGGGCGATAAAATTCTACCGCTACCCGCTCCACGAGATAGTCCCGGCTCTCCGGGGTAACTTCGGCAAAGATGGAGTCCTTCCTTTCGAAGAGTTTTTCCACAAAAGGGATGAGCCCGTATCCTACGGTGGCCAAAACTGGCACCGGGGAGTCGAGCACCTTGAGGACGGCTTCCTGGAAACTCTTGGAGAAGAGCTCCATTTTGCCGATCTCGTCGATGACCACCATTTCGTTGGGGTTGACTTCCTGGATGGTGGGGACAGCGAGTTTTTCGAAGGATTCCACGTAGACCCGGTATTTGCCGACCTGGGGATATCCCTTTCCTCTTTTGGCAAGCCAGGCTTCCTTGCCGTCGAGGGTGATGATCTTGAAGCCTATCCTTCGCCCTTTTTCACGCACTTCACGGGTATAGAAACCCCTTTTGGGGTAGGGGATTTTTTGCACCAGCCTTTCGACCAGCGTGGTCTTCCCGCTGCCAGGCAAGCCGTGCAGCAGAACATTTTTGCGACCGTGCAGGGGTAGGAGCATAGCACCCTCCTTACTGCTAAAAATAGAACATTTTTCCGGCTCTTTCACCAAGTTTTGGCGCCTCTTTTCTTCAAGGGGCGGGAGGAAAGCATCACGTAGGTGGCTCCCATGCCGCCGTCACATTGCCTGGCACTGCAAAAACCGAGGATGTATTTCCGAAAAGGACCTCTCCGGAGCCACTCGTGAACCTTGCGTTTGAGAACGGGTTCGTTTTTAGAAGAAAGCCCCCTGCCATGGATGATAAGAACACAGCGGTCCCCCCGCAACAGGCACTCCTTGAGGAAGGAGTGGAGGGCCTCTTCGGCTTCGGGGACGTGAAAGCGGTGGAGATTCAAGACCCGGGAGACGGAGATTTGGCCGGCATGGAGGGCCTCAAAAAGCTCCTTTTGGAACCCCCTTACCAGCTCTTCCACGTACTCCGAGGTATCCCTGACACGGATACGCCAAAACTCCCGCGGGTCTATCTCTTCTTCGGTTTTGGGACGGCCACTTTTGCAAACGATCTGCCAGTAGATTTTGTCTCGGTCGAGAAGACGTTTGACTCCCCGCATGATCTCTTCAAAAGAGATTTCTCCTTTCTCTTCCAGGCGAGGACGCTCTGCCGGGAGTTCTTCTTTGCGAATTTTGTGTTTCAGGATGTCAAAAGGGCGGTTGAGCCCCTTTTTAGAGGGCATAAAAGCATGATAACGCGCCATCAAAAATGGGCCAACTAAGAACTCAAGAGGCTATGGACCTCTTTGAGAAGATCTGAAAAGGTGTAGGGCTTTGAGACGAAAGTGACACCTTTGAACTTTCCGTTGGCCGGGACCGATCCCTCGGGATAGCCTGAAGAAATGATGATTTTTACTTCGGGGTATCTTTCCTTGACCTGGTTTATCAGTTCCTCACCATCCATCTTTGGCATCACCAGGTCAGAGATGATGAGGTCCACTTTCTGGCGCGAAAGGATCTCCAGCGCCTCGAGCCCGTTTTCCGCCTCAAACACCTGGTAGCCCGCTTCGCGCAAAAGTTCCACGATGGGCTCCCGTACCAGGGCGTCGTCTTCCACCACCAAAATGGTGCCTCCTCCCTGGTGTAGAAGGGCTTGATCTTCTTTGGGAGCGGTTTTTTCTCTGGGGGTGAGCTCCGTTAATGGCCAGTATATCCTGAAAGTGGTTCCCCGCCCCCTTTCGGTATAGACCGAGATATGCCCGCCGTATTGTCTGACCAGAGAATAAACGATGGCAAGGCCAAGGCCTGTTCCCTGCCCGGCGGGCTTGGTGGTGAAGAACGGCTCAAAGATGTGAGGAAGGGCTTCCTCCGGTATTCCCGGCCCCGTATCAGAGATAGATAGTACCGCGTATCTTCCGGGTTTGAGTTCCGGCGGGTCCAGCTCTTCGCCTTCGATTTCTTTGGTCCTGACACTGAGATGAAGCTTTCCTCCCCGGGGCATGGCATCTTTGGCGTTTACGATGAGGTTCATGATGATCTGCTGGAGATGGGTTTCATCGGTGAAGATGTAGACGGGCTCCTCTTCGATCTCTATCGAAAGCTCAATGTGCTCACCCAGGAGGCGCTGCCAGAAGGTTTTCATTTCAGTGCAGAAACGGGAGAGATCTATGACTTCGTTCTGTTGCGGGCGACGACCGCTAAATGTCAGGAGCTTTTGGGTGATGTCTCCGGTTCTTTCCAGAACTAGATTAATGTTTTTCAGGACTTCGTTTATCTTGTCGGGATCGTGACGGTGTCTTTGAATGAGCTCCAGGTAGTTCCTGAGAGAGGTCAAAAGGTTGTTGAAGTCGTGGGCCAACCCGCCGGCGAGCCGTCCCACGGCCTCCATCTTTTGAGCCTGGAGGAGCTGTTCCTGGAGGCGCCTTTCCTGGGTGATGTCACGAGAAATATTGAAAACCAGTTTTTGCCCTTCATTTATCTCAACGAGGAAACAGGTGCTCTGTAACAGGCGGCGCTTGCCATCTTTGGTTTGCCACCAGAATTCAGCAGCTTCTTTTTCCCCTTCCAGGCAGACTTCCCGGCAACATTTGATGACACTTTCTCTTTCTTCGGGAGGGAAGAGATCTACGATGCGGCGCCCGATGACCTCTTCTTGACGGTACTTGAGGGTCTCTTCGAAAGCCTTGTTCACGAAAACGATCTCCCCAGAGAGTGGGTTTATTCCAATAAGGAGGAAGGGAGCCCGGTTCCAGATGGCTTCCAAGAAGCGACGATGCCTTTCGGCCACTTCCTGGGCCATCTTCTTTTCGTGAACATCAATAGCCAGGGAAAACATCCCCAGACGACCGTCCGGCAGGGTGATGGGGCAATTCACCACGTTGTACCAGCGACTGTCTTTGGGACTTACCCTTTCCCAGGAGACGATCTTTTTCTTTTCAATGACCTCTTCCCGGGGGCAATGAGGGCAGGGGCTTTTTCGATTGTGGAAAACTTCGTAGCAGATACCACCCACCGGATCGAAACCGGTGCGTTTGATGAGGGCTTCGTTGGCAAAAAGGACGATATCGTCCGGGCCTACCACCGTGAGAAAGCCTTGAAAGGAGCCCAGAAAGGCTTCCCAGAGGGCTCGTTCTTCGAACTTCAAGTCTTTCTCTGCGGGCATAGCTTCTCTTATCTTCGGCTTTTGGGGAGGGGAAATTTAAAAAGGCCAGGGATGTGGAATGAAAAGCTTTTCGAAAAGCGAAAGGGCGTAGCGGTCCGTCATGCCGGCGATGAAGTCGCAAACCCGCTGGTGAAGAGGTGTGTCTTCCTGGTAGATTTTTTCCTTGTCCCAGGGGAGCTCGTGCTCCAGAAAATAGCGATAGAGCTCCCGCAGGAGTTTCTTGGCCTTGACAAATTCCTGATACACCACCGGAGCCTCGTAGACCCGGGCGAAGAGGAATTCGCGCAGACGTTCCATGGCGTGCATCACGTCTTCGTCGAGGTGTAGTCTCCCGTCGTCGGCTGCCAGAGTTTTGAAGATGAGGCTCCGCACCATGGTGTTGATCCGTTCGGAGTGCTTGCGGCCAAGAATCTTCACACACTCCGGCGGGATATCGCTTTCTTTGATCACCTGCCCTCTCAGGGCGTCGTCGAGGTCGTGATTGAGGTAGGCAATGATATCTGCCACCCGTACCAGCTGCCCTTCCAGGGTGGCGGCCAGGTGTTCCTGCTCCCGGGGGAGGATGGGGCCCTTTCCTTTGGAATGCTTGAGGATACCGTCCCGCACCTCCCAGGTGAGGTTGAGGCCCCGGCCGTCTTTTTCGAGAAAATCCACCACCCGCAGGCTCTGTTCGTAATGCCGGAAACCCTCCGGGTGGAGCTCGTTGAGGACCGCCTCTCCGGCGTGGCCAAAGGGGGTGTGCCCCAGGTCGTGCCCCAGGGCGATGGCCTCGGTGAGATCTTCGTTGAGGCGCAAGGCCCGGGCCATGGAGCGGGCAATCTGGGCCACCTCCAAGGTGTGGGTGAGTCTGGTACGGTAGTGGTCTCCGCCAGGGGACAGAAAGACCTGTGTTTTGTGTTTCAAGCGGCGGAAGGCCTTGGAATGGATGATGCGGTCACGATCCCGCTGGAAGGCGGTGCGAACGTCGCATTCCGGTTCCGGGCGCAGGCGACCGCGTGTTTTGGCCGAAAGGGTGGCGTAGGGCGAAAGGATCTTTTGCTCCAGTCTTTCGAGCTCTTCACGAATCTTCATCCCTTACAAGATTAGCATAGCATCTCCGTAAGAGAAAAAACGGTAGCGCCTTTTGATGGCCTCCTGGTAGGCGCGTTTTATGTTTTCAAGCCCGGCAAAGGCCGCCACCAGGATGTAGAGGCTCGATTTTGGGAGATGGAAATTGGTGATGAGATGGTCCACCACCTTGAACTCAAACCCCGGATAAATGTAGAGGCCGCACCAGGCCGAGACGGGCCTTACCCTTCCATCCTTTCGGGCGGCAAACTCCAGGGTGCGCAAAGTGGTGGTCCCCACCGCAAAGACGGCCCTTCCTTCCTCTTTGGCACGGTTTATCTCTTCCGCCACCTCAGGGGTGATCTCCACGTACTCCTCGTGCAGCTGATGCTTGCGAATGTCTTTCGCCTTTACCGGGGCAAAGGTGCCGTACCCCACATGCAGGGTGATGGCCAGGATGGTTACGCCCTTCTGGCGAAGTCTTTCGAGAAGCTCCTCCGTGAAGTGAAACCCCGCCGTGGGGGCTGCCACAGAGCCAGGCTTCTGGGCGTAAACCGTCTGGTAACGAAAGAGATCTTCGGCCTCTGGGGAGCGCTTGATATAAGGGGGAAGAGGCACCCGGCCCACCTCCTGGATGCTCGCCAGAAGATCCTTGGTGGATTCGAGCTCAAGGAGGACCTTTCCACCCTCCAGGGTTTCGAGAACCTTTCCTCGCAGATCTCTGCCAAAGGAGAGCTCAAGCCCCGGCCGTATTCTCTTGCCGCGGTAAAGCGCCGGGACGGGTTCCCCCTCCTTTGGTAAGCGTAGGAGGAGGATCTCCACCGTCCCCCCGGTGGGCTTTTGCCCGTAGAGCCGGGCGGGAAAGACGCGGCTATCGTTTACCACGAGGAGGTCTCCGGGGCGAAAGTATCTTTCGATGGCGCTGAACCTGGGGTGATGAGTGAGGCTTCCGTCGCGCCGGTCAAGCACCAGAAGGCGACTTTCGCTCCTTTGCTCCGGAGGGTACTGGGCAACGAGCTCCGGAGGGAGCTCGTAATCGTAGGTGTCGAGGTCGTAGAGGGCTGGAATCTCAGACATCTCTCTCTAAAACTCTGGCCAGGAAGGCCCGGTTGGATTCGAAGACCGCCTCTAGCCTCTCGAGGATGTCGGGGCCCAGATATTCTTGACAGATCTTGATCTCTTCCGGGCGGTATTGCTTCTCTTCGCCGTGTTTGTCTAGAAGAAGGATAAGGAGCTGTTCCAGGCGGCGCAAGAAGAGGTAGTTTCCTTCCAGGAGCTCGGCCTCTTCGGGAGAGAGAATGCCTCTTTCTTTGAGATTTTTTACGGCCCGGAAGAAGTTTCCCTCCCAGGGAAGGAGGGAGAGGTTCCTGAGAAGGAGCCATTGCAGGGCAAATTCGAGATCCGCAAGCCCCCCGCGCCCCACCTTGAGATTGATGAGCCCGGGGGTGTGGCGTTCCTTTTCCATCTTGAGCCGCATCTGCCAGGTCTCCTCGGCTTCTCTGACCCCCGGCGGCTCACTGGCAAGGAGACGGTGGATTTCCCTTACCACTTTCTCCCCCAGAGAGCGGTCTCCGGTGAGGGGTCTCAGGCGGGTGATGGCAAGCTTTTCCCAGAAAGCGGCCTCTTCGCGATAGTAGGTGAGAAAGCCGCTTAGGCTCACTACCAGTGGCCCTTTGCGACCTTCAGGGCGCAGTCTGGTGTCCACCTCGTAACCCGGGCCTTCAGGCAGGGGGACGGTCAAGAAGTGGAGAAACTTTTGAGCCAGTTTGGTGTGGGGGACGAGGTTTTCGTGGTTTTCGGCCACAAAGACCATGTCGAGATCAGAGCGGTAGCCAAGCTCGCGGCTCCCGAGTTTGCCAAGCCCCAGCACGGCAAGAGGGGTGGGGAGGGGAGGGCTCTCGACGGCTGCCAGGCGAAAGGTGCCGTTTACGACGAAATCTGCCAGAGAAGACAATCTTTCGAGGAGGTCTCTGAGGTCGAGGTTCTTCTTGAGGTCCAGATAACCCAGGCGGAGGAGTTCCTCGTTTTTGGTCATGCGCAGGAGAGAAAGGGCCTCCTCCACGTCTTTGCCTTTGAGCAAAGGTTCAAGCGGGGGCAGGCCTTCCTCTCGGAAGAGGGCTTCTGCCGCGGCAGGGGTAGCCTGCAGGAGATGGTTCAAGAAGTTGCTCCTGGCAAAGATTTCAAGGAGGGCTTCTATCTTTTCGGGCTGGTGTTTTAGGGCGTGGAGGAAAGAGATTCGTCCTCCCAGTCGCTCCATGAAAGAGAGGAAGCGGGCAAAGGTCTTTTCTTTCTCCGGAAATTTCTGAAGCCTCAAAAGGGCCTCGGTGAGAATTTCCGTAAGCAAGGGGGCGCGTCTTCTAGCCAAAGGGCCTCTGGCTTCCAGAAGGTGCTTCGCATCTTCGAGGAGTCTTTCCGGCAAGCCGAGCACTTCAGCCACTTCTTGGGCCTCTTTTTGCCCCTCCCAGTAGGCCAGCAGTTCGTCTCTCAAAGAAGACGACTTGCGGGCCTCTGAAGGTTGAAAGAGGGCCTTAAAAATCTCGCTCACCTTTCGCCGCGTCTTTTGTAGCTCGGCGGCGAAACTTTCGACGCTTTCAAAACCCACGCTGCGGGCCAGGCGCAGAAGGGCGGCTTCCTCGGCGGGCAGGAGATAAGTCTGGCGGAAATGGACGGTCTGGAGACGATGTTCCAGGGTGCGCAGGAAGATGTAAGCCTCTCTGAGAAGACGGGCCTCTTCGGCGGGCAGGAGCCCTTTGGAGACGAGTTTTCTTAAGGCCCAGAGGGTGTTTCGGGTGCGCAGGCCGGGTTCCTTGCCCCCGTAAATCATCTGGAGGGCCTGGCAGAAGAACTCTATCTCGCGTATGCCTCCCGGGCCGATCTTGAGGTCTCGTTCAGCCCCTTTTTTGAGCGCCTCCTTGACGAGGCGAGCCTTGAGATCGCGAAGGTGCTCAAGATAGGTGTAATCCAGGAACCGGGGATAGACCACCGGACGCAGGGCCCTGAGAAAGGCCTTCCCCAGGCGCAGGTTTCCCGCCACCGGGCGGGCCTTTACCAGGGCCAAACGCTCGAAGGGGTGAGATTGATAAAAGTAATAAGAGATTCCGGCTTTAAGCGAATAGACCAGCTCCCCGTCTTTTCCACCAGGGCGGAGGCGGAGATCGGTGCGGAACAGCCTCTCCCCCTCGATGAGAGTATCGATGAGGCGGGTTATCTCTCTGGCAAGGGCGATGAAGCGCTCTTTTTCGGAAAGATCTGCGTGATAGAAAAAGATGAGATCGATATCGGAGCTGTAATTGAGCTCCCGCCCCCCGAGTTTTCCCATCCCGAGGACGAGGAACTTCTCCCGCAGTGAAGCTGGAAACTGCTGCTCTGTCAGCCAGTAAAGGGAGGCCCTCAGGAAAAAATCGGCCAGCCTCGAGATGGCATAGACGGTGCGGAGGAAGTTTTCTCCTTCGAGATCCCGCACCAGGATCTTGAGGATCTCCTGCTGTTTGAGGCGGCGGAGCCAGAGAGCAAAAGGGCGCCATTCTTTCTGGGCAAGCCCCTCCTCAAAGAACAACTTTTTGAGCGTCAGGGGTCCCAGGGGTTTTGGGAAGGGATCTTGCAAAAAAAGTTTCAGGAGATCTTCCCGTCGGACTAAAAGGTTGGTGGCGTAAGGAGAGAA
>JAADDY010000071.1 GCA_013153725.1 Thermodesulfobacteriota bacterium
TACAAGTACACCGGAGAAGACCGCCCACCTGAGATCATCGATATCGGTCGGGTGGGCAAAGTGAAAGAGGTGAACCCCGGCCTCCTCGTGACCCTCATGGAAGCGGGCTTCCTCCCGGTGATCGCCCCGGTGGGGGTGGGGCCCGACGGCGAGGCCTTCAACATCAACGCCGATCTCGTGGCCGGGGCCATTGCCGGGGCCCTCAAGGCGGAGAAGGTCATCTACCTCACCGATGTCGAAGGGGTAAAAGACGCCGAGGGAAGGCTCCTCTCTTCCGTCCATGTCGATGAAATAGATACGCTCATCAAAGAGGGGGTGGCCAAAGGAGGCATGATTCCCAAGCTCAAGAGCGCCCGTAAGGCCCTGCAGGCCGGGGTCAAGAAGGCCCACATCATCGACGGGCGGGTTCCGCACGCCATCCTCCTTGAGATCTTTACCGACGCCGGGGTGGGAACCGAAATCGTAGGAGGAGAAGATGGACCCTAAAGAGAAGCTCTTCAACTTGCTCTACGAAAGATCCTTCCTTTACCGGGAAGAGGGCTTCAAGCTCGCCTCCGGAAAGGTGAGCCCCTACTATCTCGATTGCAAAAAGACCACCCTTGCGGCGGAGGCCCTTCCCCTCATCGGGAAACTCCTGTGGCAGGAGGTGAAGAGGTTTTCTCCCGAAGCCGTGGGCGGGCTTACCCTGGGGGCCGATCCCCTGGTGGCGGCGGTGTGTTTTGAGGCCGGTCTGGCTGGCCAAAAGATCGAGGGTTTCATCGTGCGCAAGGAGGCCAAAGGGCACGGCACCAGGCGTTTTCTGGAAGGAAACGTCGCACCCGGTATGCACGCGGTGATCCTCGAAGACGTGGTGACCACCGGGGGCTCAAGCCTCAAGGCCGTTTCCCGGGCGAGGGAGGCCGGGCTTGAGGTCAGAGCCGTGGTGGCCCTGGTGGATCGCGAAGAAGGGGGGAGAGAGGCCATCGCCGCCGAAGGGCTTGAGCTCGTCTCTCTCTTCCGAATAAGGGATTTTCTGGCCCGCCTGAAGTCTTCCTCCTGATCGCTTCGCCATCTCGGAGCTCTTTTTTTCAGAGCAGACCATTTTTGAGTTGGCAATCTCCCCAGCCGAAAAGGGTAGTAGCAAACATTCTTATGTGGGAGGTTGCCGTGTCTGGCAAAGAGTTTTTGTCCCAGCTAGCGAATCTTAACGAAAGCTGCCGTAAAGCTATCGAAGAAGAGGACTATCAGCGTCTGCAAGCCCTTATGCAGCTCAAAAAGGAGCTTTTAGCCCTTCTCAGGAAGACCTCTTTCGTTCCCGAGGATCTTCCTGAAATACACAGGGCCTTAAAGGAGGAGGAAGAACTGGCTTCCCTGGCCTTGATCAAGAAGAAACACCTTGAAGAACGCTTGGTTGCAGGCGTTCTCCACTAATTGAGGAGGTGTTACCATGCAAGTGAAAGAGATTTCTTCCCAGATGTGGGAGTCTATCCGGGAAGGTCCCAAGCCCAAGGGGAACCTGCAAGAGGAGCCCTCCCAAAAGTCCTCCCAGCCCGAAAAGCCATCAGAAGACACCTTGAGCCCCCAGGAAGCCAAAGATGTAGTGCTCACGGTCCAGGAGGAACTGGCAAAATTGAACGTGCGGCTGGTATTTAATGTAGACGAAGAAACCAAGGAAGTGGTAGTAAAAGTGGTTAATCCTGAGACAGATGAAGTTATTCGGCAAATTCCGCCGGAAGAATTGCTTGAGATTCGAAAAAGGCTTGATGAAATTATGGGTATCCTTTTCGACGTCAGAGTGTAGGGGTGGCTGAAGAAAAAGACTTGATTCGAATCCTCATCGCGGAGGACGAAAGACCCTTTCGAGTTCTCCTTTCTGAGGAGCTTCAAGAGGAAAACCGCCTTATAAAGACAGCGGCTGACGGGCTTGAGGCTCTGGAACTCCTCAAAGAGGAGGATTTTGACCTTTTGATTACCGATCTCAAAATGCCCCAGATGGGAGGGATAGAGCTCCTGAAGGAGGCCAAGAGGCTACGCCCTGACCTCCTCGTGATCGTTATTACCGGCTACGCCTCGCTCGAAACCGCCATCCTGGCCCTCAAAGAGGGGGCTTACGACTACATCCGCAAACCTTTCAGTCTCGAGGAGCTAAAAGTAAGCGTTAACAACGCGTGCACTCGCATTCTCCTGGAGAGAGAGAACAAGCGCCTTCTTGAGGACTTAAAGAAGGTATATCAACGTCTCAAAGAAGCCATAACCTCCAAACAGGAGGCTGAACCTCGCTCTCTTCTCGACGAATTGGAACGTCTGGCCCGGTTACGGCAGGAAGGGTTCCTGGATGAGAAGGAATTCGAAGCCATAAAGCAGATCCTCATCGAAAGGGCGAACTATGGCGGATAGCCTCAATATCCTCATCGTGGACGACGAAAAGATCCTGCGCGAAAATCTCGAGCTCCTGCTCTCCTCCTTTAGTTCCTGCCGCACCTTGCAGGCGGAGAACGCCTACCGGGCCCTCGAACTGATGCAAAAATATCCCGTGGATCTGGTCCTCCTCGACGTCAATATGCCGGGGCTTTCCGGCATCGATCTCCTCAAATTGATGCGTCGCGAAGGGATCAAGACGCCGGTTATCCTGATGACGAGTTATCCTTCCCTGGATCTTACCGTGGAAGCTTTGCGTCACGGGGCTACAGATTTTCTCATCAAGCCCTTTACCTCCCAACAACTCTACGAGGCCATCGAGCGTTTCAAAAAGAGGGAGGCCCTGGAGGCCCGGGAAGATTACCAGGAACTTCTCCGTCTCCTCAAACAAAAGACCAGGGAACAGACCTTGCTCTTTACCGTGAGCGATCGGCTGACCTCTTGCAACAGCGTTACGCAACTCTACAACGAAATCATCCGGTTGAGCGTGGAATTCACCGAATCCGAAGAGGGGGTTCTTTACCTCCTCGATCTTGAAAAAGGGACCCTCTTTCCGGAAGTTTGGGAAGGTTTTTCGGAAAAACCGCCGGTCTTGAGATGTGACGGATCCAATCCCATTAGCAAGAGTGTGCGGGAATCCCTGCCCTATATCATACCTGCCCGAGGAAAGGAAAAGGCCCTTTTGGTCAACCCCTTTCAGATAAAGGGTGAAAATCTGGGGGCGCTGGCCCTTTGTCGTCAAAAGAGCTTCAACAAGGACGACCTTTTTTGTATCAATCTCATCCTGGAACGAGCCGCCCCTCTGGCAGAAAACTTCATCCTCTATGAGAGCATCGTTCTCAACCTCCATGACGCCCTGCGCGCGCTGGTCAAGGCGCTGGAGGCCAAAGATCCGTACACCAAGGAACATTCCGAGCGGGTTACCAACTACGCCCTTCTCATAGCCAGAGAAATGGGGCTCTCTACCGAAGAGCTCGAAATGCTGCGTTTTGCCGGGCACTTACACGATGTCGGCAAGGTTGGGATTGCAGATGCCATCCTTTTAAAACCAAGCCGCCTTACCTCTGAGGAGTACGAGATCATCAAGCAGCATCCGGTAATCGGGGCGGAGATCGTGGGCCACATTGGTCTCCTGCAGGAGGAAGCTCGGATCATTCGCTACCATCACGAGCGCTTCGATGGTCAAGGCTACCCTGAAGGTCTCAGGGGAGAGGAAATCCCTCTTTTGGCCCGTATTTTGGCGGTGGCTGATACTTACGACGCCATGACCACCCGAAGACCTTACCGGCCCTCCCTTTCGGCGGAGACGGCTTACCAGGAGATCCTGCGCTGTTCCGGATCCCAGTTTGACCCGGAGATCGTGGAGATCTTTAAGGTAGTTTGGCAGGAGCAATTACAAAAGGAGGAGAAGGCTGATGGCTTTAGAGAATCTGTTGCCTAAAGCGGTTTGCGGACACCTCGTGCAAGGACTGGTGCACAACATGAGTGGCCCCCTGCAGATCCTTTCCATGCAACTTGAGCTCCTTCGTATGAGTCAGGCCAAACTGGCGCGCCTTGCCACACCGGAACAGCAGGAAATCATTGCGCAGCAGGAACAAAAACTGGCCCAGATGGAGGCCCAGGTAGAGCGCCTCAAAGATATCCTTGAGGCCATAAGTCAGGCCACCCACGAAGCTCCCACCCCGATAGACCTCAACTCCCTTCTGGAGAAACTGCTCGTTCTCTGGGAAGGAGATCTCAAGTTCAAGCACCAGGTTTACAAAGAACTCGAAACCTCTCCCGAGCCCGTTTCAGTGGTGGCACCGCCAGCCGCCCTCTGGCAGGGTTTTTGTGCCCTCTTCTGGGCCTTGGTTCCCAAAGCGGTGGAGGGCGGATACCCCTTTAAAGTACGCACCTTTCAGGAAGAGGGGCAGCCCGGAGTCGAGATCTCTCTCGAAGGAGCAGATGCTCTTCCCGTAGAAGACGAATTTTGGGGCTTGGCAGAGAAGATTTTTGCTCCATATGCTCATATGGAAGTTTCCGGGGGGAGGGTAAAGCTCACCTTTCGCAACTCGTAGATGTTTGATCGCAAGCTTCTCCTGGCTTTAAGTCTTGTTCCCGGCCTTGGCCCTCTTACCATTCAAAAAATCGTAAACGCCCTTGATGACCTCCGGGACCTTTGGGCCCTTTCCCGCGAAGACCTGAAGACTCTCGGCCTAAGAAAGCCCCTTCCTTCCCTTGAAGAAGTTCTGAGGCGGGCCGAGGAGGAGATTTCGGGCCTTGAGCGCCTTAAAGCTTCCTACGTCACCTTCTGGGACGAAGATTATCCTCCGCTTTTAAAAGAGATCGCCACTCCGCCTCCGGTTCTCTTTTACCAGGGAAGTCTCCCTCGCCAGGAAGCCCTGCTTGCGGTGGTGGGCTCTCGGGCGGCCACGAGTTATGGCCTTTCGGTTACCAAAGAATGGGTTGCTGTCTTCGTGCGACACGGCCTTGGCATCGTGAGCGGTTTTGCCCTGGGGATTGACGGGGCCGCCCACCGGACCGCCGTCAGGGAAGGAGGCCGTACCTACGGTGTCCTGGGGTGCGGTCTGGACGTAGATTATCCCGCCGCCCACCGCCACCTGCGGCAAGAAATCTTGGAGGCTGGAGGGGGCTTCCTGACGGAGTTTCCCCTGGGAACCGAGCCGCGGGCCGGAAACTTTCCGGTACGAAACCGCCTCATAAGCGGGCTTTCGCAGGCCGTGCTGGTGGTGGAGGCAAGTCCCAAAAGTGGCTCCCTCATCACGGCAAGACTTGCGGCGGAACAGGGTCGGGAGGTCTTGGCCGTGCCGGGGCCGGTCTATTCTCTGCGAAGTCACGGTTGTCATCAGCTCCTGCGGGAGGGAGCGGCGCTGGCGGACAAGCCCGAGGACGTCCTTTCCTCTTTTGGACAGGAGCCGAAAGCTTTTCTGCAACCGGAGTTGACACTCGGCCCAGAAGAAGCCAAAGTTTTAGAGCATTTGAGCGGAAGCCCTTTGAGTATCGACGAGCTTGTGTACCTTAGCGGTCTCTCAACCATGGATGTTACGCGGGTCCTTGCAGAGCTCGAACTTGAGGGATTGATTGAAAGGCTTCCCGGAAATTTTTATCGCAGGGTCAGGAGATGAAGAAAGGCTTAATCATCGTAGAGTCCCCTACCAAGGTGCGCACCATAAAGAAGATCGTGGGCAAGGATTTCGATGTGGCGGCCTCGGTGGGTCATATCAAGGATCTGCCCAAGAGCCGACTGGGAGTGAAGATCGAAGAGGGCTTCGAACCGGAATACGTCACCATTAGAGGCAAAAGAGACGTCATCAAGAAGCTCAAATCTGCCGCCAAAAAGGCCGAAGAAATCTATCTCAGCCCGGACCCTGACCGCGAAGGGGAGGCCATCGCCTGGCACATTGCCGAAGAGCTGAAGGACCTTCAGAAACCCATAAGGAGGCTCCTGCTTTACGAGCTCACGGAAAAGGGCATCAAAGAGGCCCTGGCCCGGCCAAGTGAGCTCGACCCCCGCAAGTTCGAGAGTCAGAAGGCCCGTCGCATCCTTGATCGCCTGGTGGGCTACAACCTTTCTCCCCTCCTCTGGGAGAAGGTAAAGCGCGGCCTTTCAGCCGGGCGGGTGCAATCGGTGGCCCTCCGTCTCGTCTGTGAGCGGGAAAGAGAACGGGAGGCCTTCGAGCCCGAAGAATACTGGACGATAGAAGTCGTCTTCGAGACGGAGGAAGGCCCCCTCAGGGCCAAGCTCAAGCGTTTTCAGGGAAAACCCGTAAAACCCAAAAGCGAGGCCGAGGCCAAGGCCCTGGTGGAGGCCCTCAAGAAGGCCTCTTTCGTGGTGGAGCGGGTCGAGAGGAAGGAGATCCGCCGCAAACCCGCGCCTCCTTTCATCACCAGCACCCTCCAGCAGGAGGCCTGGCGCAGGCTGAGGTTCTCAGCCAAGAAGACCATGCTCCTTGCCCAGCGACTCTACGAGGGGGTGGAGCTCGGTGAGGAAGGGGCCGTGGGCCTTATCACCTACATGCGGACGGATTCCGTGCGGGTGGCCAGTGAGGCGGTGGAGGAGGCCCGCAGCTTTATCGCAAAGAACTTTGGCCCGGATTTTCTGCCGCAAAAGCCCCACGTCTACAAGAGCCGCAAGACTGCCCAGGAGGCCCACGAAGCCATAAGGCCCACCTCTCTTGCCCGCACGCCGGAGTCTCTTAAGCCCTATCTCTCCAAGGATGAGCTTGCCCTTTACGACCTCATCTTCCGTCGCTTCGTAGCCTCTCAGATGGCGGAAGCCCGCTTCGAGCGCACGGAGGTGCACATCAAAGGTGGAGATTTCGAGCTTCTGGCAAGCGGCACGAGGCTCCTTCACCCCGGTTTCCTCGCCATCTATCGCAGCGAGGAAGAGGAGGAAAACACCCTTCCTCCGGTAAAGGAGGGGCTTTCTTTGCGCCTTGCCGAGATCGAGCCCAGACAGCACTTCACCCAGCCCCCGCCGCGTTACACCGAGGCAAGTCTCATTCGTACCCTCGAGGAGAAAGGGATCGGCCGCCCCTCCACCTACGCCCAGATCGTCTCCACCATCAAGGATCGTGGTTACGTGGAGACGGAAAAGGGCTATCTCAAGCCCACGGAGCTTGGCCTCTTGGTAAACGACCTCCTCACCGCCCATTTCCCCGATCTCATCGAGACGGGTTTCACCGCGCGGCTCGAAGAGGCCCTTGATGAGATCGAGGAGGGCAAGAGGGACCGGGTGGAGCTCCTGCGGAAATTTTACGAGACTTTTGAACAGGTGCTCAAAAAGGCCCAGGAGGAGATGGCCTCCCTCAAGGCGGGGGTCCCCTCCGGGGTCAAATGTCCGGCCTGTGGGGAGGAGATGATCATCCGGGTTGGTCGGGCCGGGGCCTTCCTGGCTTGCAGCCGGTATCCGGAGTGCAAAGAGACCCGCGATTACGTGCGTGATGAAAAGGGGGTCATCAAGCCGGTGGAGAAGAACCGCGAGACCGGGGAGGTCTGCGAGAAGTGCGGCCGCCCCATGGTGGTCAAGAGGGGGCGCTTTGGCGAATTTCTGGCCTGCTCCGGCTATCCCGAGTGTCGCAACACCAAGCCCCTCACCACCAATATCTCCTGCCCCAGGGAGGGTTGCCCAGGCAAACTCGTCAAGCGTCGGGCGCGCACGGGCAAGATCTATTACCGCTGCAGCGAAGCCCCCAAGTGCGATTTCATCCTCTGGCAGGAACCCATAGATGAGAAGTGCCCGGCCTGCGGGGCGCCCTTTCTGGTGAGGAAGAAGCAGCGCCGGAAGGAATACAAGGTGTGTCCACAATGCGATCACAAAGAGGAGCTGAGCTGAAGGGAGAGCTTGACTGCAAATACTGCGGGGGCCCGGCCATCCTGGCGGGGCATTGAGCCCGGGCGCGGGTGAGGTGTCTCACCTGTGGCATGGAAAGGCCTGCCAGTGAATACCAGGCCGAGATCGAGGCCTTCAAAGAGGCCCTCTGTGAGTTAAGCCTTGGCAAAGATTCCACCCCCAAAACCTAAGATAACCCTCCCCCCGCGCCTTGTCCTGGTGCATACCAGGCCCGACCTGGAATTTCTGGTAAAGTCCTTCGGCCTTTCCTCGCGGGCGAAATTTTTTCTGACCGAAGTCTTTGGAAGGGATGAGATCTTCCTCTGTGGCCCGGTGCTGGGGGCCCCGCAGGCAGCCATCGCCCTGGAATACCTGAAGGCCTCCGGAGTGC
>JAADDY010000015.1 GCA_013153725.1 Thermodesulfobacteriota bacterium
GAGAGGATCGGCCTCTCCCCGCTCCCTCCCCCAGACCGGAATGCCGGAGAGATCAAGGATGTTTACGATGTTGGTGGCGCAGAGCTCGTAAGGATAACTGATGCCCACCAGGTCGAATTCCTTAAGCGGCCTCTTGGCCCTCAGCGAGAGGAGGGGAAATTTCTCCTCTCTCAAGAGCGCTTCGAGGTCACGGGCCGGGGCGTAGGCCCGGTCTACGAAGATCCCCTCCCGGCGCGAAAGGATGAGGTAGAGGATGAGGAGCCCAAGGTGCGACATCCCCACCTCGTAAAGATCCGGAAAGACCAGGCACACCCGCAGGCGGGCTTCTTCAAAAGGGGTGGCCGGCTCGGTGTTTGGCTCAAGGCCCAGATAACGCGAGGGCCTCCTCACTCGGGCGATGATCTCTTCCCAGCGCTTCTCCCAGTCTTTCATGAGTTAACACTCACTTCGCAAGTCGGAACATCCCG
Source organism: Thermodesulfobacteriota bacterium (assembly GCA_013153725.1). Taxonomy (GTDB): domain Bacteria; phylum Desulfobacterota; class Thermodesulfobacteria; order Thermodesulfobacteriales; family Thermodesulfatatoraceae; genus Thermodesulfatator. The sequence goes on from JAADDY010000015.1 coordinate 468, forward strand.
ATTTGGGGGCGCCTTGAGAAACCCGTTCAACCGTCAAATTTTCCGCCATTTTTCTTCTCCTGATTTTCCTGAAGCCGGCCCCGTGCTATGATGCCAAAAAACTTTGGGGTTCAAAGCTTTGAAAAGGCCATACCTCCTAAGAGAGCAGGGAAAATATATCCTTTCCTGGGCCAAAAAGGAAGAAATTCCCGAAGAGGCCCTTCTTTTTGGGGGCTTCTCCCGGGAAAGCTCCGAAGATGGCCCGCCTCCTTCTCCCACCCTCCTCCTGAACGTCTCCTTCTTTGCCCCGGAAGAGCTCCTCCCCCTGGCGGAGGCTGAAAAGGAGCGCCTGGAAGAAAACGTCTTTCGAAGCTACGTGAGGGACACCCGCGAAGAACCCGTGGCCGTGATCTCGAAAGACCCTGAAAAGCTGAAGAGGTTCCTCGCCCTCTACGGAGGTCTCTTTAGCGCCCAGCCCTTTTGCCTGACCAAGGACCCCGCCTTCCCCCAGGTGGAAGAAATTGGCCTCGAAAGAGCAGAGGGGAAATACCGGTTTTCTTACCTGCTTTGGGCCCCGGTTGAGGAAGAAAGATGCACTTTTTGCGGGATCTGCGGGCGCGTATGCCCGGAAGAAGCGGCCCTCCCCGGCCCCACGATAGATCCCCGCCGCTGCGATCTTTGCCGGGAGTGCGAAAAGGCCTGCCCGGAAGGAGCCCTCGATCTCTCACGCTACGAGGAGGTCACGGAAGATTTCCTCTTTGTGGTCTTTCTGGATGAGATCCCCGAAGAGGTACCCCGCAAGGAGGGCTATCTTTTCGGGCCGGATGAGCTGGGAGAGTTCTTCGCCCGCCTGGGGAGCTTCGAAATCCACGAGACCGTGCGTTTCGAGGAGGGCCGCTGCCAGTTCGTCTCCCGTTTCGGGGAGGGCTGCCGCCTGTGTCTCACCGGCTGTAAGGCCCTTGAGATAGAAGAGAGCGTTTCGGTGGACCATTTCCTGTGCGAAGATTGCGGCCGCTGTGTGGGGGCCTGCCCCACCGGGGCGCTCGACTACGCCCCCTTTGAGGAAAGAAGTTTCGTCGCCTATCTCGAGAAGATTCCCCTTTCCGGATGCACCGTAATCGTGGGGCGTGAGGAAGATCTCCTGCGTCTCTTCTGGCACCCGTCATTTCCAAAAGCAGGGGCTTTCTTCTTCCTGGTCCACGAGGCCCCGAAGGCCCTGGGGCTCTCTCACCTCTTCTCTTTTCTCGCGAAGGGGGCCTCAAGGGTGGTCTTTCTCGCCGAAGAGCCGGCGGTACTTGATTTTGCCAACGAAATCATCGCCAAGCTTTTCGGAAAGACGCCCTTTTCTTCTGCAAGTCTTGAGGATCTTCCGGAGGTGCTCTCCTCAGAGGAGCCCCTCTTTCTTGAACCTCAAGCCCTTACCGCTTTCAAGGGCCGTAGGCGATACTTCGCGGAGCTTCTCCGGAAACTCTGGACGCAGGCCGGAAGGCCCTCCTTCGAGCTTGAAAGAGACGACTTCGGCTGGCTTGAAATCGACTCCGGGAAGTGCACCCTTTGCCTGGCCTGTCTCAACGAATGTCGGCAGGAGGCCCTGGCTGCGGACGAGGAGAATTTTTCTCTCACCTTCACGCCGGCCCTCTGTGTGGCCTGCGGTGTTTGCGAAAAGACCTGCCCGGAGGGGGCGTTGAAACTCAAAAAAGGCTTTTTCCTGCGGGAAGAATTTTTCGAGAGCCTGGTTTTGGCCCAGGACGAGCCGGTCTTTTGCCGTCGCTGCGGCAAGGTCTTCGGCACCAAGAAGAGCCAGGAAAAAGTGCGGCAGACGCTCTCCGGCCTGGGCAGGTTTGGCGAGATGCTCCCTTTGCTGGATTACTGCGAGGACTGTCGCGTAAAGGAAATCTTCGAAAAGATGGAGTGAAAAAATGGATACCGCTGCCGCCCGAGCCCGAGGTCTCCTCTACGGCCTTTTGAGCCTCTTCTTCCTCCCGGATTTCGACGAAAAGAGGCTCTCTCTGGCGAGAAACGTGCTGGAGAGTTTGCCGAAGACCGGGGTGGAGAGATTTGACAGCGCCGTAGGAGACCTGAGAGAAGCCCTTGCCGGCAAAGAGGCTACGGAGATACGAGAAGAATTTGAAAGGCTTTTCATCGTCCCCTTTGAAGGGGCGCAGATCCCCCTTGAAGCATCGTACTACCTGGAAGGAAAGCTCTTTGGCCCAAGCCTTGCGAGGCTTCGTGAGCTCCTGGGAGAGCTGGGGCTTGCCAGAGGAGAAGGGGTCTCGGAGCCGGAAGACCATCTGGGAGTCCTTCTGGCGTTCATGGAGGCCGCCACCCAGCAAAATAGCTTGATCCAGGAGCGCGAATTGTTCTATAACTTCCTTAGACCGTGTGCCCGAGGGGTCACGGCCAAGCTTGAGAAAGAGGCTTCTTTTTACGGGAAGGTAGCTAAAATGCTCGAGGCCTTCTTGGAGCTTGAAGAACGTTTCTTCGAGGAAGCCTAAGGAGGGAAAAATGGCCAAGGTCGACAAACCCAAGAGATCCTTCATCAAAAAGGCCCTTCTGGCGGCCGGGGCGGTCTTTGCCCTCTCTGGTACTCGCAAAGCCGGGGCCCAGCGAAGATCCCCCGAAGAAAACGATGAAATCCTCTACCGGGAGACGGAGGCCTTCCGGGCTTATTACGAATCTCTGCGACGTTAAAGGAGGAGAAAGATGGGAGCGAAAAAGGTCTTCTCCAGACCCGCCAAGGCGGCGGGGAAACCCATAACCTTAAACCCCAAACTTGCCCGCCGCGCCTTTTTGAAGATCGCGGCGGCCACCGCGGGCCTCACCGGGCTTGCCCTTTCGGGAAAGATCGTCCGGCGGACCGAAGCCAAAGAGGCCCCGAAAACCCCTTACCCGGGCTCCAAGATCGTCCGCACCATCTGCACCCATTGTGCCGTGGGTTGCGGTATCTACGCCGAAGTCCAGAACGGGGTCTGGGTGCGGCAGGAGATCGCCCAGGATCACCCCATCTCCCGTGGCGGGCACTGCTGCAAAGGGGCCGGCGCCATCGACATGATTAGGACGGAAAAGCGCCTGAAGTATCCCCTGAAGCGCGAAGGAGGGCGCTGGAAGAAGATCTCCTGGGAGCAGGCCTTCTCTGAGATCTGCGGCAAGCTCCTTGAAATTCGCGAAAAATACGGCCCGGATGCCGTACACTGGAACGGGAGCGCCAAGGTCTCCACGGAGATGGCCTATCTCCAGCGAAAGCTTGCCGCCTTCTGGGGCACCAACAACATCGACCACCAGGCCCGTATCTGACATTCCACCACGGTGGCAGGTGTCGCCAACACGTGGGGATACGGGGCTATGACCAACAGCATGAACGACATCCGGCACTCGCGGTGCATCTTCATGATCGGCTCAAACGCCGCTGAAGCGCACCCGGTGTCCTTGCAACACATCCTCTACGCCAAGGAAGTAAACGGAGCACCGCTCATCGTGGTGGATCCGCGTTTCACCAAGCTTGCGGCCAAGGCCACGGAATACGTGCGCATCCGACCGGGCACGGATACGGCCTTCCTCATGGGGCTCATCAACTACATCATCGAAAACGACTGGCACGACAAAGAATTTATCCGCACCCGGGTGGCGGGCTTCGAGGAGATGCGCAAAGTGGCCGCGCACTACACCCCGGAGGTGGTAGAAGAGATCACCGGGGTGCCCAAAGATCAGCTCGCCAGGGTGGCCAAACTCCTTGCCACCCATCGCCCGGGGACGGTGATATGGTGCATGGGGATCACCCAGCACCATATCGGCTCCAGCAACACCCGCGCCTGCTGTATCCTCCAGCTCGTGCTCGGGAACATGGGAGTCTCCGGCGGAGGGACCAACATCTTCCGCGGGCATGACAACGTCCAGGGAGCCACCGACGTCTGCGTGCTCTCGCACTCCCTTCCCGCCTACTACGGGCTCAAGGAGGGCTCCTGGAAACACTGGTGTAAGGTCTGGGGCGTTGATTTCGAGTGGATAAAGGGCCGCTTCCACAGCAAGGAATACGTCCACAAGAAGGGCTTTACCCTGGCCCGCTGGTACGAGGGAGTGATCCAGGAAGACAAAATCACCCAGTACACCCCCATTCGGGCGGTGGTCTTCTGGGGATGCGCCTCAAACTCCCAGTCCCAGTACCACAAGCTCAAAAAGGCGCTCGACAAGCTTGATCTCGTGGTCATCATCGACCCCTTCCCCACCACCACCGCGGCCATGTGTGAGAAGGACAACGTCTATCTCCTTCCCTCCACGAGCCAGTACGAGACCGAAGGAAGCGTGACCAGCTCCTCCCGCCAGGCCCAGTGGCGCTACAAGGTGGTGGACCCGCTCTACGAGTCCAAGACCGACTATGAGATCATGGAAGAATTCGTCAAGCGCTTCGGCTTTGCGGACAAATTCTACAAGAACATCAAGAAAGTCCCGGAAGACGTCACGCGCGAGATCGCGCGCGGAGCCTTGACCATCGGGCTTTGCGGATGGCTTCCGGAACGCATCAAGAAACACACGGACAACTGGCACACCTTCGACGTGGATACGCTTCAGGCCAAGGGTGGGCCATGTGACGGCGAATACTATGGTCTTCCCTGGCCGTGCTGGACGGAGACGCATCCCGGGACCCCGATCCTCTACGATATATCCAAACCGGTAACCAAGGGCGGGCTTCCCTTCCGGGCCCGCTTCGGCACCGAATACACCTACCCTGACGGCCGCAAGGAGAGCCTTCTTGCCGCCCCCGGAGTGGCCAACCCGGGGAGCGAGGTGATGGGTGGCTATCCCGAGTTTCCGGGGTGGAAGACCGACATCAACGTCATCAGGGAGGCCCTGAAACGCGGCATGGCCCCCTTCGGAAATGGCAGAGCCCGGTGCTATTGCTGGAACTTCCCCGACCCGGTACCGGTGCACCGCGAGCCGCTTCATTCGCCGCGGCCGGATCTCATCAAGAAGTATCCCACTTATCCGGACAAGCCGGATCACTACCGGGTCTACACCCGCTTTGCCAGCGAACAGAAACCGGAACTCGTGAAGGAGTTCCCTCTCATCCTCATCACCGGCCGGATGGTCGAGCACATGGGTGGCGGGGCCGAGACGCGCAGCAACAAGTATCTTGCTGAGCTGGCCCCGGAGATGTACGCCGAAGTGAACGTCAAGGTGGCCAACGACCACGGTATCAGAGAAGGCGATTACATGTGGATCGAGTCTCCGGAGGGAGGGCGCATCAAGGTCAAGGCCAAGATCACCGACCGCGTGGACGAGCGGACGATCTTCCTGCCCTTCCACTTCGGGGGCTACTTCATGGGGAAATCCTTCGCCGGCAACTATCCGGAGGAACTTGTTCCTTACGCCCTGGGTGAGCCGGCAAACATCGTCACCAATTACGGGTACGACATCATCACCCAGATCCAGGGCACGAAGGAAGGGCTTTGCCGCATAAAGAAGGCTTAGAAACTCCCCCGGCGGGTTTCCGCCGGGGCCTGGTTTAAAAGGAGGCGTCCATGGCAAGAATGAAATTTCTCTGCGATATCGAGCGTTGCATCGCCTGCAACGGCTGCGTGGTGGCCTGCAAGGAAGGGCACCAGCTTCCGGTGGGCGTAAATCGCCGCCGGGTGGTGATCATCAACGAGGGAAAACCCGGGGAAAGGAGCATTTCCATCGCCTGCATGCATTGTTCCGACGCCCCCTGTATCGCCGTCTGCCCGGTGGGGGCCATCTACCAGCGTGAAGATGGAATCGTCCTGGTCAACAAGGACATCTGCATCGGCTGCGGGTACTGTTTCATGGCCTGTCCCTTTGGAGCTCCGCAGTTTCCGCGAGGAAACGCCTTCGGGGCCCGGGGCGCCATGGACAAGTGCACCTTCTGCGCTGGCGGGCCGGCCCCAACCTTCTCCGAGAAAGAAAGGCGTCTTTACGGGCAGAACCGCATCGCCGAGGGCAAGGTGCCCCTCTGTGCCGGCATGTGTTCCACCAAGGCCTTGCTGGCCGGAGACAGCGCGGTGATCGCGGACATCTTCCGCGAAAGGGTAGCCCGGCGCGGAAGCGGAATCGCCTGGGGCTGGTCAAAAGCTTACAAGGAATAAAGCGCCATGAAGAAAGCCTTGGCTCTTGGTCTTACCACAGTCTTGTGGCCAGTTCTCGCGGCGGGGGCTGATATCCTTCGCCCCTACGGGCCGGTCTCTCCGGTGGAAGTCTTTCGGAAATTAAACGGCCTCCTTCTGGACGCCTGGCCCGATGAAGGCCGGGCCTTCATGGAGTTCATAACCTCTTTCAACGTCTACTATCTCTACCTGGCCCTGGGGCTCCTGGGCGTCTTTTTGCTGCACTATTTCGTTTTCGGGCCGCGAAAGATCGTCCACCGGGGAGAGAAGGTCCCCTACTATGGTTTCTTCACCCGGTTCGTTCACTGGGGAGCGGCGGTAAGCATGACTCTTCTTGTCCTCTCCGGGCTTGCGGTCCTCTTTGCCAAGGCCCTGGGAGGCGGTTCCCTGGTGATGGGGCTCCGTAGCGTGCACGTGGGGGCGGCCTTCATATTTGTCATCTTCGCCGTCTTTCTCTTCCTGGCCCTGGTGAAAGATATGTTCCCGGCTCCTTACGACCTGAAGTGGTTCCTGGTGCTGGGCGGGTATCTCTCCAGGAGAACTCGACCTGTTCCCGCCGGGAAGTTCAACGCCGGGCAAAAGCTCTGGTTCTGGGTGGGGACGGCCGGAGGGCTGGTGATGTTCTACACCGGCTACAAGCTCTATCAGTTCACCGCCCCGGTTTCATATCTGCGGGAAGTCCTGAAGATTCATCTCTACCTGGGGCTTGCGGTGCTGGGCCTTTTTCTGATCCATCTCTACATGTCGGTGATTGCGGTCAAAGGGGCGCTCCAGAGCATGCTCACGGGCTACAAAGACATCGAGGAAGTGGCGGTGATGCACCCCAAATTTTACGAGAAGCTCCGTTTGAAAGGCTAGCCCTTCTGGAGGCGCTGCAAGCCGCCCTCAAAATAGACAAAACTTGCCGTAATGAGCCCCCCGCCCATCAGGGCGTAAAGAAAGGCCAGAAGCGGCCGAGGGAGGCTCGATCTTCTGAGGGCGACCCCCAGGGTGATCATCACGGCGATGATGAGGTAACTCCTCCAGGGCTGGAAGGCGAAACAGCAAAGCCTTTCGGGCTTTTCGTCCAGGCGCTTGAGATTGCGGAAGGCGAGGCGTGCCAGCCCCAGACGCCCCACGAAATAGGAGAGCAAAAGGGCCAGTATCAAAAGGAGCATGCCCTTGAGCCCCAGAGGCACAAGCCAGAAGAAGGCCCTCCCGCAAAGGAAGAGCCCCACCGCCAGCCAGAGAAAGCCTGATACAAAATAGAGCCATTTTTTCTGCACTTCTGGCTTCAACTTAGACATCAAAGGGCCTCGCCTTTTTGACGTAGAATTTTAGCAGAAAGGGGGCCGCAAGCGTCGTAAAGGCCACCACGGCGATCATGATGGTATAGAGGGTCTGGTCAAAGATCTGGCTGAGCCTCCCGAACTCCGCAAAGATGATTCCCACCTCACCGCGAGGAATCATGGCCAGCCCCACGAAAATTTTCTCTCTCA
>JAADDY010000093.1 GCA_013153725.1 Thermodesulfobacteriota bacterium
TCCTATGATATAAGTCGCGCGGAGCGGGTATAGCTCAGTTGGTAGAGCATCAGCTTCCCAAGCTGAGGGTCGCGGGTTCGAGTCCCGTTGCCCGCTCCAGAAATTAAGCCGCAAGGCTTAAAATACAGGGTTTCTTAAAAAGTGGGCCCTAAGTGCCCACTTTTTTGTTATGAACACGCGATGAATGGCAGGGAAGAAATCATCAAAAAAGTTTGGGAGCTCGCAGAACCCGTTGTTATGAGTCTCGGGTTTGAGCTGGTGGACGTAGAGTTCCAGCGTGAGCGTCAGGGCTGGGTTCTTCGTCTATATATCGACAAGCCCGGCGGGGTGAACCTGGGGGATTGTGTCCGGGTGAGCGAAGTGCTGGGTGATCTCTTGGATGCGAAGGATTTTATTCACCACGCCTACCACCTGGAAATTTCTTCTCCCGGGGTAGATCGTCCCTTACGCAAAAGGGAAGATTTCGAAAGGTTCGCCGGAGACAAGGTAAAGATTCAATTGAAGGAACCTCTGGAAGGCCGCCGTAATTTTACGGGCCTTCTGCGTGGAATCGAAGGCGAAGAGATAATCATAGAAATAGACGGCAGGGTTTGGAGATTGCCCAGAGAGAAAGTAAAGAAAGCTCACATCAAATTTGAGTTTGACGTCTGAGGGGAGAAAAAATGGCCGGAGAAATCAAAAAGCTCGTAGATCAGTTTAGCAAGGAGAAGGGTATTCCGCGGGAGGTAATCATTGAAGCCCTGGTAGAGGGCATGAAAGCTGCGGCCCGCAAGAAATTTGGCTCCCGGGCCATCATTGACGCCCAGTACAACGAAGATACCGGGGAAATAGAAGTCTACCGGTTTCGTCGGGTGGTGGAGAAGGTGGAAGACCCCGAAACCGAGATTTCCCTTGAAGAAGCGAAGCAGTATGACCCCAACGTCCAGGTGGGGGACGAAATCGGCACCCAGGTAGACGTGCGCGAAATGGGCCGGATAGCCGCCCAGCTTGCGAAACAGATCCTTACCCAGAAGGTGCGGGGAGCGGAAAGAGAACTCATCTACCAGGAATTCAAAGATCGCGTGGGGCAAATCGTAAGCGGTTTTGTGCACCGGTTTGATCGGGGAAACATCATCGTCCAGCTGGGAAGGGCAGAGGCGATCCTTCCGACTTCGGAGCAAATTCCCAACGAGCGCTATCACCGGGGAGACCGCATCCGGGCCCTCATCATAGAGGTGAACCGTTCCGGAAAAGACCCCCAGATCGTCCTTTCCCGCACGCACCCGGATTTCCTGAAAAGACTCTTTGAACTTGAAGTCCCTGAGATCCGGGAGGGGATCGTAAAGATTATTGCCGTGGCCCGTGAGCCGGGAAGCAGGGCCAAGATGGCGGTGGTTTCCTCTGATCCCGACGTCGACCCGGTGGGAGCCTGTGTGGGTCTCAAGGGGTCGAGGGTGCAGGCGGTGGTTCAGGAGCTTCGCGGGGAGAAGATCGACATCATTCCCTGGAGCCCTGATCCGGCCAAACTGGTCTATAACGCCCTGGCTCCGGCGGAATGCACCCGGGTGATCGTAGACGAAGACAACAAGACGCTCGAGGTCATCGTGCCCGACGATCAGCTCTCGCTGGCCATCGGTAAGCAGGGGCAAAACGTGCGTCTGGCCTCCAAGCTCCTCGGCTGGCGAATAGACGTCATGAGTGAGACCCAGTACATGCGTCGTCAGGATCCAAATTTCCAGGAATTACTGAACGTCGAAGGAATGACGGAAGAGATAGCGGCCAAGCTCTACGACAAGGGTCTCAAAAGCGTGAAAGAGCTTGCCGAAGCGGATGTGGAGCAAGTAGCCGATATAGCCCGCATCAAGAACTCCGAAGCAAAGGCCCTCATAGAGGCTGCTCAGAGGTATCTCGCTGAAAAGGGCGAAGAGGCCGACGTCTCCGAAGAAAGCGTAGCCGAGGAAGCAACTTCGGAGGAAGCTGTTGAAGCGGAAGACACTCTGGAAGAGGAAGAAATAGAAGAAAAGAATGTTTCCGAAGCGTAAACGGCATGTTCCGCAAAGATCCTGTATTATTTGTAATAAAAAGGCGCCCAAACAGCAGCTTTTGCGGTTGGTGTTAGACGAAAAAGGCCGTGTACTTTTTGACGAAAGGCAGAGAATTCTCGGGCGGGGGGCTTATGTTTGTCCGGCCCATGCCTGCGTGGCCAAGCTCTTCACCAAGCACGGAGACAAGAGGCTGCGCTGGGCCTTCAAGGGCCGGGTGCGGGAGCTTCCGCAAAAAACCATCGATAGAATTTTGGCGACGATAGAGTCGCGCGAAGGGGGCAACGCGACAGATGAGTAAGGTAAGGATTTACGATTTAGCAAAAGAGATGGGGGTTACTCCCAAAGAACTCACCAAGCGTATCCAGGAAATGGGCTTCGACGTCAAAAGTCACTCGAGCACCCTTAGCGAAGAAGAGGCGGAACGTGTGAGACAAGAGCTTAAGACCTGGTCGAAAAAGGAAACTTCTGCCGAAGAGAAGCCGGCGGTCAAGCGGCCAGCGGTCATCGTAAGGCGCAGGGCTCAAGAAGAAGCCTCCGGTGAGCAGGAAAAGGCCGCCAAACCCGAGAAGAAGCTCAAAATAAAACTGGTCATCAAGAAGCCTGTGGCAAAGCCTGCGGAAAAGACGCCGGAAGAGAAAGAAGCCACGGTGGAAGCGGAGGAAAAAGTCTCTGCGACTCCTCCCGCAGGGGAAGCGAAAGAAGCTCCGTCCGAAGAGAAACCAGAGGTTTCAGAAGAAGCGCAGAAACCAGCCGAAGAAACCCAGCGCAGAGAAGAAGCCAAACCCCGCGGGCCAAAAGTGGTGGCCCGCACCGTGGGGGTGGCCAAGCAGGTGGTGGAGACCAGAAAGAAGGCCGAACGGCCAGCAAAGCCCTCCAAGGGGCGGCGGGTGGTTACCGAATTTGAGAGGCGCCCCAAGCGAGAGGTCAAAGCTCCGCGTGCCGTAGAACCGGAAAGAAAGCCGGAACTGGACAAGAAAAAGAAAAAGAAGAAGAAACACGTCGTCGAGCTTGACGAGTTTCGCAAAAAGACGGCCAAAAAGAAGGCGGCCCGCCCGAAAAGTGAACGGGCAGAGATTCTGGAAGAACTCGAGCTGATGGAGGAGCTTGAAAAGCCTACCGAAGAGCTCGTGGAGGCGGTGAGCGGAGAGGTGGAAGGACCTCAAGAAAAGGCCCCCGTGGAAGCAGAGGTCCTCGAAGAGAAAGAACCCGAGCGCCCCGCCACCATCCCTCGCAAGGAAAAGAAGATCAAGGTCTACGAGTCCATCCAGGTGGGAGAGCTGGCCAAAGCAATGGGTGTCAAGGCCGCCGATGTGATTCGCAAGTTCATGGAGCTCGGGACGATGGTAACCATCAACCAGTCCATCGATCCCGAAACGGCAGCCATTGTGGCGGCAGAATTTGGCTATGAAGTGGAACAGGCCGCCATCGAAGAGGAACAGCTCCTGGAATACACGCCACCTTCTCCCGAAGAGCTCAAACCTCGCCCCCCGGTGGTCACGGTGATGGGGCACGTTGACCACGGAAAGACCACGCTTCTTGATGCCATCCGAGAAACAGACGTTGCTTCCAGGGAAGCCGGGGGCATCACGCAGCATATCGGTGCCTACAAGGTGAAGCTCAAGGATGGCCAGGAGATCACCTTCATCGACACCCCGGGGCACGAGGCCTTTACGCACATGCGGGCCCGCGGTGCCCAGGTCACCGATATCGTCATCCTGGTGGTGGCGGCGGACGACGGGGTGATGGATCAAACCCGGGAGGCCATCGATCACGCTCGTGCGGCCGGTGTTCCCATCGTGGTGGCGGTCAACAAGATCGACAAGCCCGACGCCAACCCCGAAAGGGTGAAGAGCGAGCTGGCAGAGCTTGGCTTGGTCCCCGAAGACTGGGGTGGAGACACGCTTTATGCTGAAATTTCCGCCAAGAAGAAGGTAGGCATCGAAGATCTCCTGGAGCTCGTCCTTCTCCAGGCCGAAATGCTCGAGCTCAAGGCGGCTCCGGATCGCCCGGCCCGCGGGCGTATCATCGAATCCCGCCTGGACAAGGGACGGGGGCCGGTGGCCACGGTCATCATCCAGGAAGGGACTCTGAAGGAGGGAGACCCCTTTGTGGCGGGCACCACTTACGGGCGAGTGCGTGCCATGCTCGATGAGCGTGGAAAGAGGGTCAAAGAGGCTGGCCCGGCCACACCCGTTGAGGTGCTCGGTTTCCACGAGGTCCCCCAGGCCGGAGACGATTTCATCGTCATGCCCGACGAGCAGAAGGCCCGCAAAGTGGCGGAATATCGGGCCCGCAAGCAACGTGAAGCGGAAATGGCCCGCGAGGCCAAGATGTCTCTTGAAAAGCTCTTTGAAAAGCTCAAAGAGGGTGAAGTCAAAGAGCTCAAGGTGGTTCTCAAGGCCGACGTGCAGGGGACCCTCGAGGCCCTGCGCGACTCTCTCAACAAGCTTTCCACCGATGAGGTGCGGGTGAACATCATCCGGTCTGGCATTGGAGCCATCTCGGAAAGCGACATCATGCTGGCTTCGGCTTCTGACGCCATCGTGATCGGTTTCAACGTGCGGCCCACCCCCAAGGCCAAAGAGCTTGCCGAGCAGGAAAAGGTAGAAATCCGGTTCTACGACGTAATTTACAAGCTCATCGAAGATGTGAAGGCTGCCATGAGCGGTCTTCTCGAGCCCGAATACGAGGAACGGGTGATCGGAGTGGCTGAAGTGCGGGCCACCTTCAAGGTGCCCAAGGTGGGTGTGGTGGCAGGTTGTTACGTCAAGGAAGGAAAGCTTGAGCGCGGGGCCAACGTGCGCCTCCTGCGAGACAACGTCGTCATTTACACCGGCAAGATCTCTTCTCTCAAGCGCTTCAAGGAAGACGTGAAAGAGGTGGTGGCGGGTTACGAATGCGGTGTGGGGCTCGAAAACTTCAACGATATCAAGGTCGGTGACACCATCGAAGCCTTCGAAATTATCGAAATCAAGCGCGAGCTCAAGTAATCATGGTGGTAGGGGTGGTCAAAGTTTCCCTGCACATTCCCGAGACGCGCTCCCTCAAAGGGAAGCGTCAGGTGGTAAAGAAGCTGATTCAGCGCGTCAACGGCCGCTTCAAGAATCTGGCCGTCTCGGAAGTGGCGGATCAGGATCTCTGGCAAAAGGCCGTCATAGGGATTTCAGCGGTGGGGCCTGATCCGCGTTTGATCAACAGCATCCTCGATAAAGTGCTCGACTACATGGAAGAATTCGACGATTTCGAAATCATCCAGGCCGAAATAGACATCATTTCTATGTAAAGTGGACCACGATGAAAGGGCATCGCGATCGCCGTCTGGCTGACTTCATTCAGGAAGAGGTCTCTCAAATTCTGAGAGAAGAGCTCAGTGATCCGGAGCTCCAGGGGCTGATAACCATCTCCAAGGTGGAAGTGAGCCCGGATCTGAAGCAGGCCAAAGTTTTCTATGTCGTCCACGGGGGCGAAGAGGCCGAGGAGACCGCCCGCCGGGGGTTCAAGCGCGCCTCTTCATACATCAGGCATCTGCTGGCCCAGAGACTCCACACCAAGTTCGTCCCGGAGCTCACCTTCCAGGTGGACAAAAAGACCGAAGAGGAAGCGAGGCTTGAAGCCCTTTTCGAGCGCATCCGTCATGGGTCTTGAAGATTTCCTCCCGGCAATAGAAAGGGCTCCCCGCTTTTTCCTCGCCACCCACGTTAACCCCGACGGCGACGGCATAGGTTCTCTCCTTGCCCTCTCTCTGGCCCTCAAAGAGAAGGGGAAGGTCGTCTGGCCCTATCTGGCCGACGAACTGCCCCCCATCTACGAATTCCTCCCCGGAAAAGATCTCCTGCGTTATTCCCTCCCGCCCGGGGAGGATTGGGTGGCCATCGTGCTCGACTGTGGAGATGCCCATCGTTTGGGGGAGGAAGCAGGGGCCTTTGTGGAGAGGCTCCCGGAGGTCCTGGTGCTTGATCACCACGAGGTAAGCGGCACCCTTGGCACCAGGCGCTACGTGGAGCTCACCTACGCCACGGGGGCCCTGGTTTACAAGCTTCTCGAACTCATGAGAGCTCCGATCTCCTACGAAATTGCCCTCAACCTGTACGTGGCCATCTTCTCAGATACCGGGGGGTTCAGGTTTCAGCAGACTACCGCCGAGACCTTTGCCCTGGCCCAGAGGCTCATCGAAGCCGGAGTGAACCCGGCTGAGGTAGCGGAGCGTCTGACCGAGCATTATCCTTTTTCGCGCTTCTGTCTGCTGAAACAGGCCCTTTTGCGTCTCAAGCTCTCTGCCCACGGTAGGATCGCCTCTTCCTTTCTGACCCACGAGGATTATTCGAACTGTCACGCCTCCAAGGCGGATTCCGACGACTTTGCCACCCTGTTCCGGAGCATCGAAGGGGTAGAGGTGAGCATTCTCCTCAAGGAGTTCAACCCCGGGGAAGTCTCCGTTAGCCTTCGCAGCCGGGGGAAGATAAACGTGGCCACCTTTGCGGCCCGCTTTGGAGGGGGAGGGCACCGTTTTGCCGCGGGCTTCAAGTTGAAGACGGATCTCAAAGCCCTCCGTGAGACACTTCTCAAAGAACTGGAGGCTCTTGCTTCATGAAAGACGGTATTCTTGTGATAGACAAACCGGCAGGTCTGAGCTCTACCAAGGTGGTGGAAAAGGTCAAGAAGAAGCTCCGGGTACGAAAGGCCGGCCACGGGGGCACCCTGGACCCTTTTGCCACCGGGGTTCTCCCGATTTGTTTGGGCCGGGGGACGAAGATAGCCCAGTTTATCCTGGAGGGAGACAAAGAATACGAGGGCATTCTCGAACTCGGGCTTGAGACCGACACCTACGACGTTACGGGAGAGGTTGTCGCGAGGCACCCCGTGCCAGAGGAGCTCACTTTGGAAGATATTCAGCGGGTATTCGACGAATTCGTGGGGGTCATCGAGCAGCCGCCACCAGCTTTTTCTGCCGCCAAGCTCCACGGGCGTCCTCTCTACAAATACGCCCGGGAAGGGCTGAAGGTGGAAAAACCCCCTAAGAAGGTGGAAATTCTTGAGTTTGAGGCCCTGGATTTCCATCCGCCGCGGGTGAAATTTCGCATTTATTGCGGGAAGGGGACCTATCTGCGCAGCCTGGTCCACGACGTGGGGAAGAGACTCGGGTGCGGAGCCACTCTGGTGGAGTTGAGACGCCTGCGCAAAGGCCCTTTTACCCTGGAAGACGCCCTCACCCTGGAAGAATTTGAGGAACTCCTCAAAAGGGGCGAAATCGAGCGCCGCATCATTCCGCCGGCCAAGGCCCTGGAGTTTATTCCCGCCCTCACGATAGGGGAAGATCTTGCCTGGCGCATCAGAAATGGCCGGCCCCTTGCGATTTCTTCTCTGGCCAACATGATCCGGTTGCAAAAAGTCCCTCAAAAACCCCGGGTTCCCTGGCTGCGATTGGTGACCCCGGACGGCAGGCTGGTGGCGGTGCTGGAATATCCTTCGGACTTTTACGCTCCTGGCAACGTCAGGATGATACGAGTTTTTCCGGAGGCCTGATCCTGGCGCAAAGACGGGGTTTGGGGTAAGTTTTTGGAGGGAAAATGGTTCTACGCGCGGAGGGTGGCCTGGCCCCCTCTGGGCTTAAATTTCATATCAAGGAGGATTTTGGAAATGGCGTTTGATGCGGATGTTAAAAGAGAGATCATTGAGAAGTTTGCCCGGCATTCCAGCGATACGGGAAGCCCCGAGGTGCAAATCGCCCTTCTCACGGCCCGGATCAAACATCTGGAGCAGCACTTCAAGACCCACAAAAAGGACCATCACTCCCGTCGAGGGCTTCTCAAACTGGTAGGGCAACGTCGAAGGCTCCTCAACTACCTCAAACGTACCGATTTTGATCGCTACCGAAACATCGTAAAGGCTTTGGGTTTGCGTGGTTAAA
>JAADDY010000040.1 GCA_013153725.1 Thermodesulfobacteriota bacterium
ATATTAAAATGGCGAATCAATATGGAAAAATCCAAAAGCCGAGGTAAAAATTCGGCCTTTTCTTTTCTTCTTCCTTACAAGTTCCGCTTTTTTGTCCCTCTCGTTGTAGTCTTGTTTCTCCTGCTTCTGGGAACCGTTGCAGGGGAGTTAGCTAACACTTCCAGAGAAACATTTTTTTCACACATATTGAGTGTTCTAAAATCTGACA
Source organism: Thermodesulfobacteriota bacterium (assembly GCA_013153725.1). Lineage (GTDB taxonomy): Bacteria > Desulfobacterota > Thermodesulfobacteria > Thermodesulfobacteriales > Thermodesulfatatoraceae > Thermodesulfatator. The sequence goes on from JAADDY010000040.1 coordinate 209, forward strand.
GAAAGCTAACAGGGTATTTCACAAAAGGAGGACAGATTTACTCTCCTTCCGGAGAAATTATACATTTACGAGGTATAAATTGGTTTGGTTTCGAAACCCCGGATCATGTCGTGCATGGATTGTGGAGCAGACCCTGGCGTTCTCTGATAAAACAAATAGCCTTTCTGGGGTTCAACGCGGTTCGTATTCCAGTCTGCCCTGCCACTTTACACTCTGCTCCCGTCTCAAACATCAACTATCAACACAATCCTGACTTGCAAGGAAAAAACAGTTTGCAAATCCTTGACCTGATAATAGAAGAATTAGACAGACAGGGCCTCTATATCCTTCTGGATCATCATCGTCCTGATTGCCGGTCAATCAGCGAATTGTGGTATACCGCAAATTATTCTGAAAAAGAATGGATAGAAGATCTGGTATTTTTGGCGAAACGTTACGCACACATTACCCACTTTCTGGGTTTAGATCTGAAGAATGAACCCCACGGCAGAGCAACATGGGGAACGGGCAATTATAACACCGATTGGGACAAAGCTGCGGCACGTGCCGCAAAGGCCATCTTAAAGGCAAATCCGCGGATCTTGATCTTTGTGGAGGGTATACAGGAAAATCCTCTTTGTTCGAGTTCGCAAAACCACTGGTACGGTGGAAACCTGGAACCTTTGGCCTGCACTCCTCTAGATATTCCCAGAGATAAACTGGTTTTAAGCCCCCACGTATACGGACCGGATGTTTATCCACAATCTTACTTCGAAGATCCAGACTTTCCGCAAAACTTGCCAAAAATTTGGGAACAACACTTTGGTCAATTTGCGGGGCAATATGCCATTGTCATAGGAGAATGGGGTGGCAAATACGGCTCAAAGGACCCTCGCGACAAAGTATGGCACGAAGCTTTCGTCAATTATCTCGTCTCCAAAAAGATATACAACACCTTTTATTGGTCTCTCAATCCTGACAGCAAAGATACAGGCGGTATTCTGTTAAACGACTGGACCACGGTATGGCAGGAAAAACTGGCTCTTCTCTACCGCTTCTGGAACGCCGCCCTGGAAACCAGAGTTGCCCAGAACAATTGATTCTATTCCCATCCACGAGAATTGGCAGATTGCCAACGCATACTCTTGGGCTGCAATGGCTCTGAGATTTGTCCCCAAACTGTCCCCAGCGGGATTTGGTGTTTCGTAAGTGAGGAATTTATCGTGGGAAGATGGTCGGGACGGCAGGATTTGAACCTGCGACCCCTGAGTCCCGAACCCAGTGCTCTACCAGGCTGAGCCACGTCCCGACCCGGAAATAATATTAAGATACTCCCCTTGCCTGTCAAGAACGGCGGGCATTGAGGCGCGCCATTACCATCAAAACGGTCTGCTGTTCGATGCGCTTGAAGTCGACCCGCGGGACCTGCCCTTCTTCCAGAGCCTCCAGGCGCTTGGCCTTGGCCTTCTTACTGCCGAAGACCTCCACCCTTTCGACGATCTTATCGTAGTAGCGCTGCTCCTTTTCCAGATTAATAGGGCGCCGGCGGACCTGATTGAGCTTCATGATGAGATAGTTGAGCCGCCTTATCTGGCGCACCTTGTGTTCTTCTTCCTCCATGTGCTCCAGGAGGTCTTCTACCGTCTTGATCTCTCGCAGGAGCTCCACCTCCGGAGGCAGGAAACCGGCATTCTTCAGGACTTTGTAAGCCAGACGCAACTCTTCCGGCACGTTGCTCAAGTCTTCCAGCTGGATCGGCTTCCCTTTACCAGGAAGATTATCGAACTCGCCGTTCTGCATGGCCTCCTGGATGCGTTGCTCAGCCAGACGCTGGAAAACCAGAAGAGACATCTAACCCTCTCCCTCCTTTGGACCCTGATCTACCTTCTCCAGGAGACGCGAAAGTTTGACCTGGAGAAAGTCGAGTTTGGCGCCGGAAGGTTTGAGAGAAATAACCTCTCGATAGTATTTTACGGCCTCGTTCCACCTTCCCTGAAGCTCAGCCACCCGGGCCAGATCGAGATAGGCGATCTGTTCGAAGCCAATCTTGGCCGAGGCTCCCTTCTGATAATAACGGGCCGCTTCCGGATATCTCTTCTCGTCTTCGGCAAAATAACCCAGCCCCATCTCCATTGCGACTTTGAGGTCGCCTTTGGCCTTGGAAGCCGCTTTTTTGAGCTCTTCCTCGGCCTTCTTCAGGTCGCCCTTGCTAAAGTATATCTCGTAAAGTGATAACCTGGCCTCCAGAGCCGTGGTGGTACCACCGTATTTTCTTACCACCTCTTCGAGAAGTTTGATCCGCTCTTCTTCGGCGGGAGTCATCAGGGCCTTGGCGTAGAGCAAAGTAGCGTTCTCCAGGCGCTTCTGGCGGTAATAATCGTAAAGGGCCCAGAGAGAGGCCAAAAATACGAGGGCTATGGCTGCGATGACAATTTCACGCAGATGTTCCTTCGCGGCTTTCACCCATTTTTCATGGAGAACCAATATTTCCTCTTCCGGTGCGTGGGTCTCTTTCTTCTTGGTCATTATCTTCCTCCGAAGTAGTCGTCCCAGCGGAAAATGAGGGGTTCAACCCCTTCCTTGAGCACTCCGTGGTCCACGATGTCTCCGATGAAGAGCACATGATCTCCGGCCTCGCAGGTGGACACCACCTGGCACTCAAAATAAGCTATGGCATCTTTCAGCACCGGAGAACCCTTTAGAGCGGTGGAATACTCGATGCCCTCGAACTTGTTTACCTCACGCCCGCTCTTGAAGCCGAAATGTTTGGCGAGCTCCACCTGCCCCTCTCCCAACACGTTGATACAAAAAACACCTGAATTTTTGAGGAGCTCGTAAGTGTAGCGCTGGGGGGCAATGGCTACGGAGAGGAGCCGCGGCCTGAAAGAGACCTGGCTCACCCAGGCGGCTGTCATACCGTTTATCTTCTCACCGTCCCTTACCGTAACGACGAAGACTCCCTGCGGGACATATTTGGTAATCAGCTGTTGCAGGCCCATGATTTCCTCCTCGCTTTTTTGTTCATTCTAAGCATCAGGAGGAGGAGCTTTCAAGTCACAATTCTCTGGGAGGAAGGCCAGAGAGGGCCTCGGCTAGAGAAGCCGCCTTCTCAGGAGGCATGGCCGAAAGGATACGGGCCACCTGATCGGTCTTGAGCGCCGAAAGAATCTTGATGGCCATCTCGGGCTCCATGGCCTCGATGAGGCGGGCGGCCTTCGAGGGTTTCATCGTGCCGTAAGCCCCCACCAGGAGCTTGAAACGTTTGGTCTTTATCTCTCGAAGCTCGTTGAGCTTTTTATCGAGCTCTTCTTCCAGACTCTTGAGGGTGGCAAGTCGTCGCCGGACCTGCTCCTCTAGGAGGGCCAGATCTTTCTTCCTCTTCTCCAGGGCCAATCTTTCCTGACGAAGCTTTTCTTTCTCCAGGCGCAGGGCCTCAAAAAGGGCTTCGGGGCAACAAAAAGCCCCCTCTTCTGACGTCTCCTTTTCCGCCGAGGCCCGGGCTTCGGCCACGGTGAGATTTAGCTTGCCACCCTTGACACCCCAAAAATAGGCTCCGGTGAGAAGGAGTTTCAAAAAGGCCACCCCTACGAGAAGGGGCAATATTCTAAAGCCCTTCATCTTGTTTTCTCCTGGCTAAGATTTGGTCTTCTATTTCTTTCAGCTCGCTCTGGAAGAGATTCTTGAGATAATGCTCCCGGGCGCGTTGCCAGAGAATCTCTGCCATCCGACGCCGCTGATGCAGGTAAAGGGCCTTCTTCCGTAAACGCTCCACCTCTTCCCTCTTTTGCGCCAGAATCTCTTCCACCCGCTTCTTCTCCTCCAAGAGTTGCTCCACCTGCGAGGAAAAAAACCTGAGCTCCTCTCCCGAGACCGGCCTCTCCGTGAGCTCATCGTAAAGTTTTCTGGGAAGGGAAGAAATTTCAGCGAGCATCTCCTCAAGCTCCCGCAACGATCTCTTGGCCCTCTGAAATTCCTCTCGTGCCAGGTTTTCCTTGAGCTCGTTCACCCAGAGGAGAGTTTTGAGTGTTTGAGGAGGCTTTTTCATGACACCACCTCAAAGAGTTTTTGCAAACTGCTCTCAAAATCCGCCTTTTCCTCGACTTCCTGTCTGAGAAAGGCGTTTACTTGCTCGATCTTTGCCAGGGCCTGGTCGATCTCGGGGTTGCTACCGCGTACGTAGGCCCCGATGTTGATGAGGTCTTCGGCGCGCCGGTACACCGCCAGGATGTTGACGAGCTTTTTGGCGGCCTCGATTTGCTCCGAGCTGACGATATCTCGCATCACCCGGCTCACACTTTGGAGGATGTCAATGGCCGGATAATGCCCCTGGTGGGCAAGCTCGCGGGTGAGCACAATGTGACCATCCACGATGGAACGCACGGCGTCTGCCACGGGTTCGTTGAAGTCGTCTCCTTCCACCAGGACGGTGTAGAACCCGGTAATACTCCCTCCTCCGGCCCGGGGACCTGCTCTCTCCAGAAGGCGCGGCAGGGCGGCGAAAACCGAAGGGGTGTAGCCCCGGGCGGTGGGAGGCTCCCCCACGGCGAGCCCCACTTCTCTTCCCGCCATGCAAAAGCGGGTGAGAGAGTCCATCATCACCAGGACGTCGGCTCCCTGATCCCGGAAATACTCCGCTATCGCCATGGCCAGATAAGCCCCCCGCATACGAAGCGGTGGCGGCTGATCAGAGGTGGCCACCACCACTACCGAACGGGAAAGACCTTCCTCCCCCAGGTCTCTTTCCAGAAACTCCCGCACTTCTCTTCCGCGCTCTCCGATGAGGGCGATGACGTTGACGTCGGCCTTGGTGTGGCGGGCCATCATGCCAAGGAGGGTGGATTTCCCCACTCCGGAACCCGCCATGATGGCCACCCGCTGCCCCTTCCCCACCGTAAGCAAAGCGTTTATGGCCCGGATGCCCACATCCAGGGGTTCTTCGATTCGGCCGCGCTCAAAGGGTTTGAGAGGTTCGGCGTGGAGAGGATAGGTTTGCGCAAGCCGCGGCAAAGGTTTGCCATCGAGAGGCTCTCCCAGGGCGTCCAGTACGCGGCCCAAAAGCTTCTCTCCCACCCGCACCCCCACCTCGGGTCGTAAAAAGACCTTGCTTCCGGGCTCCACCCCGCGGGGGTCTCCGAAGGGGATGAGAAGGACCCTTTCGTCTCGAAATCCCACCACTTCGGCCAGAATGTTTCTCCCTCCAGGGACCTCGATCTCACAGAGCCCACCCACGCTGACATTGGGGCCCTGGGCCTCGATCACCATCCCCACCACCCGCTTTACCTGGCCACAGACGGTGACGGGAGAGATCTCGGAAATACTCTTGAGATAGCGTTCAAGATTTGGTGCTTTCATCTTCGAGTTTCGCAAAGATTTCTCGCCAGCGGCGGTCCAGGGTGGCGTCGATCAGACCGAACTCCGTTTCAAGGAGGCAGCCGCCTCGGCTGAGATTGGGATCCGAGAGGATCTCGAAATCCCTGATGCGGGCAAATTCCTCCCGCAGCTCCCCCAGGACTTCTTCCAGAAATTCGACGTCGTCGGGATGAAGATGGATCTTGACCTGGGTCTGCTCCACCACGTGTCCGAGGGCCTCGCGCAAACAGGTCTTGATGACTTCCGGGGAAGTGGAAACCTCCTTTAGCACCAGCTTCTCCACCATGACTTTCAGGAGACTGAAAAGCTGCGGTTCGAGCGTGAGAACGTGCTCCGAGACAGCCTCTTCCAGGCTTTTCAGAATCTCTTTGAGCCGGTTGGCAAGTGTCTCGTACTGGCGACGCCCGAGCTCTTCCCCGTCTTTTTGCCCCTGCGCAAAACCCTTCTCATAGGCCTCCTGCTCAAGATGCGCCAGCCTGGCAGAAATCTCGGGATGCTGCAGGAGCTCTTCAAGGCTCACCTCCGCGAGATCAAACGGCCTGCTCTCATCCTCTGCCTCCTCGGGTTCGGAGGTCTCTTCCGCCTCCGGTAGGGTTTCCTCTTCGGGAAGAAGCGCTTCCTCGTGCTCTTCCGGGGAATTTTCCTCCGCGGGGTCTTCGATTTCGGAAGCAGCTTCGTTTCGGGACCTTTCAATTTCCACGATGGCCTCTTCCGGCAAAAGCCTCTTGAGAGGGTTGAAGGACTCCTCTTCGGTGCCCTTGTCCAGCAGAAAGGAAAAGACCTTGGTGTTTCCGCCTTTGATGATCCTAGACAAATTCCTCCTCCCCTACGGCCAGAACGATCTTCCCTTCCTGTTCGAGGCGTTTGGCCACCTTGATGATGTTCTGCTGGGCGGCTTCCACGTCTGAGACCCTCACCGGACCCATGATTTCGAGGTCTTCCCGGAGGAGCTGAGCCGCTCGTTCGCTCATGTTGCTGAAGAACTTCTCGCGCAGCTCCTCGGAAGCGGTCTTCAAGGCCAGCTTGAGGTCCTCGGTGGAGATCTCCTTCAGAATGGCCTGAATGGCGGTATCGTCCACTTTGAGGAGATCTTCAAAGGTGAAGAGGTGCTTGCGCACTTCCTCGGCGAGAGCCGGGTTCTCTTCTTCCACCTCGGAAAGGATCTCTTCTTCGAGATCGCGACTTACATGCGCCAGGATCTCCGCCGCCCGTTCGGCACCGCCAAGTTTCTTGCTGAAGGTTCCTCCAACGGATTCGAGCTCCTCTTCGAGGGCGATACTTATTTCCTGGATGATTTCGGGGTCAACCTTGTCCAACTCCGCAATCCGGAAGACCACTTCAGGGCGCATGTTCTCAGGCAGAAAAGAGATGACCTGCCCGGCCTTGTCTGAATCCAGGTGGACCAAAATGATGGCGATGGTTTGCGGGTGTTCGTTCCGCAAAAAGTTGGCAATGGTGCGGGGGTCAAGACGTCGCAACTTTTCGAAGACCTTGGGCCCCAGTTCCTGACGTATTTCCTCGTAGATCTCTTTTCCGCGTTCTCCGTAAGCCTTCACCAGACTTTGCTGAAGGAATTCGTCCGGCGAAACGCTGATATCCGCCAGGAGCTCCTTGCTCTCCATGTTGGCCTCGTCAAGGACCTTCTTGACGGCCTCTGCAGGGATGTAATCCAGCCGGGCCATTTCCACACCGATCCGCTTGATTTCCTCTTCGTTGAGATACTTGTAGACCTCGGCGGTAAACTCCTCCCCCATGGTGAGGAGAAAGATGGCCGCCTTCTGCGGGCCGGTAAGGTTATCGGGGTCGACCTTATACGTGGGCATGAGCCTCGGCCTCCTTCAAGGCTTTCTGACGTTCCTCTTCACTTTCTTCTGCTAACCAGCGGCGCACCAACACCGCCGCCCGTTCAGGCTGATTTTGAATGATGCTGAGGGCGATCTCCTGAGGCAGAGGTGTAGGCTCCTCCGACTCCAGCGCCTCAGCCTCCTCTTCGGGAAGCGCCTCTTCAGGTGGGGTCGGGGGCTCCGGTTCCATGCGCTTGAGAAAGGTCTTAAGCACTGGCCTTATGACCAGAAGGAGAAAGAGGAGCACCAGCAGGAATTCGATGAAGGGCCTGGCAAATCTCTCCGCGTAGTCGAGCCAGGCCGCTCTCGGGGCCATCTCGGCAAAACCTTCGAAGGGAAGACCGATCACCTCTACTTGGTCTCCACGGTCAGGATTGTAGCCCACCGCCCCTTTGACAAGCCTTTCCACGAGGGCCAGCTTGTCGGTAGCCGCCTGGGCCTCACCTTCCTTGCCTGCGGAGTTGAGCAGGGCCTCGTCCACGAGCACCGCCACCGAGATCTTTCTGATGGTTCCCGGCAAAAGTTCCTGTTTGCGAGCCACCTTGCTCACTTCGTAGTTACGGGTAACACTGCGCCGCACCTCGCGCTGACTCTGGGAAAGGCTCTTGGCGTTGCCTTCGATCTTGTTGGCCACCGCCCCCTTCACACCGGGGATGCCGCCTTCTGAAAGCCCCTCCTTTTGGCTTTCTTCGCTGAGCTCACTCCTGATGGCGATACCCTCGGGGTCGTAGGTCTCTTCCGTGCGAATCTCCTTGGTGAAATCCACCTCCACCGAAACCTGGGCCACGGCGTGCCCCGGCCCCAGGGCCTGGGTCAGAAGGGATTCGATCTTTTCCTGATAGGCGGATTCAAGCTTCTTCCGGAAGGCCAGTTGTTCGGAGGTGAGCCTCTCCTCGGGGCTCTCCTCTTTGTAAAGGACGCGGCCATTCGTATCCACCACGGTGACGTTTTCCGGCAAGAGCCCCGGCACGGCGCTTGAGACGAGGTTCACGATGCCCTGCACCTCGCGCCGGCTCAAGCGCTCTCCCTCTTTGAGCTTTACGAAAACAGAAGCCTTGGGCGGCTTCTCTTCGGTGATAAAAAGGCTTTCGCGAGGAAGCGCCAAATGTACTCTGGCGGCCTCCACCGCCTTGAGACCGGCGATGGTACGCGAGAGCTCCCCTTCAAGCGCCCTCTGGTAGTTGACCCGTTGCAGGAAATCCGTGGCACCCAGCTGGTTGCGATCAAAGATCTCAAAGCCCTCCAGATTGGGGCCGAGCACCCCCTGACTTGCCAGCGCCATGCGCACTTCCGGCACCTTATCGCGAGGGACCCTGATGGAACCATCCGGCTCCACCTTGTAGGGAATCTTTTCCTGTTTGAGATACTCGATCACCTGGGCCGCCCGGTCTTCGGGAAGTCCCCGGTAAAGGAGACCCCAATCCACCCGGTTGGCATAATAGATAAGCCCGAGAAGCCCCCCGAAAACAATGACCAGGGTCCCCAGAAGAGCAAACCTCTGGGGGCGGGAGAGCCCCTGCCAGAAATCTCTCAGTTGCTGAAAAAGTTCCCTGGGTGCCGGAAAATTCATCTCTCAACCTCTCATTTAGAGTTGCATGCGCATAATTTCTTCGTACGCCTGAAGGATCTTGTTTCTCACCTGAAGAAGGAGTCGCAGAGATAGATCTGCCTTCGTGAGAGAAAGCGTGAGCCCGGCAAGATCCGGATCTTCTCCCGCGGCAAAGGCCTCAAGCCTTGCAGCGGCTTCTTTCTGGGCGGCGTCAACCCGGCCGATCTCTTCCTTCAAGAGGTCTGCAAAGTCACCACCCCGGAGAGAATTGCCGGCCGTGGGCTTGGGGTTCAAAGGAGACTGGTAGCCAAAGCCTGAAATTTTCATCTTCTCCCCCCTACTTCAGGATGTCCAAAGTTCTCAGAGCCAGATTCTTGGTGATGGAGATCACGGAAAGATTGGCCTCGTACGCCCTTGAGGCCGCCATGAGATCCACCATCTCGGTAAGGACGTCCACGTTGGGATAACGCACGATGCCCCTTTCGTCGGCGTCGGGATGAGAAGGATCGTAGACCTCTTTGAAGGGGGCCTCGTCGTCCACGATGCCGAGCACCTGCGGGGCGGCAAGCTTTTCGGAAAGCTCTCCCAGCCTGGTGGCAAAATCGGGAGGAAGGGGGCTTGCCGCCACGAGAAGGTTCTTGGCACGGTAAGGGCCACCTTCAAGCGTCCGGGTAACGTGGGCGTTGGCCAGATTCATGGCCGAGACGTTGAGTCTGGTACGCTCCACCCTGAGGCCAGTTGAGGCCAAACGTAAGGCGGTCAGGAGTTTCATTAGCGCTTACCTCCTTCGGTAATGGCTTCTTTCAAGAGCTCAAGCTCCTTGATGAGGGCCTGGACCGTGGCCTGATACATGAGATTGTTCTCCGAGAGCTTGGCCATCTCTTCTTCGAGAGAGACGTTGTTCGGGGTGCCTTCGTCTGCAGGCACACAATCTTCTTCCGGGCAAAGGGGGGGCTTGAGGGGATGGGGGCCAAAATGCCTCGGATGAGTGGTCTTGAGCGCCGGGGTTCTCTTGAGGTAAGCCGCCATCACCTTCTCGAAGGGAAGGTCCTTGCGGCGGTAACCCGGGGTGTCCACGTTGGCGATGTTGGCAGCGATGACATCGTGCTTTGCCAGACGAAGTTTCAGGGCCTGTGTCACCACCTGCCAGGTCTTTCCGAAGATTTTTCCCGTAAACATCTCCCCCTCCTAAAGAATTCCGGCTTCCCGGTAGATCTGGAGTTTGTTGCGAAGGGTCCGCACGCTGATCCCGAGAATCTCTGCGGCTCTGGTCCGGTTTCCGTTGGCGGCCTTGAGGGCCTTCAATATCATCTCTTTCTCGATCTCCTTAAGCGGCTTCAAAGGAAGCTCCATCTCATTCCTTTGCGGGCGCAGCTCCCGCGGGAAAAGGTCAGAAAGGGTGATCCAGGGGCCTTTGGCCAGGAGGACCGCCCTCTCAATGACGTTGCGAAGCTCGCGGACATTTCCAGGCCAGGAGTATTGCGAAAGCCTCTCGAGCACCCCTTCGGCAAAGCCCCGCACAGGCCGTCCGTAACGCCTGGCAAACTCCTGACAGAAATGCTCCGCCAGGAGCTTGATATCCTCCGGTCTTTCCCGCAGGGGAGGAAGCCTTACCGGAATGACGTTCAGACGAAAATAGAGATCCTCCCGAAAGCGGCCTTTGGCGACTTCCGCTTCCACCTCGCGATTGGTGGTGGCGATGACACGCACGTCCACCTTTACGGGATAAGCTCCCCCAAGGCGATCCACTTCTCCCTCCTGAAGCACCCGCAGAAGCTTGGCCTGCAGGGTGAGGGGCATCTCGGTGATTTCATCGAGGAGAATTGTCCCCCCGTTGGCCAGTTCGAACTTGCCGAGCTTGCGGGTAAAAGCCCCGGAGAAGGCCCCCTTCTCGTAGCCAAAGAGTTCGGATTCCAGAAGGTGTTCGGGGAGAGCCGCACAATTGATGGCGATGAAAGGCCCCTTGGCCCGGTCGCTTTCCTGGTGGATGAATCTCGCAAGGACTTCTTTTCCGGTGCCGGACTCGCCGGTAATGAGGACGGTGGCCTTGCTCTTGGCCACGTCTTTCAATCTTTCAAGGAGGCTCAAGAGCTTCTTGTTGGCGGTGAGGAAACTTTCCGTGGCAGCAGGAAACTTGTCCTTGAGGGCTGTTTCAGCGAGAAGCAGGAGCTCCTCCGGAGGGGTGCGCAGAAGCTTGTAATCGAGCGCCCCGAGCTTGGCGGCTCTTACCGCCTCTTCGAGATCCGCCTCTGAAGAAAGCACCACCACCGGAACCATGGGGAACTCTAGGAGGCATTCTTCGAGGAGGCTCAGGCGCCCGCGGCCCGGAATTTCCAGATTAAGGAAGATGAAATCCACGTCTTCGTTCGCAAAGTTCTCCTTTTCTTCGCCACCACGGGCCCAGAAGACGTCAAACCCCTTCTCCAGGAGGAGGTGTGCCAGCTCCTGAAGTTCACCCTCGGCCCGGTCTATCAGAAGGATCTTCTTGCGCATCAGTAAATTTCGCTCCGTGAAGCCTCAAGGATCTGGGCGGCCTTGAGGATGTTGCTGGCAAGTTCTCGATAGAGCCCCTCACTTTGAGCCACCTCTTGCCAGACAGAAAGGGCCTTCTGGGCCTCGCCTTCCTTTTCCAAAAGGAGGCCGTAAAGCCATTTGATCTCGGGATCTTTGGGAAATCTCTCCTGGAGAGCGGAGATCACCTCTTTGGCCAGGAGAAGCCGGTTCTCCTGAAGCAGGGAGAGGGCAAGCGTCTTGAAAATCACCGGCGGAGGTTCCTTTTGAGCCGCCAGAATGGAAAAGGCCTCCTCGTAGCGGCCAAGACGCAAGAGGAGCCTGAGATAAGCCTCCTCGGCCCGGCCCTTCAGCTCTTCGTCCGAGGCCTTCTGGCGGGCGAGAGAAAGTTCCTCAAGGGCCTCTACCCAGCGCCTCTCCCTGGCGAGGATCCGCCCGCGAAGATAGTGGAAATAGGGGCTTTTGGTAATTTCGGGATAGATCTCGGGAGTTTCCTCAAGAATCTTGACGGCTAGTTCAAAATCTTTGCCCTCGGGATCCGAAAGGAGCAGATCTACCAGGGTAAGACGGAAATTCGAGACCCATGCCCCTGGAACGGGGAGGACAAAGCCGTCGAGGAGCACCAGCCGGGCTTCTTCTGAAAGATCGAGGCCAAGATAGGCCTCGGCGGCAAAATAGAAGCTCGTCCCACAGCCGGCGGCGGAAAGCTCTTCCCGGTGAGCCTCAAAAAACAAAACGGCTTCGCGGAATTCCTTTTTGGCGAGAAATCCCTGCAAATAAAGACCACTTGCCCGACAAAGGACCCTGAACACCCGCGGTTTGAAGGTCGATTCCGGATACTTCTTGAGGAAGTCCCAGATGCTTTCGAGGCAAGCGGAAAGATCCTTCTCCTCAAGGAGGAGCTCGATCTCCACGGCGTGGGCCTCTTCGGTAAGAGGGGCGTCCGGGTATTCCTTCTTGAGGAGACGGCAAATTCCCAGCAAGAGTCTCCTGGTCTTATCGGACTTGTGGCCGATCTTTTCCTTGAAGAGGTAACGAAGCTGGTAGAGCCTGAATTTGGCAAAGAGAGCCTCGGGCTTGTGGGGCCAGGAAGTGAGGACCAGCTCCAAAATCCTCCGGGCCTCGCGGTACTTCCGGGCCTTGTAGTAGGCTTCCCCCAGGGCATAGAGGAGTTCCGGGGCCTCTTCTTCCTTTCCAGAGTAGTTGAGATATTCAAAGATTTCCTTCTCTGCCTTCTCTATGTCCCCCCTCTGCAGATGGAAATAGGCGATGCTCTTCAGAATCTCGGGGGCAAAACGCCTGGCTTCCGGGTTTTGCTCCAAAAAGGAAAGGACCCTGGCCGGGTCTTCCCCGGTCTTTATGAGAAGGGCCACGGCTTCGGATCTCTCCTTGAGGGAACAGTTTGAAAGCGAAAGCACCCTCCTTGCCAATCGCTTGGATTTTTCTTCGAGATGGCGCGCCAGAAAAATCCTGGCTGCAACGAGGTTTCCGGCACAAACTTCCGGGCTTTCAGAAAAGCGGCGTTTGAGATAGCGAAGGAAGGTAAGAGATTCGTCGTAAAGGCCGAGCTTTTCAGCCGCCTGGGCCAACAAAAGATAGGCCCGGGGGGTGAGTTCCGCCTCTCTGACCAGCGGACGCAGGGTCTCGATGACCCGCTGGTATTCTCCTCGGTCGTAATAGATCTGGGCCTTCAAGATGGAGGCCCTGAGCTGGATGCTTTTGGCCTCGGGGAAACGGCGCGGAATTTCCTCAAGGAGGGCCAGAGCCCCTTCGCGATCCCCCTCCTGGTACAGAATCTGGGCCTGCTCATACCACCAGGAGGCGCCCTCCTCGGCCCAGACCGGAAAAGAGAGAAACAAGATCAAACCCGCTAAAAGGATCTTCATGGCACCAGGAGAAGTAGCAAAGGCTATGCCGCTTTTCAGAAGACGGTGCGAAGGAAAGGAAAGAAGAGAGGCCCCTTTCCTGAAAGGTGGGCGTCCTTCAAAGACAAAATTTTGACACTACGGGTGCTTCGGGGTGGTGATCTTCTGTTTTTTCATTTTTTCGATGAGAGTGGTGCGGTTGATGTGAAGGAGTTTCGCGGCCCGATTTTTGACCCAACCGGTCTTTTCGAGGGCTTTCAGGATGAGACTTTTTTCAAACTCTGCCACCAGAGAGGGGAGATGTATCCCTTCTTCGGGGATGTCAAATTCCTGGACATAGGGCGTGAAGGTGGGCCCGGTCTTGCCAAGGATGTACTCGGGAACGTCTTCAAGCGTTAGGTAATCCCCGTTTGAAAGAATGACCATCCTCTCGATCACGTTTTCGAGCTCCCGCACGTTTCCCGGCCAGTCGTGCCGCATGAGGCACTCCAGGGCTTCTTTGGTGATGCCCTTTATCTCGCGCTTTTTCCGATGACTGAAACGTGCGAGAAAATGCTCCACCAGAAGGGGAATATCCTCGACCCTTTCCCGAAGGGAGGGGAGCCTGATCGGTATCACGTTCAGGCGATAGTAGAGGTCTTCGCGGAAACGACCTTCACGCACTTCCTTTTCCAGGTCTTTGTTCGTGGCCGCAATGACCCGAATATCGACCTTAATGGCTCGGGTTCCCCCTACCCGCTCGAAGGTCTTCTCCTGCAGGACGCGCAGGAGCTTTACCTGGAGCTTGGGGCTCATTTCGGCGATTTCATCGAGAAATATGGTGCCCCCGTGGGCCAGCTCAAAGCGCCCGATACGGGTCTTGATGGCCCCGGTAAAGGCCCCCTTCTCGTGGCCGAAGAGCTCCGATTCGAGAAGCTCTTCCGGGATGGCCCCGCAGTTTACCGGAATAAAAGGGCCTTCCCGACGGTCACTTGCGGCGTGAATGGCCCGGGCCACGAGTTCCTTGCCGGTGCCGGACTCTCCCAGAATAAGGACGGTGCTATCAGTATCGGCGACCTTTTCAATGAGGGCAAAGACCCGCCGCATGGGGGCACTCTTTCCGATGATTTCTCCGTAGCCCCACTCCTGCCAGAGTTTGCGGCGGAGATACTCGTTTTCCCGCCGGAGGCGGCGGGTCTCGAGCGCCTTTTGAATGGTCAAAAGGAGTTCCTCAAGGGAGATGGGCTTGGTAAGGTAGTCGTAGGCCCCGAGCTTGATGGCCTCCACCGCACTCTTGATGCTCCCAAAGCCGGTGAGAATGATGCAGATGGTTTCCGGACTATGTTCTACCACGTGCTCCAGAACCTTGAGCCCGCTCACCTTGGGCATGGCAAGGTCGGTTACCACCACGTCGAAAAACGAATCGTTCAGTTTGGCGATCCCCTCGTCTCCGTCGTGGGCCACCTCGACGTGAAAACCCTTTTGCTGGAGGAAATCCTGGTAGATTTCAGCCTCAGACACGTTATCTTCCACGATAAGAATAGACTCATGCATAAAAATCCACCCCAGAAGACTTGGCAGAACTCTTCAAAGAAAATAACTTTGGAGACCGAAACGTGTCAATTTTTTTCTGTCATAAATTTGACGGAGGCAGCATGAACCTCACCCCGCCGCATCCTCTGCTATACCGCCCATTAATAGAGAACGCGCTCCGGGAGGACCTGGGTCACGGAGATGTCACCACCAGCGCCCTGGTTCCCGAGCATCTCAGGGGCCTCGGGCTTCTGCGGGCCAAGCAGGATCTCATCCTTTGCGGTGTGAGGGTGGCGGAGGAGGTCTTCCGCCTGGTGGACTCGGAGCTTGCCTTCATCCCTCTTCGAAACGACGGAGAGGCCTTGCGCCGGGGGGAGGTGGTGGCGGAAGTTCGTGGGAGGATATCGTCTATCCTGAAAGGAGAGCGCGTGGCCCTCAATTTTTTGCAGCATCTCTGTGGGGTGGCCTCCCATACCCGGAAGTTCGTGGAAAAAGTCCGAGACCTTCCCGTCAAAATCATCGACACCAGAAAGACCCTTCCAGGCTTCAGGGTACTTGAAAAGTATGCCGTCCTTTGTGGCGGTGGCGCCAACCATCGCTTTGGCCTCTCAGACGGGGTCCTGATCAAGGACAATCACATAAAGGCCTGTGGTTCCGTAAAAGAGGCCCTGAAACGGGCCAGGGAAAAGATTCCGCACGTCTATCGCCTCGAGATCGAGGTCAAAACCCTTGAGGAACTGGAAGAAGCCCTAGAGGCCGGAGCGGAGGCCATCCTTTTGGACAACATGGCCCCTGAAGTATTGAAAGAAGCGGTGCGTATTGCACGGCAAAAAGATCCCGGAGTGCTGCTTGAGGCCTCGGGAGGGATCTCTCTTGAAAACGTGAGGGAAGTGGCAGAAACCGGGGTGGATCTGATCTCCATCGGCCGCCTGACACACTCGGCTCCCGCCGCCGATCTCAACCTCAAAATCGTCTCCGTGTTGACGGAAAATATTGAGGAGGACTTCGAAAGTCGTTAAGATCCAAATTATTCCTACAAAGGAGGTATGAAATGCCGTTGGATGAAATAAAGATCAGCAGGGCCATCATCGAACGTTACTTCAAGAAATTTTCCGACTACCTGGAAATGGACGTGGCAGTGGTGGGGGCCGGCCCCTCGGGGCTTATGGCAGCCTACAAGCTTGCCAGCCAGGGATTCAAGGTGGCGGTCTATGAAAGGCGCATGAGCATTGGCGGCGGCATCTGGGGCGGGGGGATGATGTTCAACGAGATCGTGGTGCAGGAAGAAGGGGCCAGACTGCTCAAAGAAATAGGGGTACGGACGGAACCCTGGAACGGAGGCGAATACTTTACCGCTGACGCCGTGGAGGTAGCCTGCATCCTGGCGGCCAAGTGCGTCCAGGCCGGGGCCAAAATCTTCAACCTCATCATGGTGGAAGACGTCATGGTGAGGGACAACCGCGTGGTGGGCCTCGTGCTCAACTGGACGGCCACCGAAATGGCCGGGCTCCACGTGGACCCTCTGGCGGTGAGGGCGAAGTACGTGGTGGAGGCCACGGGGCACGAGACCGCCGTCCTCCAGGTGATGCAGCGCAAGCTCGGGGCCAAATTGAACACCGAGACCGGCACCATCTTGGGGGAGAAGTCCATGTGGGCGGAGGTGGCCGAAAGTCTCACCGTAAACTACACCCGGGAGGTATACCCCGGGGTCTTCGTGACCGGTATGGCTGCTAACGCCACCTTCGGGGCCTATCGCATGGGCCCCATCTTCGGCGGCATGCTCCTTTCCGGAGAAAAAGTCGCCTCTCTCATCGCCGAAAGATTGAAAGAGGAAAAATAAGTTCAGGAGGCGGAAGATCCGCCTCCTTCTCCTCACTTTCCTTCGCCTTTCATAAAACCTCACTCTCTCCCCTCTTTTGCTCTCAAAAGACTTGCCCTTCTTCCCGCCCTGCTGCTATGGAGGCTTTGTTAAAAATTTCTTAAAAAAGGAGGTCTGGTATGCGTACAGTAAGTTTGGGTGTGCTGTTGACGTTTCTCTTGGCGGGGTTGGCTCTGGCTAGTGGAGGAAGCGCAAAGATGAGCCCCCAGGAAGCCCTGAAGGAAGTGATACAACACAACGACCGCTTTGTGAGAGAGCATAAAGCCGAAGACTTTTCGGCCTATCAGACCGCCCAGCACCCTATCTTGACCCTTGTCACCTGTTCGGATGCCAGGGTGCAAACCGAGGCCCTTCTTCCGGAGGCTATCGACCGGGTGTTTGCCATCCGCAACATCGGCAACCAGGTGGGGAATTCGCAAGGCTCGGTGGATTATGGAATCCTTCATCTTCACACCCCGATTCTTCTGATCCTGGGTCACACCCACTGTGGGGCGGTGAAGGCGGCCATGGGGGATTACAGCGGTGAAACTCCGGGGATCATTGCCGAGCTCGACCACCTCCATCTTCCTTTGAGTCGGGGTCCCAAGGAGGGAGACTTCGAGAAACGCTGGCTCCAGAACGTGGAAGAAAACGTCCACTATCAGGTCAAACAGGCCCTGAGGGCCTACAAAGAAAAGGTCGCCCACGGAGAGCTGGTAATCGTGGGGGCAGTCTACGATTTCATAAACGCCTACGGGAAAGGATTCGGACGGGTGGTAATCATAGACGTAAACGGGGAGAAAGATTCGGCCAAAATCAGAGCACACCAGGTAATGTCTCTTCTCTCCGAAAATTTAAAGGCCGTGTGCACGAAGTAAAAAAAGAGCGGGCCGCTAGGCCCGCCCTTCCCTATTCCTCCTCATAGCTCAAAAGGCGCTTTTCCTGATAGATAAGGTCGCCCTTTTTGCCGCTGATGTAATAGTAAACGTTGACGGAAAGATCCACCTCCGTGACATCTTTGGGGAAAGTGGCAAAGAAACGTTCGTGGCGGGTATCCAGAGGCTGTAAGGTAAGGTCTACAATTTCCTTTATTTGCCAGGCACCGTAGCGCATGTAACCGTCGAGATCCAGACCTATTTCAAAGTATTCCCGCTGATCGGTGTAAAGGACTTTGCCAGTTTCATGGTCTTTAGCGGTCACTTCCAGGACCACCTTGCCAGACCAGAGTCAGCCATCTGGAATACGATGACCAGCCTTGTTGCCCAAAAAGACCTCCACGTTTACCGCCGGCACCCACTTGCCAACACCATAGCGGAAAGGCTTTATCTCTGCCTGGAAATCTATACCTTCCTTCACGATTTCAAGATCGTGCCCGCCT
This sequence comes from Thermodesulfobacteriota bacterium, assembly GCA_013153725.1. Classification (GTDB taxonomy): domain Bacteria; phylum Desulfobacterota; class Thermodesulfobacteria; order Thermodesulfobacteriales; family Thermodesulfatatoraceae; genus Thermodesulfatator. The sequence continues at coordinate 18,075 of JAADDY010000040.1, forward strand.
GGCATCCGGTGACCACGGTCTTTCCTGTACATGTGACATTCCTGGCAGGTCTTCCGCCCTCCCCGGCCCAGGTAGCTGTGCACATAACTTCCAGAAAGGGTGTTGCAGTAGGTACTCTCACCGTCGGGAGCAATGTAGACCCCGTGACACTGGATACAGAAGAAGGATCTTTTGAGGATGGGAGCGTGTTCTGTTTCATGGGCATCGGATTCGCCCTCTCCGGCCGTGTAAATGACGTTGGGCTCGATATGCCCGGTTATTCCCGGAGCGGTAGCGGCAATCTTGATGTTGTGGCAGCCGTAGCAGGAAAGATTGAGTTTTTTGAGCCGGGCGATGGCCTCGTCCTTCTCCTTACCTTTGGCCAGTTTGGCCTTGATCATATAATCGGCAATCTCTCGCGCCAGGCGCTCCGAGGCGAACTTTATCTGGGGGAGATGGCAATCCAGGCACTTGATTATCTCTTTCTTGTCGAGCTGTTTTTCCCACTCCTTGGGCACTCCTACGGTGAAGAAATTGGCAATCCCCTTGATGGAAGAAACCATGGACCGGGAGTGATAGGACTCCTTCCACTCCTCGTAAATATCCTGGTGGCATTCGGCACACCGCATGGAATCAAAAGCCTTGACGAAGGTCTCAAAATCATCGATGGGGCCTGTGGGGAAAGTAAGCTTGCCCTCCTCAGACGAGGCAAAACTCAAGGAAATCGGCAAAAAGAAGAGAAAGATCAAGAAAATAAGGAACTTTAACCTCATAAGAACCTCCTTGAAAGGATACTTTAGTTTAAGAGCTAGCAGGCCCGCGATTTTTGTCAAGTAAATTTTTATATAGTTTTTCGCTCGGTTAAATTCAAAAAAATTTATGCAGACGGTTTACGAAAACGAGTGCTATGGAATAAAAGATCTGCGACGAACAAGAATACCTTAAAATTTATGCGCAACCGGTGAAAACATCGATTGTCTAGTATAATTGGGAGCTCCTTATAGAAGTGCCTCTTATTTCACTTGTTTTGCCGGGCTGGAGACCACTTACCAGCTCTATCTAGCTTGCGACAGAGTTTGAGAAAAAATGAAAAGAAGGCTGATCTTTGCCCTAATAGCCGTTATAGTAGCTGCTATTTCCCTGCTTCTTTTGCAATATTGCATGCCAGCAATCACAGGATGGCTCCTGAACAACCCGGGCAGAATACAGCTGTATATAATGTTGCTTGCCGTAATAATTATGCTGCCTCTGCTGGGGTTTTCCGTATACCTGTGGAATGTAGGGAGAAAAATAATACAATTTGATTGCTTTCCGCCTCCCAAGGCAAACCTGACGAAAAAAAGCCCTGCTCTCAGGGGGGCTTCAGCGCGTAAAAGAGGAAGAATGATTCAGCTGACAGCAATTTTATTGGCCTTCTCTTCGATAATATTGCTCATGGTATTCTGGAAGCTCTCTGTGCTGCTGAGCAAGAACTAGCCGGCTTTTGATTCGAGGAAGGGGATTCCATCTCATCCTCGTTTTTTGACCACTTCCTTCAGGGGGCAGCGGGGTTCGAGGCGCTTGTCCCAGTACTGGTGGGCCAGAGGCCAGAGATCTTCGATGGCCTCCTTGAGAGAGGCGTATATCTTCCCCGGATCGAGTATAAAATGAGGATCTCGTTCCAGCGTTTCAGCCACCCTCTCGTTGAAGGAAGAAAAGGCCACCACAAAACCACCTGCCGAAAGCCTCTCCACCAGGAGCTCAAGGGTCCTTACACCTGAAGCATCGATGTAATTCAGCCCGGAACATTCGAAAATAATTACACGTAATCTTGGGAAGTTACGCAAAATTTTTAAAGTTTCGTTTTCAATGTAGCTCAGATTTGCGAAAAAGAGCGGCCCGTTAAAGCGGATCACCGCCATGTAGTTGCAGAGTTCGAGACCGTTTTTCTTGGCGTCACGGTAGACGCCATCTGGTGCCAAAGAAAGCTCGGCAATAGAGGGTCGCATCTTGTAATAGAAGAAAACGGCGATACTCAGGAGCACTCCTAAAAAGATGCCTTTGTCCAGATGGGGGGCCGTATAGAGAGTGACGACAAAAGTAATGATACAGATAAGGCCATCGGGTACAAAGACTCGCAGGATTCGTTTTACCTCCTTCACGTGGACCAGACCCAGGACGGCGATCATCACCACCGCCGCCAAAACGGACTGGGGCAGGTGATAGAGAAGGGGCGTAAAATAAAGAAGGGTTATCACCACACAGAGGCTGGTAAAAACGCTTGAAAGGGCAGAAACCGCGCCTGCCTGATAGTTCACCGCCGAGCGTGAAAAAGACCCCGAAACGGGATAACTCTGAAAGAACGAGCCCACGATATTGGCAAGTCCCTGGCCGATCAGCTCCTGGTTGGAATCAAGTTTTTGCCCGGTGCGCGCCGCCAGGGCTTTGGCAATGGAAATGGCTTCCATATAGCCCAGAAGGGAGATTATGAGCGCGGCGGAAAGGAGCTTTTTGGCCATCTCGAAATCCCAGGACGGCTTGGAAAAGGCCGGCAAGCCACGTGGAACCGTGCCCACGACCTCTCCTCCCCCCACAAGAATCAATCTATGGGGATCGAGAGGCTCGTTTCCCACCTTGAGACGCCACACGTGATCATCGAGGACTCTGCACTCCTGTGGAACCCCTCCCCGCGGGAAGAAAAACTCTTCTCCGCCACACTCGGCTCGGGAGAGAAAGATGCGGCGCAGGCGGGAGCGCAATTCCTTAAAACGGTGCCTTTCTTCCTTTATGTATTCGTCGAAGACACCGGCTAGAAAATGGAGCTCCATCAATTTTTCAGGCTCTAACCTCAGAGTTTCCACCCTTTTTCGGAGGACATCCCGTTCCAAGGTTTTGGAGGGATGGCACCTAAGACAGGGTCTTCCTCTGCCATGCTTTTTAACGGCACGTTTGGCGATTTCAGAACGTGTCTCTGTAATGAGGCGAATCTTTTCGACCTGGTGGTTAAAAGACTCGATAAGGGTTGCAAGCTGCGGGTGCCTTATCCTGTCGAGAGAGACGATTTCGTCCTTTTGATAACCGGTATACTTGGAGACGACGGTCGCCAGGGCCACGGCGATCAAAACGTAAGGAAGCCTTGGGTTGAGACGCTTGAGAGCTATCATCAGAAGGAGCGCCCCAAAGCCCAAAGCCAGGGTTGGCCAGTAGACGTACTCAAACGCCGCTTTCACCGTGCGAATGACCGTCTCATAATGGTGATCTCCCTTCTCCGCGTAAACTCCCAGGAATTTGCCGAGCTGACTGCTGGCGATGATCAGGGCCGCCGCGTTGGTGAAACCCACAATCACCGGATAGGACAGAAAATTGACGATGAAACCGAGCCTAAAGAAACCCAGGGAAAACTGCACGAGCCCCACGAGCAGGGCCAGAAAGATGGCCAGCCTGATATACTCGGGGCTTCCCGTGACGGCTATGGGCTCAAGAGCCGCCGCAGTCATCAGGGAGACGATGGCTACCGGACCGGTGGCCAGTTGCCTGCTGGAACCAAAAATCGCCGCTATGGCGGGAGGGATACACGAAGCGTAAAGACCGTAGTAAGGAGGAAGACCAGCGAGCTGGGCGTAGGCCATGGACTGAGGAATAAGGACCAGGGCCACCGTAACCCCGGCGATGAGATCCGCCTGAAGGTCCTGAAAACGATAGCCCCGGAAGCCCCTCCAAAAAGAGAAAAAACTCACAAGCATAGAAAACAATTATCACAAGGAAAAAGTCAAGTCAAGGAGAAGAAACAATGCTTAAAAAGCATAAAATTTTTAGATGTTAATGATTTATAATTTTGGAATTCTACTCCAAATGGAGGATATCTGGATTTTGCACTGCAAAACAATCCCCGCAAAGTTCCTGAAATCAAACGGGGAGAGAAATAACTTGAGAGAACGATTCTGGAAGATCCGGGAAGCAGGAAAATCTTAGGGAAAGATCAAAGGCTTGCCGCAGACAAATACGACCAGACAATATTCCAAATTAATTAAATACTCTGCGGGTTGGTGCCATTAACGCCTCTTACAGCCAGGGAAACAAGTTCAGATACGTTTTCTTCCGGGCCAAGCCAGCAAAAGGGAGCGCTTTTTTACACGACAAAAAGCCATAGCAAAAGCTATCTTTTTGGTTATTCGCGAGGGGCCGTAAGGCCCCGTGGCGATCCCAGATCCTTTCGCTTCGCTCGCAATGACAGTGAAAAGTGCTCGCTCGCAATGACTCTCAACACTTGCCATCTGTTTCATGCTCCCAATAATAAAATAAGAGGCACACTCAACACCAACCCGCATAAAAACATGCTTATTTTGCTTGCAAACAGCTCCAAAAACTACTTTCTAAGATTCTTCTCTGATTGGAGCAGAAGGCGCTTCTTTCTTAATTTTTTCTATAGCAGCCTTCATTTCTTCCTCGGTATTAAAAAATGTGCTTGTCCCCACTATTTGGCCATTAGCTGCTTTTATGTTGAAATAAAATTTCCCATTTTTAGCCTTTTTAATTTCGTATCGAGAGTCGATCTGACAATTTTTCTTTACTGATTCAATCCCTTTGAGAGCACTACTCTTACTTTTGTAGGTCTCGCTTTTAATAAGAACCTTACCGTTGTCTTTGAAAACGAATGAATAAGGGGAATCTCCTTGTCTTTTTCTTAGAATAACTTCCATACAAAACCTCCTTCCATCAGAGAAATCTGTTTTAGCACTTTATGACATCTTGGGATGTTTCAGTCAAGACTTTATTAAACCTCGCCACGAAAATTACTTAACCACTAAAACGGCAGATTTCTGGGAAAGTCCGATAACCTTTGCAGTAGTACTCCCCATAATGAATTTTTGTAAACCTGTTCTTCCGTATTCTCCCATGAGAATCAAATCTGCCCCTTCATCTTCAGCCACTCTTACAATCATATGAGGAGGATCCCCCACTACTTCCATAGTCTCTATTTTTACTCGCGGAGGAAGAGTTTCTTCCTGGGCAAGCGCTTTGAAAGCCTCCAGAACCTTAGCGGCTTTTGGTAAATCGCTTTCCCTCCTAGCTACACTCAAAGCTATAATCTTCTTCAAAGTGCTGCACCTTTTTCCCATACTCAATGCTTCTTTCTCCGCTTTCTTTGCATAATAGGAACCATCCGTTGCTACCAATACCACCTCTCCATGAATAACAACATCTTTTGGAACAACCATCACTTTACATGGGGCATAACCTATTACTTTTTCGGTGATACTTCCCATAAAAAGTTTTTTAAGACCTGTATGGCCACGTTTTCCCATTATAATGAGGTCTACATTCAGCTTTTCAGCTTCTTCTATAATAGCACGCCAGGCTTCAGGATGATCTCGAATGATAATTTCCGCTTGCCCACCTTCTTTCTCAACCATACTTTTTACTTTCTCTAAAAACTTGCGATGTTCTTCTGGTATGCCTTCTAAAGCCGAAAGAAGTGCTTCCGGAACTTCAGGATAATATTCCCGAACGTAGAGAATATAGACTTTCGCCTCACATTCCAAAGCAATAGTTACCGCTTCCTGGGCGGCGCCTTTGCTCTCTTCTGATGCGTCAACAGCAAGCAACAAGGATTCTATTTCCCCCATCAGATGTGTATTGGTTCCCAGCATAGGACCTCCTTCTTGAAGATTAAATTAAATGTAAGATGATATGTGATTTATTTTATTTTTGTTTCGTTAAAAAAGTCAAGAAAAAAATGGCAGATAGAGGCTCTTATGCACCGATTGCGATAGATAGAATTAAAATTTGGCGGCTTTTAACATGTAACGCAAGATTTCACGAATTTTGGAGGCAAAGAGAAAAACTCTCCGGGGGCATTATCGAGAAAATTGGAAGGGGCCTCTTTACGGCCCCTTCCAAAGCTAGAATCCCCAGACCCCTCTCAGGCTAAAGACCCAGAAGCCGTCGTCATCAAGTCCGGCTGGGTTCCAGGTGTATTGGAAATCCGGCGTAAGGGCCAGATTTTCCGTGGCCTGGAAGCGATAATAAACTTCCACGTGATATTCGTCCTTTACCTCGTGAGCGTGTTCGTGAAGAGGATCGATGGCCAGCCGGGCGGCGTAGACCCCTTTGGCCTCCCAGTAGTCTTCGTAATCGTTGTCCATCACGAAGTAGGCAAACCCCAGACCAATCTCGTCCTTGGAGCGCCCCCAGAGGGCTCCGGACAGAGAGAAACCTCCGGTAAAGGCGTGTTTGAAACCGTAAGAAAAGTTGGTGGCGTCAAGGTCAAAGTTGCCGTCTTCGTCATAATAAGCGTAGCCCACGAGATCTTTGCCACGGTAGCCGTAGCGGAAAAAGAGGCCAATTTCTTCGGTGAGCTTTTGGTCAAAAGAAAGACCAAAGCCCCAGGCCGGATCTTCGTTCTCGGGCCTGGCTTTGAGGCCGGCAAAATAATCCTCGAACTCGTCCCATTCGAGATGTTTTTCGCCCTGGTACCAGACGTAGAAACGATAGTTTCCTTCAAGATTGGAAAAGTTGGTTTTAAAGGCCAGCTGAGCCACCAGGAAGGGATAATCAAAAAGGTTGTCCCACCCCGAATCTGCGTCTTCGTAACCCAGGGTGAGAGACCAATTCTCCGCCTCATAGGCCAAAACCACGCCAAAACTGTAAGAAGCCCATTCCACCGCGGGGTTGTTTATGAAAGCCGGGCTCAAAAATTGCGTGTTTTCATCGGTGGCAAAGGCGTTTTGGTCCACCTCCGTGGTGATGTCTATTTTTCCGAAACGGACCCGGAACTTCCCGGAACCGAAGGGAAAATCCTTCTCATACCAGGCTTCACTGATGCGCACGTCTCCATCGTCGGTTTCCACCGGAACCATGGAAATGGCTTCGTCAACGATACCCGAAAAGCTCGGAATTTCTGATTCCGGATTCTTACCGGACCCCATTTCCAGGAGGACAAACCCTCGGTCTGTTTTTGAAAATTCGCTATACAGTTTTAGGTCGACGGAGGCGGAGGCATAGGCCTTGTCTTCATCACGCATAATGACTCCGGCACGACCTGCAGGCTCCCTTCCACCGTGCGCGTAAATATTGGCCAAATCCTTGTCAACACCCACTACCCCCTGAACCACGGAAGCCACAGAGAGATCTATCTGCATGCGATCGTACCACTTCTTTCCCGAGGGAGTCTCCCCGGCAGAAGCCTCAAGAGTCTGCCCTCTTCTCTCTTCATAGGCCTCCAGGCGTTTTTCAAGCTCTTTCACCTTGGCGGAAAGGGCCTTGTTCTGCTCCAGTAATTGCTTCACCATACTCTTGAGTTCTGCCAATTCGTCCGCCCGGGAAAGATCAGACAACCCAAAACAAAACAGCAAACACAACAACAAAAATAACCCCTTTCTCATAGCAACCCCCTTGGTGTTATTTTTTGAAAATCTGTGCTATTTTATAGGTTTGCCACCAACGATGAAAAGCGTGAAATAAGGGAATTTTTGGGATGCCGGGGAAGGAAAGGTCTTATAAATTCTTTCTTCCGGGAGTGTACACAGAGAAATGCCGCAAGCCTTCTCTAGAAGGCCTTTTTCTTTAAGGGCTTCGTAAATGTCCTCGGCGCGGCGGTACACTTTATAGAGCACCAGGGTATCTACCGCATCACCAAACTTCCGGATTACTTCGCCACCTTTGGCCCCCGAGGCAAAAAGCACGGTCTCTTCGCCCTCTGAGAGGACGATCTTGAGCCGAGCCGCGGCAGCCTGGGCCGCCGTTATTCCGGGGACAATTTCGATCTCCACCTCCGGAAGCAATTTTTTCACCGCCCGGGCAAGATAGCTGAAAGTAGAGTAAAAACTCGGGTCCCCGAGGGTTACAAAGGCCACGTCTCCATCCTCTAGGGCATGCGCCACTTTTTGGGCGTTCTCTTGCCAGGCGGCCTCCAGCCTTTCGCGCTCGTAGGTCATGGGAAAATCAAGGCGCTCAAAGGCGTCTTCCCGAGGGAGATGAGGTTTGATGATGGCTGCGGCCAGAGAATATGAATTCTTGGAAGAGGCGGCCACAAAGACCGTAGCCGCCTCCTTCAAGACTCGCAAAGCTTTGAGAGTGAGGAGCTCCGGATCTCCCGGACCCACCCCTATCCCGAAGAGTCTCCCCGGCATCCTTCAAAACCTGCTAGTAGAGATCAATGATCTTGAGCATCCTCTTGATGCTGCGGATGAAGATCTCGTTTACTTCCGGGTACATGCCGAGACCTTTGTAATAGTTCTTTCCGTCGATTTTCACGGTCACGATATCTATCTCTTTGCCAGCTTCTTGAAGGACCTCTCGCCAGGACTTTTCACCCTCTTCGAGATCCTCGCCCATCACGTCGTTCATGATGTGGTCTCCCGCCACGTACATAAAGGGAATAAAACGCACTTTCCTGGCGGGGTATTTTTTGGCCCGGGTCAAAATGATATCTCCCGTAGGGATTCCCTCCATGGTCCCCAGCCCCACGTTTTTGAACTCTTCGTCAAGGAGCCACTGTATTCCCAGGTAGGCAATATTGGCACCGTTTGAGGTCACGTCCGTACCGTGGGCCACCAGGATGTTGTAGCCCTCTGAGGGAGCATAGAAATACCTGGAGACCGCCTCCAAGACCTCGAGGACGTATTCCCAGCGATAAAAAAGTGGCTCCCCCACCACGATACGGAGGCCGGGGAATTTCTCGCAAATCTCGAGGACGTTTTGATACTCAAGACCCGGAAAGACGTGAAGAGGTTGCACCACCACCTTTCTGTAGCCCTCTGCTTCGAGCTGGGCCAGAGCCTCTTTCAGGCTCAAAAGCCTCTTGTTAAGCCCTTTCTTACGATAGAGACGGTTCATCTTTTCGCGGATGATCTCAGAGGTGAAGGCCCAGCGAATTTCATAGCCGGTTATTTCTTTCCGAAGCTGAGCCTCGAAAAGATCGAAAGTCTTTTGGGCCTTGGTAGAGGTGCCAAAGGCGGTAATGACGATGGCCGGTTTCTTTTGAATCGTTTGAGTCCGCACCTGATAATAACCCGCCCAGGCTGAAGAAAGGAAAAATACCCCCAAAAGAACGGTCAGAAACAGACTCTTCCACATGATAAGCCCCCTCCTTATTTGTTTTTAGAGGGGCTTGCGAGGCAGGACCGCCGGGAAGGGTTTCCCGAACGGGGCAGGAAGCCTCGAAGCCCCGTTCAAGCCTGCTCTGGGCCGGTCTCCCGGCTTCCGGATCATCCTACTCACCGCGCCTTCCCAGGGCCTTCGACCTGTGGCCTCCGACCCCAGTGGCCTGTCGCCCGTCTCGGGCTAGCGGCTTTCGTCCCCGGTCACGGTTGCGGGCCAGCGCCGGACTTTCACCGGACTTCCCGTTTCACCCGCTAGGGGCACCCAGAGCGAAAGTTTTTATACCACAAGATATTCCAAAGACAAACAAAATATTTGAGCCTCAAAAAATCAGGGGCCCGATAAATCTCTCCCAGACGAAGGTCACCGTCCAGGCCATGAAGAGTGTCCAGCAAACGATGATAGCCGGCCAGCGCCAGCCCCCTGTTTCCATCCGAATGACAGGAAGCGTGGCCATACAGGGCACCATGAGGAGAGAAAAGAGCATCAAGCCTATTGCTGTGATAGGGTTGAAAACGGGATCTTTCCGGATGCTCTCAAGAAGAGAGACTTCGTCTTCGGTGGCCTCGCCCAGGGCGTAAATCTGCCCCAGGGTGGCCACCAGGACCTCCTTGGCCGCAAAGGCAGAAGTGAGAGCGATTCCGATTCGCCAGTCAAACCCCAGAGGTTTTATGAGAGGTTCGATCAGCTTTCCGAACCGGCCGGCGTAACTTTTGGCCAGCCGTTCGAAAGCTTCCTGGTTTTCAAGGGCCGCTACTTCTTCCGGGCTCCGGGCCTTGGCCTTCAAAGCCTCGTAGTCTTTTGAAAGCGAAGGGTTTTGCGGAAAGGTAAAAAGGGCCCACATCACGATGGAGATGGCAAGGATTACTGTTCCCGCCTTCCGCACATAGAGTACGGCCCGGTTCCACATATGGATGAGGACACTCTTAAGAGTTGGGAAGCGGTAAGGAGGCAGCTCCATCAGAAAGGGCGTGGGCTCCCCTTTTAACGTAAAGGCCCGAAACACCAGCACCGTCACCACCGCCGCCAGGATTCCCACGAGATAAATGGCCAGCAAGACTGCCCCCTTGAGGTTCCAGATGCCAAAGAGCTTCTTGTCCGGGATGAAAGCCCCGATGAGAAGGGTGTAAATGGGAAGCCTTGCGGAGCAGCTCATAAAGGGGGCCGCCAGAATGGTGAGCAGACGCTGGCGATAATTCTCGATGGTCCGGGTGGCCATGATTCCGGGGATATTACAGGCAAAGCAGGAAAGAAGGGGGACAAAAGATTTACCGTTTAGCCCCAGAGGTTTCAACAAGCGGTCCACCACAAAAGCGGCCCGGGGCATGTAGCCCGAATCCTCAAGGAGAGAAATCAGGAAAAAAAGAAAGACAATTTGGGGGAGAAAAACCAGGACACCGCCCACACCGCCGATAATGCCATCCACCAGGAGACTTTTAAGCATCCCCTCTCCCAACATTCCAGCCAGGTTTTCCCCGAGCCAGGCAAAAAAGGCGTCGATCAAATCCATAAAAGGGGTCGACCAGGCGTAAACGGCCTGAAAGAGAAGGGCCATGACGAGGATAAAAATGGGAAGCCCCAGAATACGATGACAGACGATAGCATCGATATAATCCGTAAGGGTCTTGCGAGGAGTTTTACGGAGGACATCTTTGAGAAGTTCCTGGATGCTGAGATAACGTGCCTCTGC
>JAADDY010000063.1 GCA_013153725.1 Thermodesulfobacteriota bacterium
CAAGGTCGCGTTCTCCACCGTAGAGATCGATGAGAGTCAGGGTCTCGAGATCAAGAGCCAGGGCGTTGATGGTGAAATCGCGCCGGAAAAGATCCCAGGAAAGGGGGCCAGGGGCTACCTTTGGAAGTTTGGCCGGGGCTTCGTAGTATTCCCAGCGGGCCTGGGCAAGATCTATCTCAAGCCCCTCCCAGGAGAGCTTGAAAGTCTTAAAAAGAGAGCTCTTGAGCAGCTTGGCCCCGAGCCTCTCGGAAAGGACCCTGGCAAAGGTCTCGCTGTCTCTGGTAACGACAAAATCCAGGTCAAAGACTTCTCTTTCGAGGAGGAGGTCTCGCACCGCCCCGCCCACCAGAAAGACGCGGGCTCCGACATGGCGGGCCACGGAAAGGAGCTCCTCCCGGAGCCTGGCAAGGATTCCCGCCAGAGAAAGTTTACGAGGAGGCGCTTGAGCAAGACCCAGAGCCCAAAATTCTTTCACGGAAAAAAGCCCTCCCCCCCGAAAGACCCGCTGCAGAGGGTTTTTGAGGAGGCGAAAAAGCACTTCACCCGGGGCCTCGCAGGGGGCCTGGGGCACCACGAAGGCAAGTTCCGCGGGCCTTAAAGAAAGGTTGTAAGAACGGGCCTTCTCCCACACCAGCCGTGAAAGCAAGCCAAGCAGGTGGCCCCCTTCTTCCACCACCAGGGCCTCTTCTCCGCTGCGGGAAAAGAGCTCCTCCACCTCGGCAGCTTTCGCCTTGGCCGCGACTTTTAGGGGCGGGCCCAGAAAGGGGCAGGCCCCTGCCCTCTTATCCTCGGGGGTGATACTTCTGGTGGACACGTCTTAAGGTCTCCGCTTGGACGTGAGTATAGATCTGGGTGGTGGCAAGGCTTGCGTGGCCGAGCATCATTTGCACGGTCCGCAGGTCCGCCCCCCTCTCCAGGAGATGAGTGGCAAAGGAGTGCCGCAACACGTGGGGGGTGATCTCGCGGGGGTCAAGGCCCGCTCTTACGGCGTAGGATTTTATGATCTGCCAGAAACGCTGGCGGCTAAGGGGCTTTCCCCGCCGGTTGAGAAAGAGATGGGGCTCGTCAAGACGTTTGCCAAGGAGCTTGGGGCGTCCTTCTCTGAGGTAAGCCCGCAGGGTTTCCTGGGCCACCTCCCCTATCGGCACCAGGCGTTCCTTGTCTCCCTTGCCCTTCACCCTCACCCAGCCCACGTCGAGATTGAGCTCGTACATCTTGAGCCCCACGAGTTCCGAAACCCTCAAGCCCGAAGCATACAAAAGCTCAAGCATCGCTTTGTCTCGCAGCCCTATGGGGGTGGAAGTGTCCGGGGCTTCGAGGATCTTCTCCACCTCTTCGGGAGAAAGGACCACCGGGAGCTTGCGCGAAAGTTTGGGACTTTCGATGAGGGCCAGGGGATTTTCTGAAAGGCCGTGCTCCAGGGCCAGATACCGGAAGAACCCCCTCAGCGCAGAGAGCTTGCGCGCCACGGTCTCCGCCGAGAAACCGCGCCGCCTCAAATGGGCAAGGTAGAGGAGCACATGGGGGGTCTTTACCTCTTCCGGAGAAGAAAGGCCCTGGCCTTCGACAAAACTCAAAAAGTCGTTCAGATCGCTGGCATAGGCCTCAATCGTCTTGGATGAATAGCCCCTTTCGAGTGCCAGGATGGAGAGATATTGGTCGAGAAGTTGGGAAAACATCAGGCCTGAAGTTCTTCGAGAACCGCTAGGGCTTCTTCCTGCACCTTTTCCGATTTGGAAGTGAGAGAGAGGACACGCACTTTGCTCATGAAGCCCTGCTGTTCCACCGGCCCCTTTTCCGGGTAGAGCTCCTTGAGGGCCTTCAGGGCCTCGCAGACGATCTCGGTGTCTTTGTGGTCGAGAAGGAGGATGAGGGTCCCCCAGTCTTCAGGGAACCCGTATTCTTTGACGTAGTCCCGCACCGCCTTGTTGAAACGGCTGGTGCCATAGGCCTTGTGGATCTTCTGAAAGGCCTTCTCGTGTTCCCTGCTGCCCTTCTTCCCGGCAAAGAGCTTCTCGACTTCTTTGAGGTAGCGCTCTTTGAGCCACTTACTCTTGAGGGCCCGCTCGGTTTGCGTTGCGTCTCCGCGCCGCCTGGTATGAGGGCTACGGTCTCGCATCTTGTCTATCTCGCGCCAGGAAGGCCGCTCCCTTTCGTCGTCGTAAGGCATGACGACCACCTCCTAACAGGATTGAAAGTAAAAATCTACTTCAGGCAAAACCAGAGCCGTAAGTTCACCGCCATAGACACAGCCGGTATCGATGCCGATCTTGTTGGGCGCCAGAAAAGGACGCGGAAAGGAAGTATGGGCAAAGATGACCCTCTTTCCCCAGTCGTAGTCGGAATAGATGAATTCGTTGCGAATGAAGAGCAAATCTTCGAGCTTTTGCTCTGAAAGAGGTTTGCCCGGGCGCAGACCCGCGTGCACAAAGATGTACTTCTCCGTCTCGAAATAAGGCGGAAGCCCTTTCAAGAAGGTTATCACCTCTTCGGGAATGCGCAGGACGCCTCCTTCCATGAACTGGAGTAAAGTCAACTCCCCGCCGTTTAAAAGATAGGCCTCTGTCTCCACACCTTCCAGATAGCGAAGAAACATCCACTCGTGATTTCCCAGGAGTGGAATCACGCGCTCCGGATAAGTCTCCTTGAGCTCCATGATCACTTCGAGCACCTTTCGAGGGTCCGGCCCCCGGTCGATGTAATCCCCAAGGAAGACAAGATAATCCTCCCCCCACTTGAGGGGTAACTTTTCAAGCAGGGCTTCCAGGGCCCACAGGCAACCATGTATATCACCGATGGCGTAGATATCAGACATCAGAAAGAAAGCCAGAGCAGGCGCTGTTCCACACGATCATCAAGACGTTTTAGCCCGGCCTCTTTGGCCGCCAGCAGGGCCTCTTCGTACTCTTCCTTCGTGATACGCCGATCAAGCGGGGGATACTTCCAGGCGTCCCCGCAGGGATAGTACTGATCCATGATGTTGACGTAAGTGTTGGGAGATATCTCCCTGGCGATCCACCTCAGGATCTCCTTCGTGCCCGCAAGCCCCCCTGGCAGAACCAGGTGACGAATAATCAGGCCACGTCTGGCAATGAACTCCTCGTCAAGCTCAAGGTCTCCCACCTGGCGGTGCATCTCCTTGATGGCCGCCCGGGCCACCTGGGGGTAACGCGGAACCTTGGAGAGCTTGAGGGCGATCTTTTCGTCCCAGTACTTGAAATCTGGCATGTAAATATCGATGATGCCGTCCAAAATCTGGAGTGTTTCTACCTTCTCGTAGCCTCCGCAATTGTAGACCAGGGGAAGATGAAGCCCCCGTTCCGCCGCAAGAAGCACCGCCTCCACGATGAAGGCGATCTGGTGCGTGGGGGTAACGAAATTGATGTTGTGGCAACCGCGGGCCTGGAGGGCGAGCATCATGCGGGCCAGCTCCTCGGTAGTGGTCTCCTCTCCGGAGCCCAGATGGCTTATTTCCCAGTTCTGGCAATAGACACAGGCCATGTTGCAGTAGGTGAAAAAGATCGTCCCCGAACCACCGTAACCCACGAGCGGCCTTTCTTCACCAAAATGGGGGCCGTAGCTCGAAACCAGAGGCTTATCCAGCACGCGGCAAAAGCCCTTCTCGCCCTTCAGACGGTTGACCCCGCATTCGTGAGGGCAGAGGTCACAACTTGAGAGACGCTCCTTGAGGAGCTCCACCCGTTCCTTCAGTTTGCCTTCTCGGAGGAGTTTTAGATAACCCGGCTCGAATTCTTTAGCAGCCATCTTTTCCCTGCGGTAGATCCTCTACCTGCACGCTTCCCGGTCACCCGATACCATCGTAGAAGAAGAGAATCTTTTGCTCCGCTTCGATCTGTTTCGGAGAAAGGGGCCTCGGGGGCTTCTCTCTCAGAATCTTCAACATTTCCTCCCGGGAGGGAAGGTCCTCGAGCCTCTCTCCCAGAGATTTCTTGGTGTAGGTGTCAAGGATGGAATATTCCTGGCCATTGGTCTGCACGCAGATGGGAGGCGGGGCCTCGGGGTTCAGGAGCCTCGCCGCGGCGATGGTGCCGCGCTCACGGCTCACCACCGAACCCTCGTGGAGGCGAATACAGATGGCGGGCCGGCCTTCGAGCTCCACCACGATATCGGCCTTGGTGTGAAGACGCTTTCCCGGAATCTCCACCGTAAGCGGCACCAGGAGCTTGATCTCCTCCGGCCGATAACCCTTCTCTTCGATCAGGAAGCGGACGATCCTTTCCCGTTCGGGCTTGAAGACGTCCGTCTGGCACTCGCAAACACCTTGATCACATTGGCAAGATACCAGGCCAGGAGCCATGTTCCCTCCTAAAGTTGGGCTCTTACTCGCAGGGGTACGTACCCCAGGAGGTCCTTGAAATTCTTCGCAAGCTCCGGCAGGGGATCGACCCTAAAGCTCCCGTCGAGATCGAGCACCACTTCACCCTCGGCAAACCTGAGCACCAGCTCCACGGGAAACTTGCCTCTCCCTTCGGAAAGTATATCACGAAGGGCTTTGAGCTGAGAAACGTTAATTTTTTCCCCTTCGAGCAAGAGCTGAATCTTCCCCGAGAGGACCTCCGGGGCCTTCTCAAGGGGCACCAGCTTCTCCGCCAGGATCTTGGGCCCTCTTTCGTCCTTTTCAAAGCGCCCCGTAACGAAGACCAGACCCTTCTCCTCGATCAAATCTTCGGTTTGACGGAAAAGTTCCGGAAACACCAGGACTTCGAGGCTCTCTTCGCCGTCTTCCAGCTTGAGAATGGCCATGCGATCGCCCCGGCGGGTGGTCTTGACCTTGGCCTCTGAGATCGCTCCTCCCAGAGCCACCTTCTGGCCACCCGGGAGATCCTTGAGTTTCGAGATTTGATACGGCGTGATGAGAGCTAGCCATTCCCGGTAAGGCTCCAGAGGATGGCCGCTAAAGTAGAAACCCAGCGCCTCCCTTTCGTATTTTAGTTTTTCGTTGGAGGGCCACTCCGGAACATCGGGAATCGCAAAAGGCCCCTGGGCTTCGGTCTCTCTGGCTGGCATGAGGTCAAAGATGGATTTCTGTCCCTGGTCCAGGGCCTTGCGCCGGCTCTGCACCCAGTCGAGCATCTTTTCGAGGACGTTAAAGAGGGCCGCCCGGGTAACACCGAGAGAGTCGAAGGCCCCGGCCTTGATGAGGGCCTCTATGACCCGCTTGTTTACCTTCTTGAGGTCCACCCGGAGGCAGAAGTCCTCAAAGGACTTGAAAGGGCCTCCTTCCTCGCGCGCCCTGATGATCTCCTCGATGGCCCCCTCGCCCACGTTCTTCACCGCCGCCAGCCCGAAGCGGATCTTACCCTCCTTGATAGAAAAACCTACCTCGCTCTCGTTGATATCTGGTGGCAGGATCTCGATCCCCATCTTCTTGCAGACGGAGACATATTTGACCACCTGGTCCGTATTGCCCATTTCGTAAGAGAGGAGGGCCGTCATATAGCAGATGGGATAATGGGCCTTGAGATAGGCCGTCTGGTAAGCCACCAGGGCGTAAGCGGCGGAGTGACTCTTGTTGAAACCATAGCCCGCAAACTTCGCCATCAGGTCAAAGATCTGGACGGCCTTGTCCTCAGGGATACCCCTTTCCACCGCCCCTTTGACGAAGCGCTCTTTCTGGGCCGCCATAACTTCGGGCTTTTTCTTGCCCATGGCCCGGCGCAGGATATCGGCCTCCCCCAGGCTGTAACCCGCCAGGACCTGGGCGATCTTCATGACCTGTTCCTGGTAGACGATCACGCCGTAGGTCTCCTTGAGGATGGGCTCAAGCTCCGGAAGGAGGTATTTGACCTCGATCTCGCCGTGTTTGGCCTTGACATACTGGTCCACCATGCCAGACTCAAGGGGCCCGGGGCGATAAAGGGCTAGAATGGCGATGAGGTCGTTGAACTCCGAGGGTCGCATCCGGACCAGAAGCTCCTTCATACCCGCAGATTCCAGCTGGAACACGCCATCGGTGTCTCCGCGGCGAAGAAGCTCGTAAGTCTTCTCGTCGTCGAGGGGGAGGCGGTCGAGATCTATCTCGGCTCCGTAATGCTCCCGCGCCAGGCGCACGGCGTGGTCGATGATGGTGAGAGTCTTGAGCCCCAGAAAGTCGAACTTGATGAGGCCCACCTTTTCGACGGCCTTCATGTCGAACTGGGTGACGATTTCGTCCTCTTCACCCTTCATCAGCGGGCAGTAGTTGGTGATGGGGGCGTCTGAGATCACCACCCCGGCGGCGTGGGTGGAAGAATGCCGGGGAAGGCCCTCAAGCGCCAGGGCGATGGAGATGAGCTCGCGTACCTTTTCGTCCTTCTCCACGAGCTCTCGCAGGCGGGGTTCTGCCGCGAGAGCGTCTTTGAGTTTTATCCCAGGGGTTTCCGGGATGAGTTTGGCGATCTTGTCCACCTGCGGATAGGGCATCCCCAGGGCCCGCCCCACGTCGCGCACCACCGCCCGGGCCTTCATCTGCCCAAAGGTGGCGATCTGGGCCACGTATTCCCAGCCACCATACTTTTCGCGCACGTAACGGATCACTTCCTCCCGGCGCTGCATGCAAAAGTCGACGTCTATGTCAGGAAGACTCGCCCGCTCCGCGTTCAAGAAACGTTCGAAGAGGAGGCCGTAACGGATGGGATCGAGATTGGTGATCCCCATGGAGAAGGCCACGAGGGAACCCGCTGCCGAGCCACGCCCCGGCCCCACCGGGATAGCGTGCTCCTTGGCCCAGGAGATGAAGTCCGAGACCACCAGAAAGTAGCTTGCAAACCCCTTTTGCTTGATGACTTCAAGCTCATACTCCAGCCGGTTTCGGTACTCCTGCTCGCTCGCGGCAAGCCCCGGCCATTCCTTGAGCTCTTTGAGCCGCCTCTCGAAGCCCTCCCGGGCCTTTTCTTCGAAGACCTCTTCGTAGGTCTTCCCTTCGGGGATGGGATAGCGGGGAAAGTGGTATCTCCCGAGCTCAAGCTCCACGTTGCACCTCTCGGCGATGGCCAGGGTGTTGGCAAGGGCCTCCGGGGCCCAGGAGAAGCGCTCTTTCATCTCTTCGGGAGAGGCGAAGTAGAGCTTGTCGGTGGAAAAACGCATGCGGTTTTCGTCGGTAACCACCCGGTTGGTCTGGATGCAGAGGAGGACGTCATGCACCCGGGCGTCTTCGGCGCGGAGATAATGACAATCGTTGGTGGCCACCAGGGGAAGGCCGAGATCCTCGGCGATCTCGACCAGGGCTTCGTTCACCGCCTTCTGCTCGGGAAGATCGTTTTCCTGGACTTCAAGATAGAATCTCCCCGGAAAAAGACGGGCGTATTCGCGGGCCAGCTCTCGCGCCCTCTCCTTCTGCCCCCGCAACACCGCCGCCGCCACTTCCCCGTGAAGGCAGGCCGAAAGGGCGATCAGACCCTCGTTGTATTGGGCCAAAAGTTCCTTGTCCACCCGGGGTTTCCAGTAGAAGCCTTCCAGATTGGCAAAAGTGATGAGCTTCAAGAGGTTGCGATAGCCGGTCTCGTTCTCGCAAAGGAGAATCAGATGATAGCCGGCCTCATGGGCACTTTTGGCCTTCCGGTCAAAGCGCGAGCCCGGGGCCACGTAGACCTCGCAGCCCAGAATGGGCTTGATACCGTACTCCTTGGCCATCTCATAGAAGTGCACCAGGCCGAAGAGGCTTCCGTGGTCGGTAATGGCCACACTCTCATAGCCGTACTCCTTGGCCAGCGGGAAGAGATCCTTGAGCCTGATCGCCCCGTCAAGAAGGCTCCATTCCGTGTGCAGGTGCAGGTGAACAAAATCGGCCATCGCCACCTCCCCGAAGAGATCTCCTTCAAGGATACCGCGCCACCGGCAAAGTCTCAAGAAAAATAATTCTTGACT
>JAADDY010000101.1 GCA_013153725.1 Thermodesulfobacteriota bacterium
TCGATGGGCAGCACGAAACACGCCGAGAGCTGGCCGAGCTCGCGGCCGGCGTTCATGAGGGTGGGGGAGTTGGGGAGGAAGTCGAGGCTTGTCATGAGGCGGTAGAAGAGCTCCTCGAGCTCTTCGAGGTCGGCCTTCTTGTCGTAAAGGAGGTCCGCCGCCGCCACGGTGCGGGCCACGCGGCGGAACATCTCTTCCGGCGTCTCGATGGGGGCGCCTTTCTCGTCGCGGATGAGATAACGCCTGGCCAGCACGATGAGGGCGTTTTCCGTGAGCGGAAGCTTGGTCTGGGGAAGCTTCATCCCGGCCTCCTCACGGGCTTCCAATGGGAGTGGCCTCCCAGAGCAGGAAGACCTTGGGTTGCAGGATATCGCTCCGCCTGGGCCGCAGGTAGAAGGTCTCGATCTCGAAGTTTTCCAGGGAGAATTTCTCGGAAAGTTTCTCGATTTCCTGACGGAGCTCTTCTTCAAGCGCTTCTATTTGTTGCCGCAGGCGTTCTACTTCTTCTTCGGCCCGTTTGACATCCTCCTTCTCGCGCATCATGCGCGTGGCACTCCTGATTCCCCTTCCGGCCCGGGTGGCCGTGCTGGAAGAAAGGGCCTTTCTGCCGAAGAGGGCTCCCAGGATGGCCACGCCAAAGGAGACCACGGTATCCACACTCCTCGTGGAGACGTCGGCCTTTTCCTTTTCGAGTCGGTGGAGGGCCCGCTCCAGTCTATCCTCGAGCTTTTGATATTTCTTGCGGTACTTCTCCTCGAGTTTCTCTATGGCCTGGGCTTTCTTTTCTTTCAGCAGATTCATCACCTCGGCCTTGAATTCTTCCAGGTCTTGCCCGGGGCGGGATTCTATCTTCAGCTTGCGGACGCGGTACAGTTTGAGCCTCGAGTTGTGGTAGAGATAGTCCTTCCAGGATTTGACGAAGGGGCTCAAAGATCTGGCGTTCAGGATGGCGGCGGGCAAAGGCGCATAGGAGGCGTTGGAAGGGGGGCTCGGGGAGAGGTCTTCCTTCTCGGCCTCCAGAGGTTCAGCTTCTTCCCATTGGGGTTCCTGGAAGTCTTCGTAAAGAGGCAGGAAGACGGACTTCTTTTCAACCACGTCTATGTTGCGCCGGCTGTCGAAAAATCGCACCTCCGCCGTGGCTGCGAGCCCGGGCTCGAGGAGGAATTCGTCTGCGGCCACCGGAGGGACGAGATAAAACTGAGGAATGGTCTTGGGGAGCATGGGGGCAGAGGAGGGGGTGGAGGAAGTGGCCCACGGCTGTTTGAAGACGTTTGTCAGCGGGGCGGTGGCCTCCGGGGCGCCAGGGGTTGCCGGGCTCGGAGTAGCTTCTTCTCCCGAGGTGGCGGAAGATTTGGTGAGGCGCTTTATGTTCTCCAAAGTAAGGGGGCCTCTCAGAAAGGACATCACCCAGCGGGTCTTGAAGATGAGCGGTTTCTCCAGGTGCACGGAGCGCAGGAGGAAGGTCCGCTTGGGGAGGGAGGAAAGAATCTGCCTTATCTGGCTCTCGTCGAGGGCGCTTGAGGAAGCCGATTTCAACCCGTCTATCACCCGGTCCTGGTCCTGCCGGGTCTGGAGTCTGCCGATGAACCAGGTGCCAATGTTTGAAAGGCCCTTGTAATCCAGATCTACCGGGTTCTGGGTGGCCAGGACGATCCCGGCCCCGAAGGCCCGGGCCTGTTTGAGGAGGAGGAGCATGGGGCGTTTGGTAGGGGGAGTAGCCACCGGAGGGAAGTAGCCAGTGATCTCGTCCATGTAGAGCATGACCTTCAGGTTGGAGGAGCCCGGTTGTCTTCGGAGCCAGTTGAGGAACCTTCCCAGCAGAATGGTGACGAAGAATTGCCTCTCGTTCTCACTGAGATGAGAGAGGGTGAAGATGGAGATCTTGGGGCGGCCGTCGGGGGTGAACATCAGTTTGCCGATGTCCAAAGGCTCTCCCTTGAGCCAGGAGGAGAAGCTTGGGCTTGCCAGCACCGTGTTGAAGGCCATGGCCAGCTCCATCCGATCCTTGGAGGGATAGACCACTTCCAGAGGAAGGACGCCGAGCTTTTCAAACGGGGGGTTGATGATGTTGCCAATGAGGGCTTCCAGGGTCAGCCCCTGATTCCGCCGCCAGAAATAGAGAAAAAGAGAGGAGACGAGGAGATGCTCCCGGCTCTTCAGGGGTTCGGCTTCGATACCTGCCAGAGCCAGCAGGCCGGTAACCGTGGAATCGATGAGGCTGTTCAGGGTGTCCACGTCGTTCAATACCGAAGCCTCCGGGGGAGAGAAGTCTCCCAGGATGGAAACAGGGACCCCGGCCAGGGCCCCGGGAGTATAGATGCGTCTTTCCGTTTTGGCCACGTAACGGGCGATCCTTTCCGGGAACTGGCCCGACTCGGTGAGGCCTTTTCGCCAGAGTTTGGCGGTCTTCTCCGCAAGCTCTTCCGGAGTCATACCCTTGGCGGCAGCTTCGGCCTCGTCTATCCACGGCCGGAAGTCCTCCGGACGGAGCTCCGGAAAGGCCAGCATCAGATTTCCCATGTCTCCCTTGGGGTCGATGACGATGACGGGGATGTTGTCGAGCGCGGCTTCTTCTATGAGGCTTATCCCCAGGCCCGTCTTTCCGCTGCCGGTCATGCCGATGATGGCAGCGTGGGTGGTGAGATATTTGTTCTTGTAAAGGAGGGGTTCGGGCCTTGGTTTTGAGGTTTCGGGGTCGATCTCGTTGCCGATGAAAAACGTATCCAGTTGTTCGATGATCTGGGAATGATCCATCTTTTACTCCTCCATAACTTACTTGTGGGAGACTTTTTAAGTTTTTTATCACGAATTTCAGCCTGGCAAAAATATTTATTGGGAGGAAGCCCTTGAGATCTGGTTGAAATTACAAAAAAGGAAAGAGAAAGTGCCTTCTGCAGGCAAAGATGTTTTGATCATCTGAGAAAGATGAGAGGTGGAATGATCTTTTGACTCAAAGGAATGAAAGAAGGACGACCGCAATAATAACCCTGCAAGAGGTGCACGCCTATTTCTCTGAGTTTCGATGCTATTTCCTCGTTTTCAACGAATTCTGCTACCAGCTTAAACTTCTTGTTCTTGGCCAGTTCTACCAAAAACTTTATAAACATGAGGTCAAATTTGTTTTCCAGGATGTTTTTGATGAAATTGCCGTCTATTTTGACGATGTCCCAATTGAACTCTTTGAGGATGTTGATATTGGAATGGAACTGCCCAAAGTCGTCCAGTATTATTTTGAACCCCTTGTTTCTCAGTTTTATTAATTTTTCTTTGAAATTGAAATCGGCGATAGATTTTTCGGACTGTTCTGTTATTTCAAACCAAATCCTTTCGGGCTTTACTTTCAGTTCCTGCAGAAAGTATTTCAGGTCTCTTTCAAAATCGCCAAAGAGATAATCTGGAGAGATGTTTATGGAAATGTGTTTTATCTTTGGGTACTGCTTCAGAAAGAAAATCACTTTGTAAAGTATTGTGCGTTCTATGTCCCCCTTTAGAGATAGTCTTTGAGCTACCGACAGAAACTTTTGTGCTGCCAAGATTTCCGTTGATTCTTCTTTTGGCATTCTGGCTAGAGCTTCGTAAAAGACGATCTTATTATTGCCATCTTTTACAGGTTGTAAGGCAAATCCGATTTCGCCCATTATGATCTTTTTGGTGAAATTCAGATAGGTTGGCAAGTTTTTCTTGATGGTCTTCCATTCACGGTTTAGGTCAAAAATGCTCTTCTTTCCTTCAAAAAGCACCTTTAACACGGTATCCAATATACCCTTTGCGTTTGCAGAGTTTCTGTCTATCGTGCAACAGGTTAGAAAGATATGAGTCGGCAGTAGCCCTCCTTTGAATGGAATGGGTGTTGAGAGAAAACTTTTTGTGTTTTCCAGAAAGGCTTTTAACTCTTCCTTTCTGATTTTTATGATATTGAGAAATATGTTGGGCCTGATATAGGCCCTCAACAGATCGTTTTTGAACATTATCTTGATCTTTCTCGAGAAGGCCTTGATGTAATATTTGGAAATTTCCTGCCCGTATGTTTTTTGGATGTTCAAAATGGTGTTGAGCTTTATGCCTATCAGGCACAGGTTGGAGCACCTTTTTTGATCAATTCGGTCAACTTTTTGACGAATCCTTCTTCGTTCCAGAAGCCGGTAAGAGGGTCATGGAGAAGCGGAACAGGGTATTCCTGAGTTTGGTTCAGGCCCGCCATGCTGTTTTATTTTTCGGTCTTTTGTTGGCGGGCCTAAACCACTTAATCTTTTTGCTTTTTTTGTCCTTCGAGGAAAGGTTTGAAGAGATCGATGGGAATCGGGAAAAGGGTAACGGAATTGTTTTCAGCCGCCACCTCTCGAAGGGTTTGTAGATAGCGCAACTGGATGGTGATGGGTGAGCGTTCCATAAGCTGGGCTGCCTGGAGGAGTTTTTCGGCGGCCTGGAGTTCACCCTCGGCGTTGATGATCTTGGAGCGTCTCTCACGCTCTGCTTCCGCCTGTTTGGCCATGGCCCTTTTCATCTCGTCGGGAAGGTCGATCTCTTTGATTTCCACCTTGGAGACCTTGACCCCCCAGGGTTCGGTATCAGCGTCGAGGATCTCCTGAATTCTCATGTTCAGCTTTTCCCGCTCGGAAAGGAGTTCGTCGAGCTCAGCCTGGCCGCAGATACTCCTGAGAGTGGTCTGGGCCAGCTGACTCGTGGCAAAGTAATAATTTTCCACCTGCACCACGGCCTTTGCCGCGTCTACCACCCGGAAGTAGACCACCGCGCTTACAGAGACCGAAACGTTGTCGCGGGTGATAACCTCTTGAGGAGGGACGTCTAAAGTGATGGTACGAAGATCGACTTTGACCATCCTGTCAATAACGGGGATCAGAATTATGAGCCCCGGCCCTTTGACGCCGATCAGCCGCCCCAGGCGGAAGATGACTCCTCTTTCATACTCCTTGAGAACCCGTAAAGATGAAGCCAGGAAGAGAATGGTAAAAACTATAAAGAAAGGAATAAAAGCCATTTCCACCCTCCTTGGAAGTTTCCCCTTATATACCCCAAAAAGTCAAAGAATCCCATAAAACAAAAACGCTTGCTAAATCCGCAGAGCCCGCTATTTCAGAGACCATGCGAATTAAATTCTCCAAAAGCACTTTACCATCGGGCCTCAAGGTTTTGACGGAACAGCTGGAAGGCTTCCCCACGGTTTCCCTGGGCTTCTGGATAAATGTCGGGAGCCGAGACGAGGCTCCACACGAGGCCGGATTGACGCACTTCATAGAACACATGCTCTTTAAGGGGACTCTCAGGCGCTCGGCCCTTGAAATAGCAAAGGAGCTGGATCGCCTGGGGGGATATTCCAACGCCTTCACCACCAAGGAACAGACCTGTTTCCACGCCAAGGTGCTTCCGGAGGACCTCTCTCAAATCCTGGATCTCTTTACCGATATCCTCTTTTGTTCGCGTTTCGACGAAGAAGATCTTGCCCGTGAGAAACAGGTCGTCCTGCAGGAGATAAAGATGGTGGAGGACTCACCTGAAGAACTTGTCCACGAGCTCTTTGGGGCCTTCCTCTGGGGAGACGATCCCCTCGGACGATCCATTCTGGGGGACTGGGAGACCGTCTCCCGCTTCACAAGAGAAGACGTCCTCTCGTATTTTGGGCGTCACTATGGTTCCCCCAATCTTTACCTCATAGCAACGGGAAAGGTTGAGCATGAAGAATTTTGCGAGCTGGTCGAAAGTTATGTGAAAAAGTTGAGACGGTGTTTCCCGCCTGATCGCCATCCACCACGGGCTCGAAGAGGCGTAAAGGTTCATTTTCGTGAGCTGGAGCAGGTGCACTTCGTTTTAGGAGTTCCTACACCGGGGGCCAGAGATGAAGCGCGTTACGCCGCGCTCTACCTCAACACGCTTCTCGGTGGGAACATGAGTTCCCGCCTCTTCCAGGAGGTTCGAGAGAAGAGGGGGCTTGCTTACTCCATCTATTCTTACCTTTCTCTTTATGAAGACACGGGAGTACTTGGTGTCTACGCTGCCGTTGAAAAGGACAATCTTCGCGAAACACTTGCCATCATCTCGCGGGAGATAAGGGCCCTTTCGGAGGGCAAAATCCAGCAGGAAGAACAGGAAGCCGCCTTCGAACACCTCAAGAGCGCTCTTCTCCTCTCTTCCGATAGCCTGGAGACCCGCATGACCCGTCTTGCCAGGAACGAAATTCTCTTTGGTCGCTACGTCCCCTTCGAGGAGACCCTGGAGCGTTTGGTCTCTCTTTCTTCGCGGGAGATCGCCTCCTTTACCAGGAATATCTTCGGCGAAAGACCGGCCCTCGTGCTCTTGGGGCCGGTGCGCGAAGAGGATCTCCTATTCTTCGACGAGCTCTTCGGCGATTAGAGCCAGCTGCTCCGGGAGTAAAAGATAGATTATTTCGCCTTCTCCCGGGGTTAGGTCGGTATCGATGCGGCAAAGGCCCCCGAATTCGAAATGCACTTTGACCTTTTTTTCTCCTCCTAAGAGGTAGGAGGCTATCTCAGCCAGAGATGGAAGGTGCCCTGCAATGAAGACCCTTCTGGCGTCTCCGTGCTCTTTGAGAATTTTGATGGCTTCCTCTGGCGGGCCGAGGGGCTTGAATTCGGCGTATTCTTTTATTTTTTCCACCGGATATCCCGTCTCTTCGGCGACGATCTCCGCCGTTTCCTTGGCACGAGTTTTGGTGCTGCAGAGAATCAAATCGAAACTGAGCCCCATCTTGGCCAGGGCCTTGGCACTGAGTCTTATTTCCTCTCGTCCTTCCGGAGAAAGGGGACGAACCGGATCTTCTGATTCGGGAAGGGCTTTTCCGTGTTGCATGAGATAAAGTTCCATTCTCCACCTCCTAAGAGAGATTTCTATCCAGAAGATAAGGACGATCGAGAAACAAAAAAGCCCCCGAAATGGGGGCCGAATTCTGATCTTTCAGGTATTTTACGGTGCTATTTTAGGATTCCTGCGAGATAGTCTTGGATTGCCATGTCGGCCTTGATCTTGGGGTGTATTCCTTCCACCAGCCGAACGCCAACATTTTGGAGGCGGTCTTTCATCTCCTGGGGAACCGCCGGAGCGATGAGATGGGTAACCACCTGCTCTTTGAGCCAGATGTCAAGGGCGGTGTCTTCGGGTTTCCTGGCCACGTCTTTTACCTTTACCTGGCCCTTTTCGATATCGTAGATGGCGAAGAGATCGGCCTTTTCCAGATCGGTCACCACCGGCCCTTCCACCGGAACGGCGATTCTCATGTAACGGCCTTCTTCTACATCCCGGTAGAGTTCCTCCGTGGCGGCGACCACGTTTCTCACCAGCTCCTCGAAAGCTTCGGCTGTCTTGGATTCTGGGTAAGCTGCGATTACGGGTTTTCCGGCATCGCCTGCGGCGACCACACGAGGATCCACCGGAATACGACCGAGGAACCTGATGCCGAGCTCTTCGGCCAGCTTCTCTCCTCCGCCGCGTTTGAAGAGGTCGACTTCTTTACCACAGTGGGGGCAAATGAAGCCGCTCATGTTTTCCACCAGTCCGAGGATGCGCATCTTCACCTTGCGGCAGAAATTGTAAGATTTCCGCACGTCTATGAGGGAAACTTCCTGGGGCGTGGTGACGAGAAGAGCGTAGGCGTCGGGAATGGTCTTGGCCACGGTGAGGGGCTCGTCTCCGGTGCCGGGGGGAGCATCGATAATGAGATAATCGAGTTTCCCCCAATCGATGTCGGCAATGAACTGCCGGATGGCAGAGATCTTCAACGGCCCGCGCCAGATTACCGCCGAGTCTTCCTGGGGAAGAAGCGGCTCGACGGAAAGGAATTTGAGGTTGGGAGAATAGGTAATGGCTCCGATACGGCCATCGGGGCGGCGCTGGAGACGACCGCGACGTAAACCCAGCATCTTTGGAACGTTGGGACCGTGGAGGTCCACATCCAAAAGGCCGACCATGAAATCCTGTAGGGAAAGGCCGATGGCAAGGTTTACCGCCACCGAGCTCTTACCGACTCCACCTTTCCCGGACATGACCATGATCTTGTGGCGGATTTTGGAGAGCTGTTCCTGTAGTCGGCGCTCCTGGTGTTCCAGGACGGTGCTGCGGTCTCCTCCGGTTTGGGAAAGCCCCGGGATAGTCTCGTTCATTTCTGGCCTCCTGAAATTCTTTTTTCGTCCTCTAACCTAACAAGGGCTTAATTGAGAAGCAAACACCTTAAGGTCGGACGTAAGCCCAACCTTCTGCCTGCCACTCCACCAGAGCCCTTATTCCTGCCGGAACCGTCCTGGTTTGGTTGGGAACTCTCTCCCTTGGCACATTGAAGGCTCGCATGGCATTTTCACAGAAGTATATTTCTCCGCCGAGCTTGAGGAACTCTTCCATCTTGTTTTGGATCTCAGGAGGAAAATCTTCCAGGAGTATGGTGATTCCCTGGGCGTTTACCAGGAGGCGAGCTTCGAGTTTTTCTCCTTCCTGCCTGGTCTTCAGGAAATTGACTCCCATGTTCAGGGCCACCTTGTAACGTGTCGAATCGGGGACGTGCAACACCACTTTCAGGGTCATGACTCCCTCCTCTAAATTTTTTGCAGTACTTGATAGCACGCCTGGGGATATCTTTCATCTTTAGCCTCAAGCCCTTTTGGGGTAAAAATTATTTCGTGCCTGTCTTCAAACGCCCCCATTTTGAGAAGCTTCTCTCTCTTGCCTCCCAGGGAAGAATAGCCCCGGTTTACCTCTTTGTGGGAGATTTGCCCCTGGCACAGGATCTTTCAAGGCGGCTTACAAAGCATTTTCGCGATCTGGGCCAGGAAGTTCAAAGCCTGGATCTCTCTGAGAAAGCCCCTCAGGACCTGAAAGCTCTCTTTGGCACCCCGTGTCTCCTGGGCCGCAAGATCTTCGTCCTGGAGGGGGCGGAAAATGCCCTTGCGCGGTTCGACGAAGACTTCATAAGTTTCCTCGAAAAGGCCAAGAGCTGGCTTACCATTCTTGCCGTCTTCCAAAAACTCCGGGAAAATCATCCCCTTTATCTTTACGCCCTGGAAAAGGGCGTCATAGTGCCTCTTCCGGAGCAAAGGGAGCGGGATTTGCTGCGGTACGAAATTCCCGAAATCCTGGCCACCTTCGGGAAAAAGATGGACCGCAAAGCCGCCGAGGAGCTGGTTGCCCTGGTGGGAGAGGATCTCCACGCTCTTGAGCAGGAAATCGAAAAGCTCTCCCTCTACGTGGGCGATCGGCCCATCATCACCGAAGATGATCTGCGAGAGGTGGTTTCACCGCGACCAGAAAGCGCCCTCTATGCCCTCGTCGAGACCTATCTCAAGCATGGTCCGGAGGGGGCCCTGAAGACCCTGGAGGAGCTTTTGACCCAGGGGATACACCCTTTGGCGCTCCTTTCCACCCTCATTACCTATTTCAAACGTCTCTATTTGCTCTCTGAAGTCCTCCAGAAAGCCCCGGAACTTTCCCGATTCCAGAAAAAATACATTCCCTTTCGAGAGCGCTTCAAAGAGGTTCTGAAAGAGCTCTTCCCGGAGCATCCCCCCAGGTCTCTCGCCAAGTTCCATCCCTACGCTGTCTTCAAGATGCTTCCTCTCGCAAGCCATCTCTCTCCGGAGAGGTTTCCGGCCATATTTTCCGCTCTTGTCACCGTGGATAGTAAGCTCAAAAGGGGAGGGGCTCCGCTGGAAGAATTCTACGCCTTCTTTCTGTTTTTAAGCAGAGAGATTCAGGCTAGTCCTCAAGGTGGGAGAGCTGGGCGAGCAGTTGGGGCCACTTCTCCTGGAGCTCCTGGACGTTTTGGAAGATGACCTCCAGTCGCCAGAAGTTTTTCTCAAAGGAGGGAGAGGGTCGCAAGCGCGCACCTTCCCGCGCGAGCTTTTTGTTTATGGTTTCGAGACGCTTCTTCGCCTCTTCAAGGGTGGGATAGAGTCTTTCTCGCAATATCTGCTGTAGCCTTTCGGCCTTCTGAGGGGGGTTCAATTTTTCGTCGATGAGGCATTCTCGGATTTCTTCTCCTTCGAGGATTTCTGCCGGAGAGAGTCCCTCTTTGCGGTGCCAATCTTCCAGCAGCTCCAGGATCTCCCGCTGGCGGGAAAAGCTCAAGCGCAGCTCAGAGACAAGTTTCAAGAAACTCTGGCGACTTTTTTCGTCCCAATCCAGGAGTTTTACCGCTACCTGGGGATTTAGTTCCTCGGTGGCCAGAAGTTTCTTGGCCTCGTCCTCCAGAAAGTTTATTTTCTGAAGAGTTTCAAGGTGGTGATAGTGAGGCTTTAGCCCCAGGCGCGGCAGGACGTTTTTGATGACTTCTTCGTCCGGAAGATAGTTAAGGAATTTTTCCACCACCAGGGCCTTTTCCACCAGATTGAAACCTCTGGTAGTGATGTTTTCCTCGAAGGCGATGGCCAGGCAGGAGAGATCGTCCACCCAGGGGGGAAGCACCTTGCAGATCGTCTCCGCATGCCCCAGTTTGCGAGCGGCTTCCAAACGCCCTCTCCCGCAAACGATTTGATAACCTTCGGCAACTTCCCGCACCACCGGAGGGTTTATGATCCCCACCAGATCGATAGAAGAGATGAGATTCATGGCCCGGCAGGGATAAGAAAGGCAGAAGGTATGGTCGTCAAAGACAATTTCTTTTAGAGGGAGACTGCGGTGTGTGAACTTCAAACAGGGAGTTCCTTTCCCGTGAGTCTTTTATAGGCTTCTAAGTAACGGGCCCTCGTCTTTTCGACAATGTCTGGAGGAAGCTCCGGGGCCGGGGGCCTCTTGTCCCAGCCGATTTCTTCCAGCCAGTCCCTGAGAAATTGCTTGTCGAAACTCTTTTGGGGGCGCCCTGGTTCGTAATCTTCCCGGGGCCAGAAACGGGAAGAATCTGGGGTGAGGACCTCGTCGATAAGGAGGAGCTCGTCCCCCAGGAGGCCGAACTCGAATTTGGTGTCGGCAATGATTATGCCGCGCTCTTCGGCATAAGAGGCGGCCTTTTTGTATATTTCAAGCGAGAGCTCCCGAACTTTGTTTGCCAGGTCTTCGCCGATGAGACGGGCACACTCCTCAAAGGTGATGTTGACGTCGTGCCCCTCCTGGGCCTTGGTGGAGGGGGTGAAGATAGGTTCAGGCAACTTATCGGCCTCTTGGAGACCTTCGGGGAGTTTTATACCGCAGACCGTTCCGCTGTGGCGGTACTCCTTGAGACCAGAACCGGCAAGATAGCCCCTTACGATGCACTCTACCGGGAGAGGTTTGGTCTTCCTGACGAGCATGCTCCGGAGGCGGAGATCTTCGGCATAGGGCTTACAGGCGGGGGGAAAGTCTTCCACTTCGGCGGTTATCAGGTGGTTGGGAACAAGGTCTTTCAGAAAGTCGAACCAGAAGACCGAAAGCTGGGTGAGGACCTTGCCCTTGTCGGGAATAGGGGTGGGCATGACCACGTCGAAGGCCGAGATGCGATCGGTGGCCACCATGAGGAGGTCGCCATCTACTTCGTAGAGATCTCGAACCTTGCCCCTGTGAAGGAGTTTGAGCCCCGGGAAATTGGTCTCGTAAAGGGCCTTCATCAGATCCTCGTTTAAGCCGCTACACGGGCCAGCTTGCGGGTACGTTTCTTGAAACGCGAGGCCAGTTTGCGGTATCTTTCGTAACGCTCGAGATCACCCTCGGCTTTGGCGCGGGCAGCGAGCTCTTTGAACTTCGCCACCTTGGCCTTGAGTTCTCGCATGCTTCCGCCCACTTTGCGTGGTTTTTCTTCGATACCGTACACCTTTTTGAGGGCCGAGATGAGCTCTTCCTTGTTCATCCCGTGGACACCCTGGATCTCGGGAATCTGAAGGGCGATTTCACGCAATTCTTTGACGGTCATCTTCTCGAGTTTCTTTTCAAGTTTGGGGAGTTCGGCCATTTTCTCCCTCCTTTTCTTTGGTCAGGCCAAATAGTAACAAAAATTTCCCCTTAGACAAGGATTGCGGAAAAGATAGAGGCCAGTAAATTCCATCACAATGGCAGAGCTTCTTGAGATTTTGGGCAAACTTCTCCTGGCAGCCCTGCTTGGTGGGGCCATCGGCTACGAAAGAGAGCGGCACGGTCAGGCTGCGGGCTTTCGCACCAATATCATCGTGGCCACCGCCGCGTGTCTCCTGATGCTCCTTTCCCTCTACCTTACCAGGCGCTACGGGCAAGCCTCCTCCGGGATCGCCATAAGGCTCGATCCTTCCCGTATCCCCTCCTACACCGTGGCGGGGATGGGCTTTCTGGGAGCCGGAGCCATCATCAAGGGCAAGGGGAAGGTCAAAGGCTTGACCACCGCGGCGGGCCTCTGGCTCGTAAATGCTATCGGGCTGGCAGTAGGAATGGGTGCCTACGCCGCGGCCATCGTGACCACGTCCATCAGCCTCGTCTTCCTCTATGTTTTCAGGCGTCTCTTTCGGCCTTCCTTCGTGCACGACGTCTATACCGTCCTCACCGTGAGCTGCCGTTGCCCCTCCGAAAGGCTCGATGAAATTACAGAGATCCTCAAGCGCTACAATGCCGAGATCCAGGCGGTCAATTTCTATTACGACCTTCGCCGGGGGATTCACACCGTGAAGATAAGGCTCCGGACCACCGATGATATCCCGCAAGCCCGCATCATCGATGAAATTTTGCTTCTCGAAAACATAGAGACCATCTCCTGGGAGGAAGCTCCCGTTCCTTAAGGAAGCTGCTCTTTGATGTGTCTTGCAATGACCGAGGCAATCTCTTGAATCCTCTCTTCGTCTCTGCCCTCCACCATGACCCGGTATTTGGGTTCCGTGCCGGAGGGGCGAATAAGGATGCGTCCTTCCTCCCCGAGCTCCCTTTCGAAGTCTGAAACGAGTTCTTCAAGCCCCGGAATCTCGTGAGGGGGCACTTTTTCGCTTACCTTTACGTTTACGAGTGTTTGCGGATACTTCTCAAGGAAAGCAAGTTCCGAGAGAGGTTTCGCGCTCTTTTTCATGATGGCAAGTACCTGGAGGGCCGCGAGAATACCGTCTCCCGTGGTGGCGTGATCAAGAAAGATGATGTGGCCCGATTGTTCTCCTCCCAGGTTGTAGCCCCCTTTCCGCATCTTCTCCACCACGAAGCGGTCTCCCACTTTCGTCCTTATGAGTTTGAGGCCCATTTCTTTGAGGGCCTTTTCAAGGCCCATGTTACTCATCACCGTGGCCACCACCGCACCTCCTTTGAGGCGACCTTCTCTCTGCATCTGGCGGGCACAAAGGGCCAGTATCTGATCGCCGTCAACGATCTGTCCTTTCTCATCCACGATGATGACCCGGTCGGCATCGCCGTCGAGGGCTATCCCGATATCTGCCCCTTCGGTCTTGACCTTTTCGATCACCCCTTCCGGGTGAAGGGCACCGCAGTCCAGGTTGATGTTGACCCCGTTTGGGGAAACTCCGATCTTGAGCACCTCAGCTCCCAGCTCCTCGAAGACCGCTGGTGCTACTTTGTAAGCGGCGCCGTGGGCACAATCCAGAACGATCTTAAGACCGTCCAGGGTGAGCTCTTTCGGGAAGGTGTGTTTCAGGTGTACGATGTAACGGCCGGGTGCGTCTTCCAGGCGATAGGCCCTTCCGATTTCGTCGTCTTCCGCCCGAAAGGAGGCGATGCTTTCATTGAGGACCATGTCTTCTATTTCGGCCTCAAGCTCGTCGGAGAGCTTGAAACCATCTCGCCCAAAGATCTTGATACCGTTGTCATAGTATGGGTTGTGGGAGGCGGAGATGACCACCCCCGCGTCGCAGCGCATGCTGGTGGTCAGGAAGGCGATCGCCGGAGTAGGTAAGGGGCCAACGAACAGGGCTTCTGCTCCCACGGAGCAGATCCCGGAGGCCATGGCGTTTTCCAGGAGGTAACCCGAGAGCCTCGTATCCTTGCCGATCAGGATCCGGTGGCGCCCCTTTTTGTTGCGAAAGAGATATCCGACGGCGCGCCCTACCTGGAGGGCTATTTCAGGAGTCATGGGCCAGCGATTGGCCTTGCCTCTGATACCATCGGTTCCAAAGAGTTTTCCCATAGAGGCCTCCTTAACGAAATATTCGGGCCCGAATCTTGGCTGGTTCCACCTTGAGAACCTTTATTTCTGGCGGAACACGAAGCTTCACTTTCAACCAGTATCTCCCTGGTGCCAGGTGGCTGACGTCGATATAGGCTTCGATTTCCAGATCGGAAAGAGTCTTGAGGACCCTTTCCGGACCCTGCAGGACCACGTCCACTTTTTCGGCATACAGCTTGATTTTGAATTTCTTTTTGAGCCCTAGAACCTGTACCGGTAAATCTTTTATCTCTCGCGTCACGATGTGTTCCACAATTTTGACATAAAGCTCCACCTTATCCGGCTCTGCTTTGACCAGGGGCGGAAGGTTGAGAGAAACCTCTTTTTTGATGTCTTTGGTGGCCCCGTTGATATCGACGGCTTTGGTTCTGACACGCTTGAGTTTGCTTATTACGGATTGGGGGCCAGAGACCTTTACTTTTTGGGGTTTGACCTGGATGCTCACTATTTTCCATCCTGGAGGAGGGCTTCCGTAGATACCAGGCTCTACGGGGACGGTTTTTGAGGCCACCTTTTCCAGGACAATTTCGATCTGAGGCGGAGTGATCTTGATGACCTTGAGGCCAGCCGGCAGATTGAGGTACTTGGCCTTGATCTTGATGAGGTGCTTACCTGGCCCAAAATCTTCCAGGTTCAGAGTAATGGTAAGCGGATTCCTCTCGAGATTACGAAGGATGCTTCTGGGGCCATTGACATGCACCATGACAAACTCGGGAGGTTTCTTTACCAGGATCAAACCCTGGGGGATGTTCTTGATTTTTATCTCGGCAGGGACTTCCTTTTCGACTTTGTCTTCCAGGACCACAAAGAACCATAGCAGGACGGCAAAAGCCAGAGAGAGGAGTTTGAGAAAGAGATTTTGGCTCAGCCCTCTGAAGGGGTTCATTTAAAAAGCCGCCTCCGCCACCAACGATTTTGCCCGTCTTCAAACCCCAGAACATTCAAAAGGAGCTGTCTCAGGGCCGAGGGAGTGATGTCGCGGGTGATTTTGCCGCCAAGGGCCACGGAGATGCTCCCTGTCTCTTCCGAGACCACGATGGCCACCGCATCGCTCACTTCGGAAATACCTATGGCAGCCCGGTGTCTTGTCCCCAGCCTACGGCTGATGTGGGGGTTGGTGGAAAGGGGAAGAATGGCCCCGGCGACCGCCACCCGTCCGTCCCTGATGATGACGGCTCCGTCGTGCAGGGGAGAATTTTTCTGGAAGATGGCAACCAAAAGATCTCGGCTCACTTTCGCTTCAAGGGGCGTGCCGCTTTCAATGAATTCTCCGAGACCAATGTTGCGCTCTATGACGATAAGAGCCCCGAGCTTCTTTTCTGAGAGGATGCTCACGGCCTTTACAATTTCTTCGATGACCTGGCTGTATTCGGTACGGGCCTTAATGAAAGGGGTCTGCCCCATCTGGATGAGGGCCCGCCGGATGTCATCTTGAAAGACGATGATGACCACCAGAAAGATGGAAGAAAGAAAGGTTCCCAAAAGCCAGTGAAGGGTAAGGAGCTGGAATTGCCCGGCGATAAAGTACATCACCACCAGGACTGCAAGCCCCGCCGCCATTTGAACGGCCCGGGTTCCACGGATGAGAAGCAGGATACGGTAAAAGAGATAGGCTACGATGAGGATATCGAGGACGTCCTGCCATCGAAGGAGGCTCAAATACTGGGTTATGAGGGCCTTCACTGAACCTCCTTCAAAGCCTCCATTACGAGGATCACGTCTTTGGCCATGGAGACATTATGCACCCGCAGGAGGTCTACTCCCTTGAGGGTGGCGTACGCCACCACGGCCATGGTGGCCGGGTCGCGCTCGGCAGCTTCCTTGCCCACAATCTGGCCCAAAAACGATTTTCTTGAAGGTCCTAACATCACCGGTAAACGCAGAGTTTTGAAATACTCTACCTGCTTGATGATCTTGAGATTGTCCTCAAACCGCTTGCCAAAACCGATTCCGGGATCAAGGATGATCTTTTCTCGCCCTATGCCATTTTCTTCGGCAAAGGAGACCCGTTCTTCAAAGAAGTTTTTGATCTCCTGAAGGACGTCTTCATAAGTGGGGTCGACCTGCATCGTCTGGGGGGTTCCCTTCATATGCATGAGAATGACCGGGGCCTTGTTTCTGGCCACCACTTTGGCCATTTCCGGGTCGAAACGCATGGCGCTGATGTCGTTTACGATGTCTGCCCCGGCAAGGAGGGCCTCTTCCGCAACTTTTGCCTTGTAGGTATCCACGGAGAGGGGAATTTCTTCGAAACGATTACGGATGGCTTCGATGACGGGTATGACCCGCCGGAGCTCCTCCTCTACGGGAACGGGTCGTGCAAAAGGGCGGGTGGATTCCCCCCCTACGTCGATGATATCGGCTCCGGCTTCGATGAGATCTTCGGTTCTCCTCAAGGCGGCGTCCCGGGCAAGATAAAGGCCCCCATCGGAAAAGGAATCCGGGGTAATGTTCAAAACCCCCACGAGATAAGGACGCCGGCCCCATTCAAATACTCTTCCACGAATCTTAAGAGGCGGAAGCATTATCCCTACGAAGCCGTTCCTTCCGCAGGTTTATTCTTGTTGAGCCCGAGAATTTCATCGATTGCCGGTCCGTCAAGGGTCTCTTTCTCCAGGAGAGCTTTGGCAAGCTTGTGCAAGAGCTCGATGTTTTCCTCAAGAAGCCTTTTGGCCTTCTGGTAACACTGGAGTACGATCTCCCGTATTTCGTTGTCAATGGCGAGGGCGGTAGCTTCACTGTAGTTTTTGACCTGGGAAAGCTCTTTCCCGAGGAAAACGTGTTCTTGCCGTTGACCAAAAGCCACCGGCCCGAGTTTGTCACTCATGCCCCACTCACATACCATGCGACGGGCAATTTCGGTGGCTCGTTCGATGTCGTTGCCAGCTCCGGTGGTGCACTCGTTGAAGACGATTTCTTCCGCGGCCCGACCACCCAGAAGGACCATCAGTCTTTTGAGGAGATAGTCCTTGGGGTAGGTGTGCCTCTCGTCCAGGGGCAACTGCTGGGTTATACCAAGGGCCTGGCCTCGCGGGATAATACTTACTTTGTGAACGGGATCCGTTCCGGGGAGAAGCTTGGCCACCATGGTGTGGCCGGCTTCGTGATAGGCGGTGATACGCTTTTCTTCCTCGCTGATGACGGCCGTCTTTCGCTCCCGCCCCATGAGAATCTTGTCTTTGGCTTCCTCGAAGTCTTCCATATCCACCTGGGACTTTCCCTTGCGAGCAGCGATGAGAGCCGCTTCGTTTACCAGGTTTTCAAGGTCAGCCCCGGTAAACCCCGGCGTGGCTTTGGCCAGGATGGAGAGATCCACATCCGGAGCCAGAGGCACTCTCTTGGTGTGGACCTCGAGGATCTTTTCACGTCCTTTGACATCCGGAGGAGGTACCACCACCTGCCGGTCAAAGCGGCCCGGGCGCAGAAGGGCCGGGTCCAGGATGTCGGGACGGTTGGTGGCGGCGATCACGATGATGCCCTCGTTGCCTTCAAACCCGTCCATCTCCACGAGAAGCTGGTTGAGGGTTTGCTCACGCTCGTCGTGCCCCCCGCCGAGCCCTGCACCGCGGTGCCGCCCCACGGCGTCTATTTCGTCGATGAATATGATGCAGGGAGCATTTTTCTTGGCCTGGGTGAAAAGATCACGCACGCGAGCCGCCCCTACGCCCACGAACATTTCCACGAAGTCCGAACCGCTGATGCTGAAGAATGGAACACCAGCTTCTCCGGCAATGGCCTTGGCGAGAAGGGTCTTACCTGTGCCCGGGGGGCCTACCAGCAGTATTCCCTTGGGGATTCTGCCCCCAAGCTTGGTAAATTTCTGCGGGTCTTTCAGGAATTCGATGACCTCCTGGAGCTCTTCCTTGGCTTCATCCACTCCGGCTACGTCTTTAAAGGTGACCTTTACCTGTTCCCCTGAGACCATTTTGGCCCGGCTACGACCGAAGGAAAACGCCCTTCCAGAGCCCGCCTGCATCTGTCGCATGAAAAAGATCCAGACACCGATCAGAAGGAGCATCGGTAGCCACGAGACCAGAAGCGAAAGGTACCACGGGTTTTCCTCGTGTGGTTTGACGTTTATCCGCACCCCGGCCTTGCGCAAAAGGGGGATGAGGTCGTTATCCCCTTCGGGGATGTAGGTGTAAAATATTTCGTGTTTGTCCGCCAGGACACCGCGTATTTCCTTCCCTTCGATGGTGACCTCGGTGATCTGCCCCTTTTCCACCATGCTGATGAAATCGGTATAGGAAATCTCCGTTCCCTTGTGGCGAGGGGTGGAGACAAAATTGAAAAGAAAGATCATTACCAAAGCTATGAGTAACCAGATGGTTAGATTACGATAAAAGCTTCGCAAATTCCTCACCTCAAACTGAATTTTTGAGAGATTTCTTCTAATTTAAATCTCTTTAAATGTTTTGGCAATTGAGATCTATTGTGGAAGTCCTTCGAACTCTAAGACCAAGGACTCCGGACCAGACGGGAGGAATCCTTCGGCCACCACGAAGTTGGCCACGGCTATTATTTGGCCGTCTTTTTCTATTATCGGCCACAGCCGACGGGCCTCGTGAGAAAGCTTCTTTTCCCAGAAGATTTTTTTGAGTTTCTTGCTCCCTTCAAGCCCTGGCACTCGAATCCGGTCGCCTGGTTGTGGGGAACGAACTCGTAGAGGAAAGGAAGCCTTTTGGGGATCAAGGCTTAAGGCGTTGGGGATATTCCTGGAGCTGGTTTCGAAGTATACCTTGAGCTTTCCTCCCCAGGGAAGGGGATACTCTCCAGGGCCCTCGATCTCCAGAGCAAAAGAGCTGGTTGAAGAAATAAGGGGTTTGAAGACCAATCTTCCGGGTTCTCTACGGGCCAGGAAGCCACCCGGGAGATCTACGTCTCCCCGGGTCTTTCCCAGGAGGAGGCGTTCTATCTGTTCGAGGTGGCTCAATCTTACCCGAAAGAGGGGAACTCCTATGGCTTTGAGGGCTTCCAGATAGATACGCCTTCTCAGGGCCAGGGGCACGTTTTTGAGCCCCCTTACACTCAAGTGGAAGGCCTCCCCTTTGAGACGTCCGTATTTCTGGAGATTCTCAAGGGCCAGACATCCCAAAAATTCTTCTTCTTCCGCGACGAGAAGGGCCGTTCGTTTCAGGCATTCTTTGACTTTTTTATGAAAATGCCTTTCCAAAAAGGGGATGAGGAGGTGGCGCACCTTGTTTCTCAAAAAGCGAGGATCTCGGTTGGAGGGATCATCCACAAAAGGGATGCCCTTCTCTTCGAGAAAGGTGAGGATTTCTTCTCTTGAGATCATGAGAAGAGGGCGGATGAAAAGCCCCCCTCTTTTTACGGGGATGCCGGCGAGGCCACGTCGGCCAGCTCCCCTGATGAAGCGCAAAAGGACCTCTTCGGCAAGATCATCGGCCTGGTGGGCGAGGGCAATCTTGTTGAGGCCATATTCCTCGGCGACCCTTTCGAAGAACCTGTAACGAAGCTCTCTCCCCGCCGCTTCAAGAGATATTTTTTCTCGTGAGGCGTAGGTCTTTACCGGTGAGGCCCCCAGAATGAAGGGGAGCCCGAGCCTTTCTGCCTCTCTTTTCACGAAAAGAGCTTCTTCCTGGGCCTCTTTTCGTAAAAAGTGGTGGTAATGGGCCACAAAGAGCTCGAGTTCGTATTCTTCTTTCAGAGCCAGGAACACGTGGAGGAGGGCCATGGAATCTGGTCCTCCGGAGACCGCTAGTAAAACCCGGTCACCTTTGCTGAGAAGTGCGTAACGGGAAATATCCTTTCTAACTTTGCGAATGAGCTTTGACATATTGGAGGATTTCTTTGGCCCGCGAGGGATGTTCCTTCAAAACCGCGTCGATTATCTCTTCCAGCTCGAATTTTATCTCTTTGAGAGGAGGAAGTTTGGGGAGAAGGGGCAAAAATTTTTCTGGCGGGGGAATTTTTTCAAAAGCCAGGGCTTTTTCTAAGGTGCTTACCGATTCTTCCAGAGAAGTATGCCCCAGGTCGGCAAAACTGGATGGGGCCTCAAGACTCTTTAGAAATTGCATGATCTCGCTGAGATCGTATTTCTCTTTGAAGAGTTCTA
This sequence comes from Thermodesulfobacteriota bacterium, assembly GCA_013153725.1. Lineage (GTDB taxonomy): Bacteria > Desulfobacterota > Thermodesulfobacteria > Thermodesulfobacteriales > Thermodesulfatatoraceae > Thermodesulfatator. The sequence continues at coordinate 20,130 of JAADDY010000101.1, forward strand.
TTTCGTGGTTGATAACCTCGGCCTCCACCTTGATTTCGAGAAAGGCCTTTTGATATTTCTCCGTCTCTTCCTGGAGATGCTCGTAGGCGGAGAAAACCAGGTTTTTATAGCGGCTTCTAAAGGTCCACCCTTTGAGGTGGAAGCCTTCAAGGAGAGAAAAGGGGTCTTCAAGTTTCTGGTATTCCTCGTAAAAAGGGGGTTCTGATAGCCCCACGAGGTTGGCAAATTCTTTGGCAAATTTCTCGTCTACAAGCAGGAGATAAATCCGGTGCCAGGCCTTCTTGAGAGAAGGGAGGAGCTTTTCTTTTATTTCGTCGATCTTTTTGAAATAGTTGGCCGCGTCTTCTTCAATGAGTTTCCGCAGGCCAAAATAGCGTTCCGCAAGTTCTTTCTTTACCTGATAGGCTAGGGCCTTCGCGACATCGTCTTCCATACCATTTATGGTGAGCCCCTTTTGTTGAAACGTCAATGGGTGTTGCCCGATTTTCGAGAGGATGATCTCAAAACTCTTGTGATCAAATAAGAAAGGCGGGCCATTGGCCCGCCTTTCTTGATTTAAGCGAGGCAGTGTTCTCTTAGAACACCGGAGGAGAACCGTTGAGGGTGGCATCGATGGCCACGAATTCTCCCGGATGCGTCACGCGAACGAGCACATAAGCACCGGTGTATTCGAGAATTTGAGCGGAGTGGTCCTTTTCGAAGTAAGGAGACTCTCCCTCTTTGGTGTAGATCTCCGGCTTCATCCCGGTAAAGGGGATCTTGATGTAGAACGCTTCGGGAGCCTCGTCGACGAATTCCACCTTCGTCACGTAAGCTTCGAAAATCCGGCCGCGGCTATCATAGGATTTCTTCCCTATGTAAATTCGCTGCTTGGCCGGAATGATACCGCAAGCCTCAATTTCATGCCCCGCGGGGATGTAGAAGAACTGCCGATCATCCCACGGGCCATTCACCAGCTGCTTTTCGAAGGTCATATCTCTTTCGTGATCAGAGATGTAGGGAGCGATCTCTTCGATAAAGGTACCTTCTTCCTCTTCGGAGTAGAGGTAGAAGAGCTCTTCAGCATGGTGTTTGCTGAGGTGGAGAATCTCCTCTTCGGTGGCTCCCAGGATTTTGGTTCCGTTGGCCTCGGTGGGTTTGATGTAATAGACCTCGGGATCCACCACGAAGAGGCCATTGGGGTTGTTGACGGTGAGTCCGTGTTCCGGATCCCACTTCAGGAGCCGATATTCTTCGGAGAACCACTTCGGAGCCCAGGGCAGGAAGGCGACTATCCGGTCGGTGATGCGATGGGCCCCCGGTTCACCTTTTTCCACATGACCATGACAGTCGTTGCAGCTCTTGGCTCCCAGGGCTTCTTCGGCGGGCTTGATGCCGTGCGTGTCAGAGAAGAAGTGCGCCGCCATGAAGATGACCGGATTGGGGTTCTTTTCGCCTTCAGCCTTCAGCACTTCGATAAGCCGGCGCTTTACCGCCAGGACGTCTTCCGGCCACCATATATCGGGGAACATGTCGCCCGTGTGGTCATAGATGACATATTCGCCTTCTCCGGGGATCGATTTGAGGATCACCTTGCCCACCAAGGGATCGTGCCGGTAGCGCTGATCGTTCGGGCCGATGTTTTGGAGCACATCGAGCGGATAACCGGGCCAGCGCATCGGCATTTCGTAATGGTCTACCGCAAGGTTGATCTCCCTGAGGTAGAGCACTTTGGCCCCGCCGTAAGGGAGCTTCTTACAAGCTTCCTTACAGGCTTCATCTTCGCCACATCCCTCAAAACAGGCGTTGGTATCGACCCAGGTCATGATGGTGATGGGGTTGCCAATCACCACCTGGGGATAGCCGTTTCGTCCGTTGGCGTAGTAGAGCGGTTTGTAGATCTCGTTGTCGTACGGCTCTTTCAGAGGAAGACCGGTGTTCTGTTTGACCCAGAGCATCTGTTGCTGCAGAAAGAGGTGCCAGAAATCGAAATTGGGATTGGTCGGGAACATTCCCATGGCGAGATAGCCCGGGTCAGTCTCACTGTGGAAGCGGAAGTAGTTGACCATTTCGGAGACATAATCCATGGGAACGACCCCAGAGCCGTCAGCGTCGATATGCTTGGAGAGCATGTTGAAGTGCGGGATACCATAACCCGGCGAGACACCGTAGACGGGGTTCAAAGCGTATTCCGGAGGAAAGGCCAAGATCTGCCCCTGGCCAATGGGAGCGATGAGATATCCGAAACGGTTGTCAAAGTTGGCGTAGTAGCCGAGGGTGTCGTCAAAGGCACGGAAGGTCCAGGTCTTCTTGTAAGGAGCGTGGCACACTTCGCAAGCAACGGTGGCCAGGTGTTTGCCGGTGGTCTCTCCGAACTTTTCCAGGTGTTTTACAGCCGGATTGGGAGCTTCCGGGTCTCCACCGTTCAGATGGCAGTATTCACAGGTTTTGGGTTTGGGGTTGTTGTCGAGATCGTTTCGCACCATGTGAGCGGTATCGGTACCCTTGAGGAAGTTGTGCTTGTCTTCGAGAGAGCCAGTTTCCCTCAGGTGACACCAGCCACAGCCGCGTTTATTGCCGGACATGTGCACGTCGTAACCGATGTCGCCAGGCTGGGCGTTGGTGTTCACATAGTGACCATTCTTGACCAAATCTGCGGGCATGCCCAGTCCGTAAGGACGGACGAAGGACCAGTTGGAGTTGCCCCAATCCGTATGGATCACGTGACACTGACCACAGATCAGGGTCCAGCGGGGATCATCTTTTTCTCTGCTGCTGCCGAAGATGGGGAGATCGAGTTCACCGGAACCCAGGTCAGAAACACTGTAGTAGACCTTTGCTTGCCATTCGTCACCAGTCCTTTCGATGCGAATGTAGGTGAGGGGTGCACCATCCTGATTAAGGTCAAGACCCATCAGAAGACCAGCAGGCATATATTTGAAGAAGGGCTCAAGAACAGCCCTCTTCTCCACCTTGAGGGCTTCTTTGGGAATGATGCCCTTGAAGTAATCCTGTAAGACCTGGGCCACGTTAATTTGACCGGAGGCCTGGTCAATGTACTTGTAATTCCCCTGCATCGCCTGCATGGCACCATACATCATCGCAGACCAGGTGAGCCCCACGTTGCCGCTGTAAGCTACCCCTTCACCCTCTACGAGAGGAGAACGGAGATAGTCACGCGTAGAGGCGTTGGGATCGTCCCAATCCGTATAGAAGGCCCCGGGTACGTAGCGACGCAGCGGGACCGGAACGGGCATCAGCTGGCCCATTTCATTTTTGATTTTGTATCCGTAAACAAAATCGTTGAAGAAGGCCGCCATGAGCTGGTTGATGTCGATGTTGAGCTGATACTTGTTGTTCACGAAGGTTACGATTTCCTGGAAGATGCCCATTACCTGATTCATGGTTTCCTGCATCCGGGCCATTTCATCACCCGGGCCAGCAGGGTTCACCACATAGGACGCCTTGAGACCATTGGCATCGTAAAGATAGGGAGCGATCTGGGGCGGAGCGTAAAGAGCGTAGGGAAGCCTGCCACCAGTTTCCCGTTCCGCCTTAACAAGACCTTCCACCATGAGTCTCATCAGGTCGCTGATGGCTTCTTTCGGAAGCTGAAAGAGGACGATTTTGGCCGCTGGACGGCTCATTCTTTGCGCAGCATTGGTATAGGGAAGGGCAGACCAACCCTGGTTGTGTCCTTCAACAAAGGGCGTTCCAAGAGAAATCCTCACCACTTTCCCCTGGTCGTCCCGCTCAGCAAAGACCATAAGACGAGGTCTCAAGGGGTTTACTTTGAGGCCATCGAACCCCCTCAAGGCCTTGTCTGTCCACGGATCGACGTGGCAGAGGAGACAATCAGCCTCCATGACACCGGATTTTTGCCAGTTGTGTGGTCTTGGCTCACCAATTTCGCTGATCACTTCAGCGGGGGACTTACCGTTGTAGTACCCCTTCTCCATGTCGTCGGAATTGTAGGTGAAGAAGTCTCTGTCATACTTTCCAGATTGAGGATCTGGTGAGGCCTCGGTGTAAGGAATTACTCCATTTTCGGTGACGATACCTTCTGCCGGACCTCCACCGGGATGGCAGGAATAACAGACCATCATCTGGTCGACGGTGCTTTGATCGAAGAAGTAGACCTTACCATTTACAGAAAAAGGTTTGTCTTTGTGACCGCGAACCCTCTTAGCCGCCAACTGGCGGTAAGAGGGAGGTCACCAGGCACCGTATTGCCCGGGGCTTTGAAGATGTCCGTAAGCGTTAGCGAGATACTTGTAGAGTTTGTTGTCTTTGTTTTCGCTAGCCCAGGTATCACTCAGAATTTCTCCGTTTGCCCCCACACCTTCCCGGAAGTGGAAGGCTTTGGTGATTTCATTGTAATCGTGACATTTGCCACAAGTTTGTTTCGGGCTGTAAGGAGGGCCTGCTACGTAAACCTTACCGTTTCCGAAATCGATTTTGTCACTCTGGTTGAGCTGTTGTGCAATAGGGTTTCCGTTCTCGTCCAAAAGCGTTACCGGCGGGTGCCCCCACGCTTTGGAAAAGAACACCAAAGCAAACAAACTCAGAAAAACTAGCACCCTTTGCATTTAAAACCTCCTAAATTTTAAGATTTTTTCTTGTTAATACTTGGTTAAGGTTGTCTCATAATGATCGTCTGGTGACATTTGGCGCATTCAGCGGTTTCGTGACACACTTTACAGCTTCTGAAATTGCGACGGGCTGCCTCCGCATGACCATTGTGGCGATCAAAAGCCATCCAGTCTCCACGTTTGTGGCTGGGAGGCTTCTGGCGATGACAATCCGAGCAATACCCGGCAGTATGGCATTCAGCACACTTGCGACGGTCATGCGTAGCTTCTACGCCATGATCTTCGGTCTTCCAGACAAACGTTAGATGATCTCTGGGTTTTTGGGTCTGGTGACAGTTGGAACACATATTCTTTTGGTGGCAGTACAGGCAGACGGCTTTGTCAAAATCCGCCTCTTTGCCATGCCATTGAGCCCAATCTCCCTTGTGAGAGGCTGGAGGAACATCTTTTCTGATCTCTTTGTGGCAGGTATCACAGCTCTTGGGAGCCTCTTCATCATTATGGCATTCTAAACAGACGGGCATTTTGGGAACGGTAATACTTTTGAGATCGGTGCTGTTTTCTATGCCCTTGTGGCAACTATTACATTCAATACCCTCATGAAATTCGTGACTGAAAGTCACGTCAGCATAAGATTTGGGTAGGGCTTTTTGCTCAATGCTATAATCTTCTTTGGCACTCTGAGGAGTATGACACAAAAGACACTCCTCAGAGGGATTGTCTACGTCAATGTCGTGGCATTCACTACATTTGTCCATACTAGGCAAGGACATTTTGCCATCTGTTAAGGTATGGCAGTCTTCACAAGACATATCGTTTTCTTCTATGTGAAATTTATGGTTGAACTTGATCCCCGTTTCTTGTTTGCAGGAGACAACTACTATAAAAGCCAGGGCTAACAAAATAAATACCAATTTCTTGTTCATGTTCATGTGAAACCCCTAATTTAGAATTTAGTAAAAAAGGAGAGGATTAGACCATTTATGCTATCGACCCCAAAACGATCAAAGTAGTCATCGTCATTATATTCATATCTAATTTCAAACCAGCGTTCCTTGTCTTTTTTCAGGAAATATTTGAGGCCAGCATATATGACGGTGGAAGATTCGTCTTCTATCATGCTGTTTATATCTTCGGTCTTGTAGTAAAAGCCGACATTGGTTTCAAGATTGTTGAATAGTTCCTGTTTGACGTCCACATAGTAGGACTGAGACTCTGTTTCGTAAAGTTCGGTGTCTCTGTCTTCTTTCCAGTAGCTCAGACCCAAGTTGGCATGAAAACCTTGAATTATCCAGTTGTCCAGAGCGATACCTGCTGAAATCTTTCTGAAATCCGTGTTGAAATAATCCTCGTCTTCTGAATGATGTACCAGGTTTCTGTCAGTGTATTTGATATAGGCTACAACCCCTTCTAAATGAGGAATTGGCTGACTTACAGAGATGGTAAACTCTAAATATCCCTTCTCTTGAGCCAAATAGAAACGTCTGATGTCGTCTTTCAAACCGTCACCTACTGAAAAAGTATAATCAAATAGAAAGTCATCTTCTATGCTAACTCGATATCTGCGGTAAAGATTGAAATTAACGATGGTACCGGTTTTAGGAATGGTATTTAACCAGTCAATGCTAAAGAACCTGGCTTCATCATTGTCAAAAGAGACTTCGAATCTCAGTTTGGATTGATCGTTAATTCTCCAGAATCCCTTTAAGTCGTAGGAATTTTCTCTATAGAAGACGGTGTTGAACTCTATAAGGAGATCGGTGGAAGGTCTGATAAAAAGGTTGAACCCTCCCACTATATCCTGGCTGAGATTGGAATACATCTGGGCAATGACTCCGCCAAAAATTTCTATGTTGAGCCAGGGGAATAAAAAGTTCTGGCGGGTGATGTCCAAGCCGTCAAAGTGGACGATATCGGCACTGTAAACGTACATCCTCCCCAAACGAAGATCTGTTTTGGGGAAAATATCTTTCTTCTCGAGATAAGCATAATAAATGTCAATTCGCTCCCGATCATCTCCGGAGGCTTCCAAGATGTCTTGATAAATGGAACCCGTGGGAGTTCCATCTAAATCCTTGGCGTAGCGACCATAAAATGAGAAAGAGAGGGCTTTTTGAGGAATATTGCCTTCTAAACTCAGGTATTCGTAAAAATCTTGGTCAGAATCGTCATCGGAAGTGTAGGGGAAGTCAGGATCGTCCGACCAGCGGTAATGGTATTTGGTCCAGCTGTAACCTTCTATTTCCGCACCCCTGTAGTTAAAAGCCCAAACCTTTGAAAAAGTAAACGTCAGCCAACAACACAAAAGACACCAGAAGACCTTGGATCTGCACTTCATCTCGGCTCCTCTTTAGGATTTCGATCGATAGCATCACCCTTACGCTTCTCTGTATTGGCTGTCAAAGGCTTTGCAACAGGCTTATAACAAAATAACCTTCTTTAAGGGACATTTTTAAAATTTTTGTAAATTTTGTTAACAAAATTTAAATTATATTCCTTAAATATATTTTGTGGAGCTCAAAAACATAATTGAAAATCAATTGCATTGGTAATGGTTGCGAATAGTTAAATATGTTCATAAATCCCGCTGTGACTGTTTTGCTGGCCTTTCTCGCAGACCAACTCCTGGGAGATCCTCGGGTTTCCTGGCATCCGGTACGGTTGATAGGGGTTCTTGCCGAGAAGATAAGGCCCTTTTGTTATTCCCTGGGAAAATGGGGCGGAGCGCTGATAGTCCTCCTTACCAGCGGGGCGGTCTTGACGCTTGTTTCTTTTCTGTCCGCCATTTTTCCCCCTCTTGAGGCTTTGCTCCTTTATTTCTGGATTGCAGAAAAATCTCTCCGTGAGGAGGTCGAAAGGGTAGGGCATCTTTTGCGGCGGGGGCTACTTGAGGAGGCTCGCCACAAACTTTCTTATCTGGTAGGCCGTGAAACGAAAGACCTTTCTCTTTCCGATGTTGTGCGAGCTGCGGTAGAAACCACCGCCGAAAATTTTACCGACTCGCTTGTAGGGCCACTTTTCTGGTATCTCTTTGGAGGAATTTTGGGAGTCAGTTTTTACAAGGTAGTTGAAACCCTGGATTCCATGTACGGCTACAAGACACCTCCCTGGAAAGATTTTGGTTTTTTTCCGGCCAAGCTGGACGATGTTCTCAATTTCTTCCCGGCAAGAATAGCGGGCTTTTTTTTGGCCCTTGCAGCCCTCGTTTGGGGGCCTCGTTTTTTCTGGCGTGCCCTGAGGGTAATGTTAAAAGACGCCCGCCGGCACGATTCCCCGAACTCCGGTTTTACCGAAGCGGCCATGGCCGGGGCGCTGGGCATCGAGCTCGGCGGGCCGGTGGTCTACC
>JAADDY010000045.1 GCA_013153725.1 Thermodesulfobacteriota bacterium
TTGGTCAAACGCCGCAGGAGCGCCGGGGCCTTGTAAGCCGCAACTCCCCCGCAAACGCCGAGAAGAACCCTCCTACCGGAAAGATTCATTGGCTTCTAAATCTTCACTCACCCAGATCTGAACCTCAGTATTGCTGAAAGAAGTGTTCGCAATATAAACCATGCAGGAACCGTTCTCTCTTCTGAAAGCTAAGAGAGTGTTGCGATAGTAAACGCTACCTATAAGATCCCAGCCGCGGGAGCGAAGCTGATTCTTAAAGAATTCTTCCAGAGATTTGGCCTTTACCCGGCCCTTGAGAACCAGGACACCACCAACGTAATCTTTGGTCTTGACGATCATGGAGCGCGACTGATCGATCTTCATGTCTTTGGGAATTACTATGTCAGGAAATTCTGTACCTGAATAATAAGGCTTCGACGCAACTGTAGTGGTGGTCTGGGAAGTAGAATTCTGTGTGGTTGTAGTACATCCACAAACCAGAAAGACACAGAGGAAGAAAAGCGCTATTATATTGGTTCTTACTCTCATGACAAACCTCCTTGCTAAATTTGTTTGGTCTTGACAGACATTTGCAGCAAATTTTAGCAAAATTCGTTAATCAAATCAAAACTTACCAGAGACCGATATTTTTCGTAAAGGGTAGAAAAGGCCGTCTTTTGAGCGAGCCAATCTCCGGGCGGCCCCTCAAAGACCACCTCTCCGTCTTTCATTTCCCAGATTTCATCTGCCAGGAGCACAAAGGCCGGATGATTGTCCGCCACCACGAGAGTGAACCCTTCCCTCAGGAGACGGTCAAAGAGAGCCAAAAGTTGCTGGACGTCCCGCAAATGCAGGCCCAGGGAGGGTACGTCGAAAAGGAGGATCCTCTCGCGCGGGGCCTTCACGAGGAGGCGCGCCAGGTGTAGGCGTTGCCGTTCGCCACCGGAAAGTGCGGAAAGCTCCTGGCCCAGACGCAAGTAAGAAAGCCCCACTTCCGTGAGAAGCTCAAGCTTTTCTACCAGAGCCGGAACCTGGGCGAAAAGGCGCCGGGCCTCTTCCACGGTGAGATCGAGGATTTCCGCCACGTTGTAGCCCCGGTATTTCACCTGGAGCACCTCCGGCCGAAAACGCCTCCCCAGGCACTCCTCGCAGCGCACCGAAAGGGGAGGCAAAAACTTGACCCGCACCTCGTATTTGCCCGCCCCCTTGCAGACCGGGCAGCGACCTTCGGTGGTGAAAAAACTGAAGGCCGAGGGCTTGAGCCCCAGGGCGCGGGCCTCTTTGGTGGAAGCCAGAAGCTCCCTCAGAGTCCGGAAGGCCTCCACATAGCTGATAACGATGCTTTCCCGCCCCCTGGCCGAAGCCGGCGTCACCAGAAGAGCAGTTTCCTCTTTGGCCATTCTTTTGAGGATCGTCGTTTTCCCAGCCCCGGAAGGGCCACAGAGGGAGAGCAAGGCCCTCTCCGGGAGAGAATAGCCGCCAAGCGTAAGCCTTCTTTCAACGGAGATTCTGCTCCTTTTGAGCCTCTCGCTCCCGGAAAGATAGGCTCCGGTAGGGAGATCGGGCCTTCCGGCAAGCTCCTCCGGAGGACCTTCGAAGAGGATCTCTCCACCCCGCTCTCCGGCCCCGGGCCCGAGCTCCAGGACCACGTCGGAGGCGGTGATGAAAAGGGGGTCGTGCTCCACGATGATGACGGTGTTTCCCTGTTCCACCAGAGAGCGCAGAAGGAGGAGGAGTCTTTCCTTTTCCTGCGGGGAGAGGCCAAGGCCGGGTTCGTCCAGGATGTAGAGGCATCCCGAAAGGCGCTCGGCAAAGAGACCTGCCAGACGCAATCTCTGAAGCTCGCCCAGAGAAAGACGGGTGGCGGGGCGGTTGAGTTCGACCTCCTCGAGCCCGAGCGTAAGAAGGGCCTCGGCCCGCAAACGGATCTCCGCAAGCAGCCCCTGAAAGATACGCTCCTTGACCCCGGTGAATCGCAAACCGGCAAGGTGGGCGAGAAATTCCCGAAGTGGCTTCTCTGAAAGAGAGAAGAAATTTTCCCCTCCCAGAAAGACCGAAAGAGAGGCGGGCTTAAGCCTCCGGCCTCCACAGTGGGGGCAGGTCTGCCCCTCTTTTTCTCCGAGGCCCTGGCAGGCCGGGCAAGCCCCCAGGGGGTGAAAATACGAAAACATCTCCGGGACCAAAGGGGTAAAGGTGTGGCCGCAGGAGGGGCAGCGCTCCCCGGTGGTGAACTTCCGGATCTCTTCCCCTTCCAGGAAATAGACCTGCACCACCCCTCCGGCCAGAGAGGCTGCAAGACGCAGGGCCTCCCGCAGCCTCTGTTCCTGGCCTTCCTTGAGGATCAGACGATCCACCAGCACGGAGGCTTCCCTGAAGTCCGGAGGGAGATCCTCTTCGGTGAGGTCGAAGAGTCGGCCGTCGATTAAGAAGCGATGAAACCCCTGGCTCCGGAGATACTGGATGCCTTTGGGGCTGGGGGAATAAAGGGGAGCCAAAAGATAGATCTTTGCCCCCTGGTGAGCCAGAAGCTCCTCAAGTATCTGGGAGAGGGTGGCCTTTTCGAAGATGGTCCCGCAGGGACACTTGCGGGCACCGAGTTCGGCAAAGAGGGTCCGCAGATAGCCCCAGATGCCGCTCATCGTCCCCACCGTGGAGCGAGAAGACGGGGAAGGAAGTCTTTGCTCCAGGCCCACGGCCGGGGCAAGCCCCTCGGCCTCCTCAAGGGGTGGGGCCGGGGGAAGAGGCAGGGCCTCTTTCTCGGTGAGGTTCAGGACCTTGAGGTAGCGCCTGCGGGCCTCGGCATAGATGGTATCGAAGGCGAGACTCGACTTCCCGGACCCCGACGGCCCGGTGAGGCAAATGAGGGCCCCTTTCGGAAGACGGAGCGTAAGATCCTTGAGGTTGTGGGTCTTTACGCCTCTGAGAGAGATCATCTCCCAGAGTTTACCACAAGCCCCTTTTCTTCTCCCTTGAGAAAGCTCGCGTTAGCGTCTAAGCTTTGAGCCAAGACCCGTTGGAGGCGAAGATGTATTTTCAAGATGTCATTGCCACGCTGAACCGCTTTTGGAGCGAAAAGGGTTGTCTCATCGTACAACCTTACGACATGGAGGTAGGCGCAGGCACCTTCCACCCCACCACTTTCCTGAGGGCCCTGGGGCCGGAGCCGTGGGCCGCGGCTTACGTGCAGCCCTGCCGTCGCCCCACCGATGGGCGTTACGGAGAAAACCCCAACCGCCTCCAGCATTACTATCAGTATCAGGTGGTCATCAAACCTTCCCCGGACGACATCCAGGAGCTCTATCTCCAGAGTCTCGAAGCCTTTGGCCTCAACCTGAAGGAACACGACGTCCGCTTCGTGGAGGACGACTGGGAATCACCCACTCTCGGGGCCTGGGGACTGGGCTGGGAAGTCTGGCTCGACGGCATGGAAATCACCCAGTTCACCTACTTCCAGCAGGTGGGGGGTTTTGATTGCGACCCGGTGATGGTGGAGATCACCTACGGTCTGGAGCGCCTCACCATGTATCTTCAGGGAGTGGACAACGTCTTCGAGCTCGCCTGGAACGAAAACGTCCGTTACGGAGACGTGCACCACCGGGGAGAGGTGGAGTACTCCATCTACAATTTCGAAGAGGCCGACGTCAAAATGCTGCGGGAACTCTTCGACGCCTGGGAAAGAGAGGGCCTGAGGATTCTGAAGTTGGGCCTTGCCCTTCCCGGCTACGACTGCTGCATCAAGTGCTCGCATCTCTTCAATCTTCTGGATGCGCGGGGAGCCCTTTCCGTGGCGGAGCGGACCACCTACATCGCCCGGGTAAGGGCACTTGCCAAGCTTGCCGCCCAGACCTGGCTCAAAACCTCGCAGGGGAATTAAGATGGCCAAAGACCTCCTTTTTGAGATCGGCACCGAGGAACTACCCGCCCGTTTCATCGATCCGGCCCTCGAGGCCCTGAAGAGGCTTGCCGCCGAAGAATTCAAGGACCTCGGTCTCACCTACGAGGGGCTCAAGACCCTGGGCACTCCGAGACGCCTCACGCTCTACGTGGCGGGGCTTGCGGAGAAGCAGCCCGACCGCACCGAAGAACTCCTCGGGCCCCCGGCCTCTGCCGCCTTCGATGAAGAAGGAAACCCCACGAAAGCCGCCCTGGGCTTTGCCAAAAAGCACGGCGTCTCCGTAGAAGACCTGGAGGTCAAGGAAACCCCGAAGGGTAAATACATTTTTCTTGAGAAGACCGTCCCCGGCAAGGAGACCTTCGAGCTCCTCCCCGGGATCCTCACGCGGCTGATCACCTCGCTTCCCTTCCCCAAATCCATGCGCTGGGGTTCCTACAAGATCCGCTTTGCGCGGCCCATCAGATGGCTCCTTGCCCTTTACGGCAAGCGGGTTGTGCCCCTTGAGATTGCGGGCCTCAAGGCCCAGGCCCTCACCTACGGTCACCGCTTCATGGCCCCCGAGGCCATAGAAATCGAAGACTTCATCGGCTATGTACGCCGTTTGAGGGAGGCCTTTGTCATCGTAGAACCGGAAGAGCGCCTGGCCCGCACCAAGGATGAGATCACAGACGCTGCCCTGGAGGTCCGCGGAGAAGTCCTGGAAGACCCGGAACTTCTCCACGAAAACGCCAATCTGGTGGAATTTCCCTACGCCACGCTGGGAAAGTTCGACGAAAAATTCCTCGCCCTGCCCCGGCCCGTTCTCATCACCGCCATGCGCGAACATCAGCGTTATTTTGCGGTGGTCAACAAAGAAGGCGAGCTTCTGCCGTACTTTGTGGCGGTGAACAACACCCGTCCTCCCGACCCTTCGGTTCTGCGGGCCGGCCACGAAAGGGTCCTCCGGGCCCGTCTTGAAGACGCCAGCTTTTATTTCGAGCGAGACAAGAAGATCCCGCTGGCAGAGCGGGTCAAGGAACTGGCAAGCGTGGTCTACCATGCCAAGCTGGGCACCCTTTACGACAAGACCAAACGCCTGGAAGCCCTTTCGACCTGGCTGGCCAAGAAGCTGGCCCCGGAGAAGCTAGACCTGGCCCAGAGGGCCGCCCATCTGGCCAAGGCCGATCTCGTGACAGAGCTCGTTCAGGAATTTCCGAGCCTCCAGGGGCTAATGGGGCGCGAGTACGCCAGGCTCTTCGGCGAACCGGAAGAAGTGGCCGAGGCCATCTACGAACACTATCTCCCGCTTACCGCCGGCGGAGAGTTGCCCCGAACCACGGTGGGAGCCCTGGTAGCGCTGGCAGACAAGATGGACACCCTTTGCGCCTTCTTTGGTATCGGAGAAAGACCCACCGGCACAGCCGACCCCTTCGGGCTCCGGCGGGCCGCTTACGGGATCATCGAGATCATCCTCGCGCGAGGTTATTCGCTCTCGCTGACAGAGTTCATCAGCGAGGCCCTGAAACTCCTCGCAGAATACCTGGAGGAAGAACCGCAGGTGGTCCTGGTGGAGGTCAAAAAGTTCATCGGTCGGCGGCTGGAAGGGGCCCTTGCCAACCGCGGTTTCGAAGACGACTTCATCCGCGCGGTGATGGCCGTGGGTTTCGACGACCTGGTAGACGTCCTCAAACGCCTTGAAGCCCTCAAGAAGATCAAAGAAAGCCCGGATTTCCCGGCCCTGGCGGTGGGGTTCAAGCGCGTCATGAACATGGTCAAGAAGCTGGACCAGGAGCTCCCCTTCGATGAAAAGCTCCTGGTGGAAGAAGCCGAACGAGAGCTCTATGAGACCTACCGCAGGGTGCGCGAAGAAGTGCTCCCGTATCTTGAAGCCTCCCAGTACGAGAAGGCGCTTCAGGAAATGCTGGCCCTCAAGGGACCGATCGACCGCTTCTTCGACGAGGTCTTTGTGATGGTGGAGGATGAAGCCCTGCGGCAAAACCGGCTGGCGCTGCTCCAGAGAATTGCCAGACTCTTTCTTTCAGTGGCTGACCTCTCCTTCCTGAGAGAGGAACCGCTCTAAATAGAGGGTCAATATCTCTTCCGGGTTCTCAGGAGGGAGAGAAGAGGGCGCCTGGCTTTCCATTTCGAGTTCTTTCTTCAAGAGCTCAAAATGGCTGCGATAGTAGGCCAGAAAGTATTCGAATTCGTTCTCCGCAGGCTCGCGCAGGAGCAACTCCTTGAGAACCAACCTCGCCAGGGTCAAAAAGAGCTCTCGCTCAAACTCCTCTCCGGGGGTAGAAGGAGAGCTCTTCAGGTGAGCCAGCATCAAAATCTGAGAGAAGCTTACGAAGGCGTCCTGAAACTTTTCGGAAGGGAGAGAAAGCCCGGCTTCAGAGCTCAATTCTGCCAGCCTTTCCGTCAATTTCCGGGCCTGGGTTAGAATTTCGCGAGCGAGGTCCTCAACAGGAAGCTTTTGGCCTGCAATACCGCTTTTCATTGATGAATTCTATAGCAAGAGGGCTATCCGGTGTCAAAATTTTTACTTCTCTGCAGCAATCCTTCCACAAAAGCCGGAACGACCTTTGTGGCCGGACCGTAGTGGTGCTCGTGGAAGAGATCTGCCACCGCCGAAGGTTCCAGATTGAGTTCCACACACCAGGCCCCTGCCCGGCGCGCTATCTCCACGAAACCTGCGGCGGGATACACGGTCCCCGAAGTGCCAACCGCCAGGAAGAGATCGCACCCCTGAAGGGCCTGCCAGATTTCCTCCAGGTGAAAGGGCATTTCTCCAAACCAGACCACGTGCGGGCGGAGAGTGCCTTTTTTGCCGCAGGAAGGGCACGGCGTGGTGGTGAGGATATCCTCTTCGGTCTTGAAGACGTGGCCGCACCCTTCGCAGCGGACCTTGAGAAGCTCACCGTGCATGTGGATGATCCTTCTTGAGCCCGCCCGTTCGTGAAGATCGTCGACATTCTGGGTAACCAGGAGCACCTCACCGGGATATTCCCTTTCGAGTCTCGCCAGGGCATAGTGCGCGGCGTTGGGTTTCACCTTCAGGAGATCCCTTCGCCTGCGGTTGTAAAACTCGAGCACAAAGGCGGGATCCTTGCGAAAGGCTTCGGGGGTGGCCACGTCTTCGATCCGATATTTCTCCCAGAGCCCGCCCTTGTCCCGGAAAGTGGGGATGCCGGACTCGGCTGAAATACCCGCCCCGGTCAAAATGACGATGCGTCTAAATTCTTGCGGTTTCATGCGAACCCACCAGTTTCAAAATTTCTCTCAGGTCTGAGACGACAAAATCCGGTTCGGCAGAGGCCCGCGGCGTGGCCCCGTAAGGGTCTCTTTCGGGCCTTCTCACCCAGCAGGTCTTCCAGCCGAACTCCCGGGCCGGCGAAATATCGTGGAAGAGACTTTGAGCCACGTGGAGTATCTCAGACGGCCGGGCCGCAAGCTTCCGGGCTGCCAGAGAAAAGATGGCCGGATGGGGCTTGTAACAGCGGGCCTCCTCGGCGGTGACCAGGAGATCGAAAGGGACACTCAGGTGGCGCAGGGTAGCGGCCAGAAGGTCGCGGTCGATGTTCGAAATGATGGCAAGCTTGAAACCCATGGCCTTCAGAGACTCGAGGGCTTCGTTCACCTCCGGGAAAGGCCGCCAGTGAGGGAGACTTTCCACCAGCAAATCCTCTTCTTGCGGTGCCAGAGAAACACCCA
>JAADDY010000014.1 GCA_013153725.1 Thermodesulfobacteriota bacterium
ACACACATCATCCCATGTAGTACTTACACATTTGATATTTCCCTTTTGTTCAGTTTTTACGACATCCCTTTTTAATCCAATTCCCAAAACAATCATTTGTTGAATAGATGGAAATATTCTCTTGCCATATTTATCAAGAAATTCCATCCTCAGCTGAATTTGGTCTTTATCCTTGTTTTTCCCTTGGGTAACACCAACAGGAGATAACCATTTGGCCTCCCCGAATACAATTGTGTGTTCTGTATAAATACCAAAATCAATTTCAGGTCCACCTGACACAAGAGTGTCTGGATGAGGAATTCGTCTCCATAGGAAAATTTCAGAGGTTTTTATAGATTCAACTTTTATACCTATCATCTCAAAAAAATCATTAATCCATTTGTTCCGTATCGTTGTCTCTGCGCGAGATATTGTCCCAAAAACACTCCAGGTTATGGCATCTTCGCTATGTATGGATTGCAGGTCGGAATAATACCCGAGGAATTTATCTAACATTTCCTGTTGGTCATCGGCAAAGGCCCTTTTTTGACGACTCTCATAAAGCTTTTGTACTATTTCAGATGGAGGCCAAGGTTCAATACCAGTAGTGATTAAGTTGGCATATGGGTTGGCAAGAGCAATTACTCCTCCTTTGCTCACAATAATTCCAACATCTTTTCCATTCCAGTCTTTCATTTTCATATGAATAACGGCTAAACTCACCTGCCGCTATGGCGGCCAGCAGAATAACAGCCAGGTGGAGCACCTTGTTAGGTCTTCTCTTTTCTCAAGAGATTAGCTAACCCTTTGATGGGTAAAGTACAATTTATTTCTTTATCAAGCCGTCGACAACCAAACATGAACACCATAGTCATTATTACGATAAAACTAAGGATTAACTGATGTAATTTGGGTCGATATGCAAATTCAAATAAAAGAATAAAAACAAAAGTAATAATCATTCCAAGTTCAAAATTCCTTAAAGTAATCCTTTTTTCAATTTTTTCGTGATAAAAATCAGGGAATTTTTCTTGCATAATATACAAGCAGGATTGAGTTAACTCTTTGTAGCCCTTATCCTTACTAGGTTCGTAATTCATATAAGGGATCTGTTGATTTTTCAACACGTTAATATATTCCATGATATCTTCTTTTTCTCTTTGGCAATATGGCATTAATTTTGCCAATATATCCTTTAGAAAGAAACCCACTGTAGATACAAAATAGCCTAGTATATAAGCAAGCATTAAACCAAGTAATATATACATTTTGTATCCAATAATATTCTTAATTTTATCTAAAATAAGTACTAAATCGTCATAATAGGATAATGCAATATATATTTCTAAAATACCGCCGGGAATAATGTATGAAAATAAATCTCTAAATATAACTCGTTCTATAAAAAATGAAAAATTCATGAAGAACCTGCTCTTTATCTTCACGATTTAAAAGAAAAAAAGAAAAATTTATAGTTTTATTTAATTCTTCGATTAAATTGGTTGTAGATCTTTGCTTTTTTGTTTTTTTTGATTTAATCATTTCCAACAAGCTTTCTTAGTTAAGAAACTACATATTTTTAAAATGTGCATAGAATATTTTAATATTGCAAGGTAAAACAAACTCCTTCCAAAGCAATTATCGGCTGGCAAAAAGGAAAAGATAAAATCGCAAAAGTTGCCGGAAGAGTTTGGGATCTTTCTCAAGATACCGGAGTAGTGAGCCCGCTTGATTGCTGACTCCTGACAAAAAACAGAAAGGGGGCGAAAAGCCCCCTATTAGTCTTTACTCCATGAAAGACGGCAAAGGCGTGGCCCAGGATTCGTCGTCGAAATAAAGCTCTTTGAGGTCCTTCGGTTTCTCAAAAGGAGGGAGTTCCGGGCCTTCGATCACCTCAAAGCGCACGAAACACGATTTGTACCAGTCCACGTCTGGAAGCGGAAGCTCCATCTTCTTCATGATCTCGTAAGTGCGGTAGAAATCTTCCCAGCGATTTTCCCGCTCCGGATAGGTGGTGAAATCACGCAAAATATCCGTAATCACCAGGCCGGCCTGCAGGATGAAACGCTCGAAATCGAACCACTTGCGCAGGGAGGCCTCTCGATGGGTAAAGCCCATGTAACCTGCGGACCCGGGGCCTTTGAGCGACTCAAGGCAACGCCCCACAAAGAGCTTGAGCCCTTTTTTGGTCTCCACCGGGTCGGTGACGAAGACGTCAAACTTGCGGCGAAATTCTGCGGGCAATTCTTCGATTACGTTGTAATCGTAAACTTCAAGGTTAGTAACGCCTTCTTTCTTGGCATAATCTCGCAAAAATTTGTTGAGTCTTTCATCGATCTCCACCACCACCACCTTTTTGGGCATTCCAGTGAGGGTGGCGGCGATGGAGAAGAGGTCGTCGTCCCCCAGGATGAAGATCTCGGTGTCTTCCAGGTCTCCCCGCTGATAGAGGTAGGCCACCCGCTTCACCGTGTCCACCGGGCGGATGAAGCCCTGGTCGTAATCACTGGTGGGAAGGGGTCTCGTGGCAGAAATTTCCAAGAATTTTTGATAGACCTCTTCGAAAAGGCCCTTTATTTCCACCCCCAGGCCACAGACATGGCAGAGAGTATCTTCCAGGGGGTGTATCTCGATATCTTTGGCGAGCGTAAGGAGCTTTCCTTCCTGTTTGATAAGCCCTTCTTCCAGGAGTTCCCGTATCACCTCAAAGAAGGCCACCAAGTGGGCGTCCTGATAGTTGATCAGTTCCCAGAAGCTCATCGGCTGGCGTTTCAAGGCTCGCAAGACCTGGCGTCTGATACGCTCCTTCTCGCTCATCTTTCCCTCCTTTAAATTTGCCCACGGATAACAAAAGCTCCCATATTTGGCAAGGGGTGCTTCCCAAAGTCAAGAACTGCCCTTATCTTGGAGGAGGAATTTCTGCTCTACGGAGGGCCAAATGGGGGAGCTTTACCGCTTCGGAGTCTCTATGCCGGTAAAACTGCTCGAGGTCTTCGATCGCTATATCGCCCGCAAACATTACACCAATCGTTCCGAGGCCATCAGAGACCTCATCCGCGAAAAGCTGGTGGAAGAAGAATGGCGAGAGAGCGACAAGGAAGTCATCGGGACCATTACTTACGTCTACGATCACCACAAGCGGGAATTGACCGACAAACTCATCGATATCCAGCATGATCACCACGAAGAGATCATCTCCACCCAGCACGTGCACCTTGACCACGACCATTGCCTGGAGGTCATCATCGTGAAGGGGAAGGCCCGGGAGATACAGGATCTTGCCGACAGGATCAAATCCCTCAAGGGAATCCTTCACTGCCAGCTTGCCATGACGACCACCGGGAAGGATTTGCCGGCTTAGGGCCGGGAGGTAAACTTTTCTCCCACCCCGGGGCGATACCCCCGGAAGAACTCCTCCGCCGAGATCTTCTTTTTCCCCTCCAGTTGCACTTCCCTCACTTTGAGGACACCTTTTCCGGTCCCCACCAGCAGGGCCCCGTCCTCAAGGCCAAGTATTTCTCCCGGAGAGCCTTCTTTCTCCTCTGAAACTTCGGGCTTGAAGAACTTGATCAGCTTGCCCCGGAAATAGGCGTAGGCCGTGGGCCAGGGGTCAAGGCCACGGATGAGGTTTGCGAGCTCCTCTGCCGGGCGCGAAAAATCAAGAAGCCCGTCTTCCTTGCGGAGCATGGGAGCATAGGAGACCCCTTCCTCTGGCTGTTTCCGGGGTTTGAGGCGGCCCTCCTTGAGGTCCTTCAGGGCCTTGACGATGAGTTTTGCCCCCAGCTGAGAGAGCTTGTCGTGGAGGGTTCCGGCGGTTTCATCGGGCGCAATGGGTATCTTTTCCATCAGGAGGATGTCGCCGGTGTCCATCCCCTCATCCATCTGCATGATGGTAACGCCGGTTTCCTTTTCACCCGCGATGATGGCCCAGTTGATGGGGGCTGCTCCGCGAAACTTGGGGAGCAGGGAGGCGTGCACGTTGATACAGCCAAGCGGAGGGAGCTCGAGGATCTCCTTGGGGAGGATCTTCCCGTAGGCTGCCACCACGATGGCATCCGGAGCAAGCCTCCGAAGCTCCTCCAGGAAGTTCGGGTCTTTTATCTTGGAGGGCTGTAAAACTGGCACGCCGTATTGCTGGGCCAGGACCTTGACCGGCGGTGGGGTGAGCTTTTTCCCGCGGCCCGCAGGTTTGTCGGGCTGGGTGACCACCGCCACCACTTCGTCTTCGCTTTCGAGGAGGGCTTTGAGGATGGGGACGGCGAACTGGGGCGTCCCCATGAAAACGAGGCGCAACTTTCTCATTTCCGCACCCACTTGCCGGGTTCGATCTCGATCCAGGTCCCTGGAGGGGCGGTGCGTTGCCATTCCTTGGCAAAGATGCGCTGGATGCGCGGCAGATCCTTCGGTGCCACTCCCAGGGCCTTCATGACTTCGTAGTAGAGGGCCTTGCGATCCCGGTTTTCGGCGTCCACCAGGCGCTTGAGAAGGGCTCGTTCCCGGAGGCTCAGCTTTTCTGCCCCTCTGAGCACGAGATAGCCGTCGGCCCCCTCCCCTACCAGGCCTTTTTCAAGATAGGGCTTGAGCTTGGGATAACGGGCCTTCATGCGGGCCTTGAGCTGCCTGATGGAGGCGTTGGTTACGGCAAGCTCTTCCTGGGCGTGGGCCGCCCTCGGCCCCCATTTCAGGAAGAAGCTCTCCTGTTGCGGGGCTGTCTCCGGGGCCTTTTCTTCCTTAAGCCCCCTCACCTCTTCGCTTATCTCCCGGGCGGCCTTCTCCACCTCCGCGGCCGGGAAGTAAATGTTGATGGTGACACAGGAAAAGAGCAAAAGGGTCAAAAGACTGAGAAATACTTTGCGAGGTGTTTTCATTTTCCTCCTCCAGGATGCGTTTTAACCTGCGGAGCATCTCCTTGAAGCTTATGGCTCCTCCAGGGTTTTGATTTATCACATCGACTCCGAAAAGTTTAGGCCCTTTGAGGAGATATTCTCGCTCACCTTTCCTGATGAGTCCGCGGAGATAGAAGACGTTGTTTTGCAGGCGACAATAGATACCGAGCCTCTGGTAGCGCAGATTTTTGACAAAGGGCACAAAAATGGTGGCAGACCCTCCCCCGAGCTCCGAAATCTGGCGCACCGCCTTGAGACTTATGCGCTTTGATCCCTGATAGCTAGGGTCATCTTCGAGCCACAGTTCGAAACTCTCTGGAAGCTTCCCCACCATGACCAGGTTCTTGATCCTTCCCCGCAGGCGCCCGGTAATGAGCCCGAGCCCCAGGGCGCGCGAGAGCTCCGCCAGGTCGAGGCCGAAAAATTCCACCTCGCCTCCGTAACGCGGAAGGATCCCCGGCGCAAAGAAGGGATCTCTTACCAGGATCTTTCCTCGGGCAAGCTCTATCTCAAGGAGCCCGCGACCTTTGACCAGCCCCTTTTGAAAGAGGATCTCTTCGAATCTTCCCGAAACCCGTGGCGAAAGAGAATCCCAGGGCTCGGGGAGGCGGGGTTTGAGATCTTCCAGAAGAAGCCTTTTCAGGACGAAAAATTTCTCCTCGAGATTTCCTCGCCCACCCGCGGCGGAGAGTTCACCATCGAGGAGGGAGAACCCAAAGGGCTCGAGGCTAACTTTCGGCGGGCAGGTCTTTCCCCGGAGATCAAGGGCACTGGCCTCAAAGAAAGGCCCTCTTACCTCTCGCCAGGAAAAGGAAAACCCTTCACAGGCTCCCGATAGGTCGTAACCCGCCGTAAAAGAAAGCCCTTCAAACCGGTGGTCTTTGAAATCAATCTCACCCCGAAAGGACGCGCCAAATTTTTGCTTCTTTTCCTGAAGTTCGAGCTTCCCGCGGGGTGAAATTTCTCTCAAAATGGGATGATCCTCTCCAAAAGGTTCTGCTACCAGTGGTTGCCAGAAGTCTTCCACCACGAGAGAAAGTCTTCCCTCATCCGGCCAGGAAACCGAAGGGTAGACACGCAGCCCCTTCACGACGGCCTCGAAGGGGCCTTTGATTTCGAGATTATCGAAGGAGAAGCTGTCTCTCTGGAAAGCCCCGCTGAAAGAGAGCTTGAGGGGTTTTGAAAGGGCGTAATACCAAGGGGCCCAGAAGATCTCCCCCTTATCGACAAGGGTTTGACCTCGGAGGAAGAGTCCCTCGCGATAGGTGCCGGAGACTTCTCCTTTTAGAGAAACCCCCTCCCCTACCCTCTCCTCACTGAGCTCAAACCCACCCTTATCGAGCACGAAAGAAAGAGAAAAACTCCCGGGGGCTGGTTTGGCCTCCAGAGTGCCCCGGAGGTCTCCCCGCAACCTGTAGCCGACAAAAGGAGAGAAAGCCTCAAGAGGGGCCCTGAACCTCAGGGAAGCCTCTGAGACTTCCTTTTTCTCTTCCTTCCAGACCCCTTTCAGGCGGTAAGAGAAACGGAGTGGAAGATCCAATGTTCCATGCCCGTCGAGCACGAAGCGGCCGTTTTTTTGCTCCCATAGGCCGGAAAAGTTACTTGCTCCTGTAAGAGAGTGCCTTTTGCCTTCTCTTACAAAAGATACCCCTTGCAGTTTGAGACTTCCCTCAAACGGGAAGCGCTCTTCCCCCTGGGGAGTAAGCCCCAGATCTATCTTCAAGAAGCCCTTTTCAACAGAGAGCTTTTTTCTTATTCCGGGGGGAAGCCGGGAGAGGTCCGCTTTGACCTCCACCTGGATGGCTTCCTTCGAAGGTTTTGTCCTCGCGGGAAGCGAAAGTTCTTTGCCGACTTCGGGTTTGGGAGATGGGGAAGATGTGGTGCCAGCCAGGGCCTCCCTTACCCGCCATTCTCTCCAGAAAGAACCGAGCTTCCTTAGAGCGAGCCGGTCTATCTCGACTTTCAGGGGTGGTTTCCCGAAGAGGAAATTACCTTCGTTCAAATAGAGGGCCGCCAGATACCTGGGAGGGGTGAAGGAAGATTTCGTGGAGGAAGGCACATAGTATCCCTCGACCTGAGCCAGAAAGACCTCAAACCCCCGTTCTCTCCAGGAAAAGCCGAGCTCACCCCGAGAAGCCTTCAGCTTCAGGTTCGGCTCTTCGATTACAAAGTCGAGGAGCTGGAGCCGGCCGTTTTCAAAGGAGACCTTTTTGCAGGAAAATTCAAAACCCGCCCGAGAAAGGGCCTGTTTCAGAAAGAGAACGAAAAGGACGTCGTGGAAGAACAAAAGAAGAGCAAACAGGAAGAGACAGACGAAAAGGAAGGCGTAAAACTTCCGCATGCGGATCATTATAACGAAAAAGGCCGGGGCTTGCGGCCCCGGCCCCTTCGTTAGTTTGCAGCTTCGGCTTCCGGAATCTCCTCGGGGAAGTGCTTCCGGAAGTCGAGGGCGCCCTTGGTCTCGTCGTAATCCACGAGCACGTGGTCGCCCTCCTGGAAGGTGCCCTCGAGGATCTTGATGGCCAGCGGATCCTCGAGATAGCGCTGGATGGCGCGCTTGAGCGGCCGCGCACCGTACACCGGATCGTAGCCCACCTCGGCGAGCCATTCCTTGGCCCGGTCCGTGAGGTGGATGGTGATGTGCTTCTCCT
>JAADDY010000084.1 GCA_013153725.1 Thermodesulfobacteriota bacterium
TTGAACCGCCGACCCCCTGCTCCCAAGGCAGGTGCGCTGCCAGGCTGCGCTACTCCCCGCAAGAACTATTAAAAATTTAGCCTCAACCTCCAGTTACCGCAAGTTCAGGAGCGGTGTTCCCTCAGGTGAAAGGTCCTAGAAGATTATGACCTGGAAGCCCTGGCCCAAATAGCGCGAGAGACTCGGGTGCCCTTTCATTTCGTCGAGCAGAGGGAGCCCGAACTCTTCAGCCTGTTTTACCGTGCCCATCTTCGTGGCGCAGGCGCGGCAGACGCCCTCGATAAGACCTTTGGCCTTTGTCTCCTCCCAGAGAGGATGAAGGAAAAAAGTTTTGTCTTCCAGCTGAGGAAGGAGCCCGGTGGCTTCACCTTCCAGGATCAGGCGGCCCCGGAGACCTTTTTCGTTCATGTCCAGAAGGTTCAGGAGAACATGCACGAAGCACATGGGATCTCCCCGAAATGCCACTAAAATTACCTTCGACATTTAAATCACCTCGGTTTTAAATTTAATTTGGATTTTAAAATCACTTTTGGGAGGCGGCCATGGCGCTCATGGAAATAAGCATCATCCCTCTGGGGACCGGTTCCACCAGTCTGGGCCGTTACGTGGCCGAGGTTAAGAGATACCTTGAAGAGAGAGGAATCCCCCACACCCTTACTGACATGGGAACCATCATCGAAGGCGAAGTGGAGGATCTCTTCCGGATCGCTCGTGAGCTTCATGAGATTCCGTTTAAGGCCGGTGCCAAGCGTGTCTATACCGCTCTCAAGATCGACGACCGGCGGGACAAGGAAGTCCACCTGGGTACCAAGGTCGAGAGTGTGAAGAGGTATCTTTCCTCATGAAGCGCTGGCCACAAATTGTTCTCTGGGTGGGAATGGGTCTTTTGACCTGGGGCCTTTTGCACGGGGGCTTCCGTTTCGTGTGGTCGCGGGCGGCTTCGCTCTGCCTCTCCTGCATGGGGCTCGAATGATCTCGAAGAGGAAATTCTCACAGCTTTTCTTTGCCCTGCTGGCGAACGCCAATCTCTTCGCCTTGTGGAAGAAAGCCCTCTACCGGGGCGGGTTGAAAGGGGTTTGTTTCCCGGGGCTTAATTGTTATTCCTGCCCCCTTGCTCCCTTTGCCTGCCCCCTGGGGAGCCTCCAGCAGGCGCTAGCCAGTCTCAAGGCCCTCAAGTGGCAGGCCCTTTCGGCCCTGAGCTACGTGGTGGGGACCATTCTTCTCTACAGTTTTCTCCTGGGGAGGGTCGTCTGCGGCTGGATCTGTCCCTTCGGTCTCTTTCAGGAACTCCTCTTCCGAATTCCCTCTCCCAAGAGAGTCGTCCCGCGAGCCCTGAGATACGTCAAATATGTCCTGCTGCTTTTTCTGGTCCTCCTTCTGCCGGCCCTCCTGGTGGGGCCTACCGGTTACGGAAAGGTGTGGTTTTGCAGGCTCGTCTGCCCTGCGGGCACCCTTGAGGCCGGTCTTTTCAATCTGGCCTTGCGGCCGGAGCTGCGTTCTCTGGTAAAGACACTCTTTTACTGGAAGGTGGCCTTTCTGGGGCTGGTGATGGGGCTCTGTGTCGTTTATTTTCGCTTCTTTTGTGTGGTGCTCTGCCCCCTGGGGCTTATTTACGGCTTTTTCAACCGTGTGGGTTTTTTCAAACTTTTCTGGCGCGGAGAAGATTGTCTCGACTGCGGGATATGCCGTAAGATTTGCCCTTTGAATCTGAAGATTCCCGAAGAGATAAATGGGTGTGAATGTATTCGTTGCCTAAACTGCCTTAAAGCCTGTCCAACCCACGTAATTGAGATCAATCTTTCCTTAACCCCGGCAGGGAAGTTTGACTCAGGGGAGACCTCTGTTAAAAGCGGGTTATGCGAAAGGACGGAAGGGCACCGGACGAACTCCGACCGGTAAAAATAATCCCCCATTTTTTGAAATATGCCGAGGGCTCAGCCCTCATCGAGCTCGGGGAAACCAAAGTCATCTGCAGTGTCTCGGTGGAAGAGAAAGTGCCGGCCTTTCTCAAGGATACCGGCATGGGCTGGATCACGGCGGAATACGCCATGCTTCCGAGGGCCACTCATTCCCGCACCCCTCGCGATTCGGTGGTTGGCAAAAAGGGAAGGTCGTATGAAATTCAGCGGCTCATAGGGAGGGCTTTGCGGGCCGTGGTGGATCTTACCCTCCTTGGAGAACGAACCTTCTGGGTGGATTGCGACGTCATTCAGGCCGATGGCGGGACGCGCACCGCCTCCATCACCGGAGCCTGGGTGGCCCTGGCCTTGGCCTTTAAAAAGCTCCTCCGGGCGGGGGTTCTCGATCAGGACCCTCTCAAGGAGAGCCTTGCGGCGGTGAGCTGCGGTCTGGTGGCGGGGGAGATCCTCCTGGACCTTACTTACGAGGAAGATGCCATGGCAGAGGTGGACGCCAACTTCGTTTTGACCGGTGAGGGAAAGGTGGTAGAAATACAGGCGGCGGCAGAGAAAGATCCGTTTCCGTGGGAGATCTTTGATCAAATGCGGAAGCTTGCCGAAAAGGGTATCGCCGAGCTTATCAATATTCAAAAGAAGGTGTTAGAAAATGCCTAAGAGGAAAGAGAAAGTCCTGGTTTTGGCGACGAGAAACCCTGGAAAAGTAAAAGAACTCAAGGCCCTCCTTGCCGATACGGGTCTTGAGGTCAAAAGCCTCGAAGATTTTCCCGAGGCCCCTGAAGTGGAGGAGACGGGAAAGACCTTCTTTGAGAACGCCTTCCAGAAGGCAAGGGAGATAGCGCTTGCCACCGGCCACATGGCCATGGCAGACGATTCCGGTCTCGAGGTAGATGCCCTGGGAGGGGCCCCGGGGGTCTATTCCGCCCGTTTCGCCGGGGAAGGGGCCACGGACGAAGAAAACATCCGCAAGCTACTCCAGGAGCTCGAAGGTGTTCCTGAAGAGAAGCGCACCGCCCGCTTCCGCTGTGTGATCGTGGTGTATCATCCGTCGGGGCACTGGTTTAAGGCCGAAGGGGTGTGGGAAGGGCTCATCACTACGGAGCCCCGTGGCGAAGGCGGCTTCGGTTACGACCCCATCTTTCTCATCCCAGAGCTCGGAAAGACGGCTGCTGAGATTCCCCTTGAGCTCAAGAACAAGTTGAGCCACCGGGCCAAGGCTCTGGCGGAGATGAAGTACAAGCTTCCGTCCTTTCTGGAGGCCATCTAATGGAAGCGTGCAAGTTGCCAGATTATCAAAAGGTCCCTTCCGAAGCCTTTGAGATCGTCCGGAAGACCCGCACCATTGCCCTGGTGGGGGCCAGCCCCAAGGAAGAGCGTCCGAGCCACCGGGTGATGAAATATCTCCTGGAGGCGGGGTTTGAGGTGATCCCTGTTAATCCGGGCCAAAAAGAGATCCTGGGTAAGAAATGCTATCCTTCGCTTTCTGCCATCCCTGAAGACAAAGAGATCGACACGGTGGTGATCTTCCGGCGCGCCGATCTTGTTCCTCCCATCGTGGAGGAGGCCCTGGCACGGGGTGTGAAGAACATCTGGCTCCAGGAAGGTATCGTGAGCGAAGAGGCCCGGCGGCTGGCCGAGGCTTCCGGGGCGAGAATCGTCATGGGTTTCTGTTTCAAGAAAGTCCACCAGCTGGAAGAGGCGAGGAGGGCTTGAGCCCTCCTCTGTTTTAGGCGGCCTCAAGCTTCTCCCGAAGTTCACCAAGATAGCTCACTACCCTTTTCACCCTGGGTGAGATCTTCTCCTTGAGCACCTGGTAGACCTCTTTGGTGGGGGCCTTGCCTTCGATGAGGTTGATCACCTCCTCGGCGGAGCGGTGGAGTTCCTGGTGTTCGGGGTCAAGACGTTTGATGATTTCTGCGATCTCGGAGCTCGGAGCCCTGAAGCCAGAGAGCCATTTACCCAAGGCACAGTGGGAAGGGTCAATGTGCACCTCGGGTTTTTCCTTGCTGAGGATCCCTATGAGGAGCTTTTCACGCCACTGGAAGTGCTGAAAAGTCATCCCGAGGACCTGGACACTTTCTTCGGCCTGTTCGCTGGCGGTCTCAAGGGCCTTCTCATCCAGCACAAAAGACTGGTTCACGGTGTTTATCTCCTCCACGATGTCGGCCACGGCTTCTTCGGCAAGCCTGAGATCGGCGGAAACCTTCTCGATGTGGCCCGCCTTCTCTGCGAGTTCTTTGATTTGGTCGTTCACCTGAATCACACCGCTTATCCCTTCCTGGACACTTCGGCTGATGTCTTCGGTGGTGGCGGTTTGTTCCTCGGTAGCAGAGGCGATGCCGGTGGAAAGATCGCCGATCTTGGCGATGATCTCGTCTACCGAGTGGACGGCCTTTACCGCCTCATCCACGCTTTGCTGGATGGTACCCACCATGCCGGCGATCTCTTCGGTGGCCTTGGAGGTTTGCTGGGCAAGCTCCTTGACCTCGTTGGCCACCACGGCGAAACCCTTGCCCGCCTCCCCGGCCCTGGCAGCCTCGATGGTGGCGTTCAGGGCCAGGAGATTGGTCTGGTCGGCGATCTGATTGATGACCTGGACGATCTGGCCAATCTTTTGGGAGCTTTCTTTGAGTCCGGTGATGACCTGGGTGGCAACCTCGGCCTTCTCACGGGCCTCCTGAGCGATGCTGGCGGTCTCGTTTATGTTTTGGGCGATTTCCTGGGTGGCGGTGCTGAGCTCTTCGATGGCTTGAGAGACGGTCTTCAGGTTTTCGGTGACCTGTTCGGCGGCGGCGGCTACTTCCCGGGCGAAGTGCCCGATCTCCTGGGTGTTGTTGTTGACGACACTTTCCACCTGGGAGAGATTCAAAGAAGCCTTGGTCAACGCCTCCGTCTGGACCTTGAGGGTCTTCAGGATTTGCCCCACGCCACAAATGAGGGAGTTACACGCGGTGGCAAGTCTCCCCAGTTCGTCTCTGGAAACCACGGGGATGGCCTTTAAGAATTTTCCCCGGCTAATCTGGGTAAGGCCTTCCATCACCTCGCTGAGGCCCTTTTCGATCTGATGGGCGAGCAGGGCTCCCAAAATTCCCAACAGGAGAAGAGCCCCCACGAAGACGACCAAAATCTTCCTCTGGCTTTGGGAAAGTTCTGAAAGGATGCCCTGGTAATCTCGGCGAGATCTCTCGGTCAAGAACGTGGCGAGATTCTCGCTGTGTTTCTCGAAATCTTTGAAAGAGGGCTCAAGTTCTTTTCTTACGATCTCCTTGAAGGATTCGAGGTCTCCGATCTCCAGGGCGGCAATGGCAGGTTCTATTTTGTCCGTCAACGTTCTGAAAAAAACTTTCAAATCAGAGAGAGCGATGGAATCGTCTTCTTTTTTCGCCGTCTTTACGAAGCGTTTCCAGTCCTCCTGGGTTTGGGAGACGAGTTTTCTTGCCTCTTCGGCACCCCTGGTAAGATCCAGGCTTCCCAAAATTATGGCGGTAAAAGTGTCTTTTAGGTGGCCAATGTCATCTTCTACTTTGTCGAACTGGTTGGAGAGTTCGAAGGTCTCTTCGTAGTCCTGCAGCGAAAGGTTGACCTTCCGCACGGACAGATAGTTGATGCCAAAAACTATCAGAAGGGCCAGGATGCCCAAACCAACCATTCCAAAGAGCTTTTTCTTTACTGAGAGCCTTTGCCAAAAATCCATTATTACCCTCCCGAAATCCTTTTGCTGGCATAACTATTCGGTCTCTTCGATCAGAAGCTTGAGGAAAAAGCAGTTTTTTGCAGATTGTTAGAGATTTAGTAGGAATATGGAAATAGGATTCGATCCAATTTTCCTGCTCTCAAGAAATTTCCTGGAGGTGCCGAAGGGATAGAAAGATCAAAAAGTGCCTTCTGGCAAGGAGAGCCTCTATGAAAGTACTGGTGGTCGACGATTCGAAGTCCATCAGGCAGATAGAACGACGCTATCTCTCCAAGATGGGATACGAGGTGGTGGAAGCGGAAAACGGAGAAGACGCCCTCAAGGTGCTTGAGGAGAATCCTGATGTAGCTCTCATCCTCCTTGATTGGCACATGCCGGTTATGAACGGTTACGAGTTTCTCAAAAAGATACGCGCCAACGAAAAATGGAATCACGTCAAAATAATGATGGTGACCACCGAAAATCAGGAAAAGAGCGTGATCGACGCCATCATGGCCGGGGCCAACGAATATCTCATGAAACCCTTTGACCAGGAAATGCTCGAAAGCAAGATTCGCTGGCTTCTCGAGGAGGCGACTCTGTGAGCCGTATCAGAGTGCTGGTGGTAGACGACAGTCCCATCCTTCGGAAACTCATCACCGAGGCCTTGCGGGCGGACCGCGAGATAGAAGTGGTGGGCACGGCAAGCAACGGGAAAGAAGCGGTGGAAAAGGCTCCCAAACTCCGCCCCGACGTCATCACCCTGGACATCGAAATGCCCATCATGGACGGGCTCACCGCTTTGGAGAAGCTTCGCAAGGTCTATCCCAAGGCCCGGGTAATAATGTTCTCTTCGCTCACGGAAAAGGGGGCCAAGGAAACCATCAAAGCCCTGTCTCTCGGGGCTTTCGATTTTGTGACCAAACCTTCGAGTCGATCCCTTTCGGAAAGTATCAAGCGCATCCAAGAGGAACTGGTTCCAAAGATAAAGTCTGCGGCGCCACGGTCGGTAAAGCGTGCCACAAGACCCACGATAACCCATAGAACACGCCCCGTTGCTTCCAAGAAGCCGGGTCTATCACGGCGTATCCTTACCGGCAAACGAGAGGTGGTGGCCATCGGGGTCTCTACCGGTGGCCCCAAGGCTCTGGCGGAGGTGATTCCAAGGCTTCCAGCGAATTTCCCCGTGCCGATCCTCATTGTCCAGCACATGCCGCCCATTTTTACCGCTCAGTTGGCCCAACGGTTGGACCAGCTCTCCTCTCTCAAGGTGGTGGAGGCTTCTGAAGGAAACCCTCTGGTCCCGGGCAAGGTTTTCATTGCCCCGGGAGACAAACACATGGAGGTGAAGACCGTGGGGACGAGCAAAGTCATTCATCTCCACAAGGGGCCTCCGGAAAATAGCTGTCGTCCGGCGGTAGACGTTCTCTTCCGTTCGGTAGCCAAAGTCTACGGGGGTCGAAGTGTGGGGGTCATCCTTACCGGGATGGGTCAGGATGGCCTGGCAGGGGCCAAGCTCATGAAGGAAAAAGGGGCCCTCATCATATCTCAGGACGAAGCCACTTCCGTGGTTTATGGAATGCCCCGGGCGGTGGTAGAGGCCGGTATCGCTGATTATGTGCTCCCCCTGGGGGAGATTCCCAACTTTCTTCAAAAACTCTTCTTGCAACGGATTGCAGCATGAGGCCAGAAGTTTACCGGTTTTTTGCCGACTTAGTCCAAAAACACAGTGGTATCGTCTTAAAGGAAGAGAAATCCTACCTCATCGAGAGTCGTCTGCGGGAACTCGCCCGTGCGCTCAATTTCCGCGATATAGAACAGCTTTACCAGGTGGCCTCCAAGCGTCTCACTCCTCAGCTTCGGGAAGAGATCATCGAGGCCATGACCACCAACGAAACCTACTTCTTTAGGGACCAGCACCCCTTTGAAGCCCTGCGCAAAGTGGTTATTCCCGAGCTCAAGGAACTCCGGGCAAAGGAAAAGGAGTTGCGTTTCTGGTCGGCCGCGGCTTCCACCGGGCAAGAGGCCTATAGTCTGGCGATGATCATCCACGAATATTTCCCCGAACTCCTCTCCTGGCGCATCCAGATTTTGGCCACCGACATCTCCCGAGAGGCCCTCAAGAAGGGAGAAAAGGGTGCCTATTCCCAGATTGAGGTGAACCGCGGGCTTCCCGTGTCCTTTCTGGTCAAGTACTTCAAACAGAACGGTTCCAGATGGCTGGTCCACGAAAAACTCCGGCGAATGATCACCTTCCGGAAATTGAACCTGGTTGATCCCTTACCTCCCACCCTTGGCAAGTTCGACGTCGTCTTCTGCCGCTACGTTCTCATCTATTTTTCACCGGAGGTGAAGGCCAAGGTGCTCCAAAATATTGCCAAAGTCATGAAGCCCAAAGGTTATCTCTTCCTGGGAGCAACGGAGAGCCCCCAGGGATTGCCCTCCGGGTTCAAGCGCAAAATGATCGGTCGCACCATTTGTTACCAGTGGGAGGGTTAGAGGAATTAAAGCTTTGCGGGTTTTTTCTCGAATGAATTACCGATGGGAGCACTTTTGCATGGCAGTCATCGCAAAGACCAAAGGCCTGAAGCGATCTCAGATCCCTCCCCCCGGGGCAGAGATCGCTTCGCCTGCAATGATTGAAAGCAATATCACATTTTAGTGCTCCCCAGTAACAGCAAAACAATCGCCGAAGACTTGAGGAGGGTCTTATGGGATTTGAAGAAGATGTCCTCAAAGATTTTATCACCGAAGCCAAAGAGAATCTCGAACGGCTTGACGAAGAATTCGTAGAGCTTGAGCAGCGACCGGAAGACCGCGAGCTCCTCTCGAGCATCTTTCGCACCATTCACACCATCAAAGGGACGGCGGGTTTTTTCGGCTTCAAGACTCTCGAGGCCATTGCCCACTTTGCCGAAGACATCCTTTCCAAGTTGCGAGACGGGCTCGTCGTAGCCGACGAAGAGACGATAGACGTCCTCCTGAAGGCGGTAGACTATATCAAAGCCATTATCGCGGCCCTGGAGGAAACGGGGAAGGAACCCGTTGACGAAACATATCTTGACTTTCTGGTTGACCTCAGAAACTTTGCCGAAAAGGTGGCTAAGAAGGCCGAGGGTGGAGGGGCAGAAGAAGAGAAAGCTTCGGAAGAAAAATCTGCCAAGGAATCCCAGGAGGAGGCTTCCAGCCCTCCCGAAGAAGAAAAAGCCGAAGAGGCTGCCAAGGAAGAAAGCCCTTCGCAAAAGGCTGAAACCAAAGAAGAAAAGCCCCAAGAGGAGAGTAAGTCTCAGGCGGAGACTAAGCCCCAGGCAGAGAGCAAGCCACAGACCCCCAAGCCTTCATCGCCCCCCAAAAAAGAAGACAAGGGGGCTCCCCATGTTCATCTTACCGAGACCCACGTGCGGGTGGACGTTAAACTTCTCGACCAGTTGATGAATCTGGCCGGAGAGCTTGTCCTTTCGCGCAACCGGCTGGTACAGATCGCTTCTCGCATAAGCGATGCCGAGCTCCAGAATGCCACGCAGAACCTTTCTTTGGTAACCACGGAGCTCCAAGAAAAGATCATGAAGACCCGCATGCAGCCCATCGGAAACGTCTTCAACAAGTTTCCGAGGATCGTGCGGGATCTTGCCCGTTCCACCGGAAAGAAGGTGAACCTGCGCATCGAAGGTGCAGACACCGAACTGGATCGTTCCATTATCGACGCCATCAAGGACCCGCTCACCCACCTGGTGCGCAATTCCATTGACCATGGCATCGAAGATCCCGACACCCGGGTCCAGCTGGGCAAACCCCCGGTGGGTACCCTGGTGCTGAGGGCCTACCACGAAGGCGGCCAGGTGGTCATCGAAATCGAAGATGACGGGCGCGGAATCGATGTCAACAAGGTCAAACAGAAGGCCATCGAGCGGGGCCTCATCACCCCGGCTGAAGCCGAGAAGATGAGCGACCGGGAGGCCCTGGCCCTCATCTTTAAGCCTGGTTTCTCCACCGCTCAGAAGGTGACCAACATTTCCGGCCGCGGTGTCGGGATGGACGTCGTGAAGACCAACGTAGAAAAGCTCGGAGGAAGCATCGACATCCAGACCGTCCTGGGCGCCGGGACCACGGTACGTCTCAAGATCCCTCTGACGCTCGCCATTATTCCGGCTCTGGTGGTGACTTGTGAGGGGCAGCGCTACGCCATCCCCCAGGTGAGTTTGAGGGAGCTGGTTGGTCTTTCCCCGGAAACGCGCAAGAACATTCACCAGATCGGAGACTCCGAGTTTTTCAGGCTCCGGGGGGAGATGGTCCCCATCATCAGGCTTTCGAAGATCCTCGGCCTGGAGGCTGAATCCCGTGAGAACGAAAGCCTCGTGATCCTCAATTCCGGGGCCATGGATTTCGGCCTGGTGGTAGATGAAATCTGGGATTCCGAAGAAATAGTCGTCAAGCCCCTCGGGAAACACTTCAAGGACATCTCTATTTTTGCCGGAGCCACCATCATGGGCGACGGTAAAATGGCCCTCATCCTCGACGTCGTGGGCATCTCCCGCAAGATCGGTCTCAAAGTAGAGGACGTGGACCGGGTAAAAGAAGAAGCGTCCAAACGGGCCACCCTTGCCGAAGACGAACAGCAGTTCATCTTGCTCTTCAACGTCTCGCCAGAAGAGCAATTTGCCATCCCCCTGGCCCTGGTTGCCAGGCTCGACAAGATCAAGGCGGAGAAACTCGAGTTCGTGGGAGGAAAGGAGATCGTTCAGTACCGGGGCCGCAGCATGCCCATCATCCGTCTGGAGAACTATCTTCCCATCCAGCCTCTTCCAGAACAGGACGAGTACCATCTCCTGGTCTTTGCGGAGGGTGAGCGAGAGGTGGCCTTTCTGGTCTCAAGGATTGTCGACAGCATCCAAACCCAGGTGAAACTCGACGAGAGGCTCTATCAGATCGAAGGTGTGCTCGGTTCGGCCATTGTCAAAGGTCGTACCACCCTTTTCCTCGACGTTTACAAGATCATCGAGATGCAGGACCCATACTTCTTCGTGAAGATCGTGCCTCAGGAAGAGCGCCCCTACCGGGTGCTCCTGGCGGAGGATTCTCCCTTCTTCCGCCAGATGATAGCCAACTATCTGGCAGCAGCGGGTTACGACGTGGAAACGGCGGCGGATGGTCTGGAGGCTTGGGAGAAGCTCCAGAAAGAGCCTTTTGACGTGCTGGTCACCGACATCGAGATGCCCAACATGACGGGACTTGAACTGGCCAAGAAGATCCGGGCTGACGAACGCCTGGCCCATCTTCCGGTAATGGCCCTGACCTCGCTTGCCAGTGACGAAGACAAACGCCGGGGCCTTGAGGCTGGCATTGACGAGTATCAGGTGAAACTCGAACGTTCCAAAGTGCTTGAAGCCTTGGCAGACCTTCTCAACAGGAAATATGCCCAGGCGGCATGAAGGCCTTTGACCCCTATCGCATCCTAGGCATAAGTCCTCAGGCCAATCTTGAGGAGATAAGGCGCGCCTTTCGCGAGAAGGCGCGCCAGCTTCACCCTGATCTTGGCGGCAAGAAAGAGCTCTTTCTGGAGCTCAAGCGTTCCTATGAGTTTCTCTGTGAACGGCTTGCTCCGAACCGTCTGCGAATACTCAAAGAGCGACCCCGGGGCGACAATTATCTTCTTTCGTTTCTCGATGTAACAGCCAGAGAACTGGCTCTGGGAGCCACCGTCACCGTGGTGGTTCCGGGTAAAACGAAGACCTGCTCCCATTGCCAGGGGCGGGGGCAGAATCCCTCCGGCCGGAAGGAGACCTGCCTCTTTTGTGAAGGCCGCGGAGAGATCGAATTTTCCGGGGCCAAGAGGCATTTGAGAATCGTTTGTCCTCGCTGCGGTGGGGAAGGGGTGATCTGGGTGGATATATGTCCCCACTGTCGGGGGCGGGGGGAAGTCTCCGGAGAAAGGGAACTCGTCTTGAAATTGCCTCTGGGGGCCAGGCCGGGCGATATCCTCCACTTGCCCCCGCAAGAGGAGGATGAAGTAGACGTCTTTTTCGAGCTTCAGGTTCATCCCAGCGGAAATCTCATCTTCGAAGGCAGACAGCTGGTGAGTCGCGCAGAGGTTCCCTTCTGGAGCTTTGCTCTGGGATGTCCCCTGAAAGTTGAAACCCTTGAAGGCTACGAAAGAGTCGCTCTGCCGCCTCGCTTTCAGCCTGGCACCTTCTTCACCCTTCCAAACCGCGGTGCTTACCGTGAAGACGGAACCCGTGAAGATCTCATGGTGCGAGTGGAGGTGGTTTTTCCTTTAGATCTTTCTCCGGCTGCCCGAAAAAAATTAGAGGAGTTTGCCGAAATAATGGAGAAGAAGGAGGGCCAAAATGCATCTTCCGGCTACTGAAACCGAATCCAAGAAACCGTCTCTTACCGAAGAGAGCAGGCTTTTCATTACTTTCTGGCTGGCAGATTTTCTCTTTGCTCTGCCAGTGGAAGAGGTGGTGGAGATAAATCGCTCCCTGGATATTACCCCCGTTCCCCAGGCTCCGGCTTTTGTCTCCGGAATCATCAATCTGCGGGGCCAGATTCTTACCGCCATTGATCTCGCCAAGAGAATCGGCCTCAAACGCGAAAAAGAGGCCCATCACAACGTCATCATCGGGCGCGACGACGAACCGCTGAGCCTCCTGGTGGAGCAGGTGGGAGACGTGCTGGAGATTCCCATCTCTCAGATTGAAAACCCTCCAGAGGTGATCGAGGGGCTCGACATCCAGTTCGTTAAGAACGTCTCCAAACTTCCGGATCGCCTGCTCGTTATCCTGGATGTGGAAAAGATTCTCGGAAATTAACTTTCGAAGTCCGGTACACCGGCGTATTCCAGGAATTGCCGCCAGGCCTTCTTCTTCTCTCTGGGAAAGTCTTCCATGATGAAGCTTTCCCAGCGGGGAGCCTTGGGCTTGGTAAGGAGCTTCATCCCTACTTCCTCGGGCGTACGGTCTCCCTTTTTGAGGTTACATTTCCGGCAACAGAGAACGACGTTATCCCACGTGGTTTTTCCTCCCCGGGAGCGAGGAAGGATGTGATCGATGGTTCGATCCTTGGGATTTTTGACACTTTTCCCGCAGTACTGACAGGTGTAATGATCCCGGATCAAGAGATTGGCCCGGGAGAAGACGACTTCTACCCTGGGCAGGCGGTCAAAGGTTACGAGATAGATGGCATCTGGAGCGAGGAAAGAAAGGCTGGGGCTATGGATCATACGACCGTTGCCGTTGGTGTAGAAACGCGAGGCTTTCACCCACTCTTCGAGCGTGTGGGTGGTCCAGTCCGGGGTGATGACCTTGGCGGTTCCTTTTACCAGATGGCAGATTGCCCGCTGCACCGTGGTTACCTGAACGGCTTGATAACTGCGGTTCAAAACCAGGACTTTCTCGTCTAGAACGCTTTCTTTCCCCAAGTTTCCTCCTCAAAAGATTTTGTGATACTGTAACGCAAAACGGATTACTTGTCATATTTGGAGGCTGTGATGCGTTTTGGGCTGGTGCTGATAGCTCTGCTAGTGTTAACCGGTTGTTCTGGAGCACCGGAGCTTCCAGAGGTGGATTTCCTCTCTCCCACGACTGCCAAGATCATCTACAAGGGGCGAGAATATGTTCTGGAAAAAGATGCGCCCCCTCCGGAGGGTTTTCCCTTTCCCTATCGCTTTGAAGATGACGGTGATTTGGACCTCAAAATAGGGGGAAAATGGATAGAATTCGACAATCCTTTCGACATAGAATTGAAAACACCGAAGCTCTTTAAACGGTCGAAGAAGGCCAAGACTCTGGGATACAAGAAGAAAACCCTTCGGCGCTCAAAGCGTTCCCGGAGAAGATGATTCGGGTAAAGGTCTGTGGCATCAAAAGGCTTGAAGACGCGTTGCTGGCGGCCCGGTTAGGGGCCTCTGCCGTAGGGTTCATTTTTTATCCCAAAAGTCCTCGCTATGTTTCTCCGGAAAAGGCCCGTCAGATAAGCACCGCTCTCCCTCCTTTCTTGTTGAGGGTGGGGGTGTTTGTCGATGAAGACCCGGATAAGATCCGCCGAGTCCAGGATCGGGTGGGTCTTGATCTCATCCAGCTTCACGGGCGGGAGGATCCGACCGTCTGTGAAACCTTTTTTCCGCGAGTCATCAAGGCCTTTCGGGTGAGAGAGCCCGAGGATCTTGCCCAAATCAAGCCTTATGAAGGCCGGGTGGGAGGTATTCTCCTGGACACCCTGGTAAAGGGGCTTCCGGGAGGCACCGGGAAAACCTTTGACTGGAAGCTGGCCTGCGAGGCCAAAAGGTTTGGCCTCCCTCTCATTTTGGCCGGGGGTCTTAACCCCCGAAACGTCCTCAAGGCGGTGGCGCAGGTGCAGCCTTACGGAATCGATGTCAACTCCGGTGTTGAAATAGCTCCCGGGATCAAACATCCGGCCCTCCTGAAGGAGCTTTTTCAAAAGTTGTCTCCCGTTCCGTGAAATTTCTAGAAAAGGTTGTAAAATTTTTCCGCCTATTTAGAGGTGGTTCTTCGCGAAAATGAAAGAAAGAGAAAAGAAAAATCGCCGTGAAAATCGGCCCCGACGTTCCGGGAAGAGGGAGGGGAAGGGAAGGAAGCATCCCAAAACTCCCTCCAAGCCTTATGTGGTGGAGGTGGTCCTGCGAGACGACTTCCCCGGGCTCCATGCCGTGGCGGAAGGTCTTTCCCTCAAGCCCGGAGATATGGTCCTTCTGGATCTGGACGAACGCACGGAAGTGGCCAAAGTGGTTTCGCCGGCGGTATTTTTGCCCCTCGATCTCAAATCCCTTCCCAGAATAAAGCGCCTGGCCACACCCAAAGAGGTGGCCCGCTATCACGAAAACATCAAGTTCGAAGAGAAGGCCTGGGGGATTTGTGAACAATTGGCCCGCGAACAGGGGCTTGAAATGAAGCTGGTGAGGGTGGAAAGACTTTACGACCGCAGCAAGGTCATCTTCTACTACACCGCCGAAGGGCGGATCGACTTCCGCCAGCTTGTGAAGGATCTTGTGCGGGCCCTCAGAACACGGATCGAAATGCGCCAGATAGGTGTGCGGCACGAAGCCGGGATGGTGGGTGGTATCGGCTGTTGTGGCCGGGAAATTTGCTGTGCTACCTTCCTCAAGAAGTTTGATCCGGTTTCCATCAAGATTGCCAAAGA
The DNA here is from genome assembly GCA_013153725.1 of Thermodesulfobacteriota bacterium. Lineage (GTDB taxonomy): Bacteria > Desulfobacterota > Thermodesulfobacteria > Thermodesulfobacteriales > Thermodesulfatatoraceae > Thermodesulfatator. The sequence goes on from JAADDY010000084.1 coordinate 14,746, forward strand.
GCAGAGCCTCCCTCTGGATCCGGTGAAGATCTCTGGTCTGTGTGGCCGGCTCCTCTGTTGTCTTCTGTTTGAGCACAACGTCTATAGTGAGCTTTCAGCTTCTCTTCCAAAGATCGGCAAGAAGATCTCCCTTACAGGCCATGAGGGCCGGGTGGTGCGCTACAACATCTTTCGCCATTCCGTGACCATTGAGACTCCTCAGGGGCAGGAAGTCGAGGTTTCCATGGAAGAATTCCGCAAGGAGAAATAAGATGGCCTTCTACATAACCACTCCCATTTACTACGTGAATGCGGAGCCTCACCTGGGACACGCCTACACCACCGTGGTGGCCGATGTGGTGGCAAGGTTAAAACGCTTGCTCGGAGAAGAGGTCTTTTTTCTTACCGGTACCGACGAACACGGAGACAAGATCGTCCAGGCGGCGCAGAAAGAGGGGCTTTCCCCTCAGGAATACGTGGATCGGATGAGCAAACTCTTCCGGGATACCTGGCCCCTTTTGAACATTTCTTACTCCCGTTTCATCCGCACCACCGACCCGGAACACAAAGAAGTGGTCCGCTATGTGCTCCAGAAGGTTTACGACCAGGGGGACATCTATTACGACGAATACGAAGGGCTCTATTGTTTCGGTTGCGAACGCTTCCTCACACCCAAGGAACTCGTGGATGGTCTTTGTCCCGATCATCGCACGCCGCCCACCCCCCTCAAAGAGGCCAATTATTTCTTCCGGCTCTCCAAATATCAGGACTGGCTGCGAGACTATATCGAAAAGAATCCCGACTTCATCACACCTTCCCGTTACCGGAACGAGATCCTTTCCTTTTTGAAGGAAGATCTGGAAGATCTTTGTATCTCTCGCCCCAAAACCCGGCTCACCTGGGGAATAGAGCTCCCCTTTGATGCAAATTTCGTGACATACGTCTGGTTTGACGCCCTCTTGAATTATCTTTCCGGGATCGGATATCCCAATGATCCCAAATGGCAGAAGTACTGGCCGGCGCACCACGTCATTGCCAAGGATATTCTCAAACCTCACGCCATTTACTGGCCCATCATGTTGCGGGCCCTGGGGGTGCCACCGTTTGCGCAGCTCCACGTGCATGGCTACTGGAACATGGGTGAGGCCAAGATGTCCAAGTCTCTCGGAAACGTGGTTCGCCCCAGGGATCTGGTAGAAAAGTACGGCTGTGATCAGGTGCGTTATTTCCTTTTGCGGGAGATGGCCTTCGGGCTTGATGCCAATTTCAGCGAGGAGGCCCTGGTACTTCGCATCAACGCCGATCTGGCCAACGATTTGGGAAACCTCGTCTATCGCACCCTCACCATGGTGAAGAAGTATTTTGGTGGGGAGGTTCCTCCTGCCGGGGAACCGTCGGCGGAGGATCAGGCCTTGCGGGATCTGGCTTTACGGGCGGTCCAGAGCTATCTCCGGGAAATGGAGGCTTTTCAGTTTCACCGGGCCCTGGCAGACCTCTGGGAGCTGGTACGGGAGGCCAATCGTTATGTGGATTATCAGGCCCCCTGGGAGCTTGCCAAGAGAGATGAGAAAGAGCGTCTGGCCACGGTGCTTTATCATCTCCTGGAGACGTTGCGTCTTCTGGCCACGGCCCTCTGGCCCGTGATGCCAGGCTCTTCCGAAAAAATCCTCCTGAATCTTGGTCTCTCTCCCCAAGAGCATCTCAAGGCCTCCGAACTGGAACGATTTGGGGTCCTGGAGCCCGGGATTAAGACCAGGCGCGGGAAGGCCCTCTTTCCGAGAGTTGAACAACCTCAAGAATCTGCCCCTTCCAAGGCATCACCTGCTTCGGAGGAGAAAAAAATGGAATCCGAAACCATTTCGTTTGAAGACTTTAACCGTCTTGATCTACGGGTAGCAGAAATCGTTGCCGCCGAAAGGATTCCCAAGACGGATCGCCTCCTCAAACTAACCGTCCGCTGTCCTGAAGAGAGAACGGTGGTGGCTGGTATCGCGGAATTTTACGAGCCCGAGGAGCTGGTGGGGAAAAGGGTCGTCCTCCTGGCGAATCTCAAGCCCGCCAAGATCCGCGGCGTAGTTTCCCAGGGAATGGTGCTTGCGGCCAAAGACGAAGATGGTCTCACCCTGATCGTTCCTGAGAGAGAGATTTCTCCAGGGGCCAGGGTGAGTTAACGGAAGTAGGCCTCTGAAAGGCTGAAGGTCAGCTCGTTTATGAGATCCTGAAGGGCTTTACGGAAGCGATCCTTGAGTTCTATTATTTCAAGCCCCGCCTCGCACTGGTTGGAATGAGCCGATTTTTTGACCCAGACCACCCGGGCGGTTCCCTTGATGGGAGGGTTGGAGTTGAAGGAGAAATGGACGATCTTCCCGGCACTCAGGGGGGCCTCGGTTATGACCCTGAACCCTCCCAGGCTCAAATCTAGCAGATGGGCTTGGTAGACTTTGAAATCCTTGTCGAGGGCCAAATAGCAGTCAAACTTTACTTCGAAACGGCCAAAGAGCCTTTTATCTAGCATCTTACATCTAATCGGACTTTTAAGATTTTTCTTTAACCGCCGGGAGAGATCCTAAAGGTGGAAGCCCGGGAGCGGAAGAGAGCTTTTGGAGTAGCCTTTCTATTTCGAGAATTTTCCACCATTTTCCCCTTTTAAGGGCCCCCTGGCGGTAAACCGAAGCCTTTTTTCGGGCTTCTTTCAGGGCCAAAAGCCTCATCGGTGGAGACAGCGCCGGATCGTGGCAGATCTTGGCGATGGCCTTCAGGCGAAACCAGTCGAGCCCCGGAGTACGAGAGAGCTGGTCTTCATGCCCACCCCTTTTGATCACCAGTGGTTCTTCGATGAGGAAGACCGGGTAGCGGGCGGCGAGACGGAGCCAGAGCTCGTAATCTTCACAGACGGGAAATCTTTCGTCGAAGAGCCCGATTTCAAAAAGGGCTTTGCGGCGCAGCATCACCCCTGAAGGGCTTACCAGACAGAGCTCAAGCGCCCGGTCGAAGAAAAAGCCGGAAGGTTTCCGGTGTCGTCTTCTGGGATTTACCCTTTTCCCCTTTCTTATCCAGATCTCTTCGGTTTGGACGGCCACGGCTTCGGGATTTCTTTCGAAAAAGTCTATCTGTTGCCTGATCTTTTGTGGTTTCCAGAGATCGTCGCTATCCAAGAAGGCGATGAAATCTCCCCGGGAAAGTAGGATGCCGCGATTTCTTGCCGCAGCCACCCCTTGCCGCGGCCCTCGCACATATTTCACCGGATATCGGGGGATGATCCAGGGGGTCCCATCGGTGGAGCCGTCATCAACCACGATGATCTCAAGGGGCCGGTACGTTTGGGCAAGGACCGAATCCAGGGCCTCTTTCAGAAAATTCTGGCGGTTGTAGGTGGGAATGATGACACTTACCAGGGGGCTCATTTGTGATAGGGTTCACCGGAGACGATGGTGAGAGCCCGGTAGAGTTGCTCCAGAAGGACCAGGAGGGCGATTTCGTGATTCAAGGTGAGCTTTGAGAGACTCAGTTTGAGATCGGCGGTCTTCAAGACTTCTTCGTCCAGCCCGAAGGCCCCACCGATCAAGAAGTTCAGTTCTCGTTGAGCGGTGAGCAATTCTTCCAGTTTTCTGGCAAAGGTCAAGGAATCCCAGAGAACCCCCCGTTCGTCTAAGGCGATCTTGAAGCTCCCCGGAGAAAGCCCCTTGAGAAGCGCTTGCCCTTCAAGTTGTTTTGTCTCTGAGGCGTCCTTGGTTCGAGAGATCTTTTTTTCCTGAAGTTCAAAGGGGAGATAATGCTTGAGCCGCTCCTGGTAGAACCAGACTCCCTCTTTCACGAAAGAGAATTTGACCCTTCCTGGTATGAGAATCTTTACTTTTACCGGCCAGCGCATCAGAGAGAGCTAAAGACCTTCTTCAAGAGTTCGGTGGTGCGGGCCGCCGGATTCCGGCGGATCTTTATCTCCTCCTGGGCCAGGACTTTGAACAAACGGTCGAGAGCCGCCTTGGTCACGTAATGTTCCAGGTCCAGATCGGTGCCACCGAGATAGTTTCTGGCGTAGGAGTTCTGGATCAACTCCTGGTACTTTTTGGTTACCCCCACTCGAACCAGATTTTCCTTCACGATGGGGCGGAATCTCTCATAGAGCCTCCGGGACGTTTTCTCGCGAAAATAGTTTGTGATAGCTGTGTCTCCTCCTCTGAGGAGGCGCTTGGCATCTTCTATGGTGAGCGAAGAGATGGCCTCCTTGAAGACCGGAAGGGCTTCCTTGATGGCCTTGGCCGCCGCGGCGTTCAGGCTTCTTTCGAAATCTTCGACCTGCTTCTTGAACCCCACTTTGCGGAGAAAACCAGTAATTTTGGCCACTTTTGGAGGTGGGGGAATACGCAAGGAGGGATTTTTAAGCAGGTTTTCGACGTTGCTGAGATAACTTACGGCCCTTTCTATCCCCACCCAGAGGGCTTCCTTGAGCCCGCGGGCCATCTCAACGGAGCTCAGTTCCTCTTTTTTCTGAGGGGAGCTCTCCTTCAGGATCTTTCCAACTTGGTCCCAAAAACCTGCTCTCACCGGCCCACAGAAGAGGGCCAGGAGAAGCACGACAAACCCTGCAGACTGCAAAGAAGATTTTTTAAGGTTCATTGTCTCCCTCGAACTTGTAAGGTTTTATGTCTAAAATAGGCGTTCCGTCCAGCATGTCGAGTCCTTCCACCTTTAAGACGTTGCCGTTCACCTCCAGTACTTTTAACACCGAAAGCCCGATAGCGTTAGGGCGTACCGGAGAACAGGTGCTAAAAACCCCTCTTCTTTCTCCGGGCCGGTGCGGAGGCTCCTGGATCAGATGCTTCTCTTCAAAGGGCGGGCTTTTATGAAAATGAAAGAGGACACAGATCTTCTCGCCTGGTTTGATGTCTTTTAGACCCGGCTGGTATTTGGGAAGGATGTGAAGCTCACCCTTGACCTTGGAAATCTTGTAGAAACGGGGCACTTCCCGGGCCTTGGTTTTGACCCAGCCGATGGGCTGATAGCAAATTCTATCGGGCTTTTGGGCGCTCATTAACAAACCTTTCAAGCCAGCTCTTTATTTGTGCCAACGTTGGCAGTGGCTTGAGGCGCCCCTCCGGGGTGCGGTAGGGACGTCAGGCAAGGTTTATCTTGCCGGATGCCCCCGGTTCGAGATCTTCCCCGTTCACCCTGATCGTGGGAGACCCAAAAAAGGAAAGCGCCTGCGCTTCGTTGCGGTCTTTTATTTCTCGGGTAGATATTTGGTGTGGAAGATCCAACTCTTCGAGGGCTTGCTTGAGGAGATCTACCACCTTTGGCCAGTTACGGCATTTGTTGGTATAGAGGATTTCGATTTCCAAGATGTCTGAATGCATTGTAAAGATACCCGTTTTCGAGGGCCCCCTAGATTTATTACTGCATCTGGTACGCAAAAACAAGCTCGATATTTTCAACCTGCCGATTTCTCTCATTACCGAACAATATCTTGCCTATCTGGAAATGATGCAGGCTCTGGATCTCAATGTTGCTGGCGAATATCTCCTGATGGCTGCCACGCTCCTCTACATCAAGAGCCAGATGCTTCTTCCGCGGGAAGAGGTCGAAGACCCCGAAGAGAGACCGGACCCACGTGAGGAGATTGTGGCCCCCCTCCTTGAACTTGCCAAATTTCAGAAAGCAGCAGAAGTCCTTTCCGCCAGACCCATCCTTGGCCAGGACGTCTTTGTGCCTCCTGGGGAAGAACCTTCTGCGCACGAGGAGCTTTCCGTTTCCATTTTCGAGCTCCTTTCGGTTTTGAAGGATGTTCTGACAAAAAAGCCCCCCACTCCGTTGGAGGTTTCCAGAGCCAGGGTCCTGGTGAGCGAGATGATGGATTTGATTCTCACCAGACTTGCCCGAGAGAAATCTCTCTCTTTTCGGCAATTCTTGCAAACCCTTTCCCGGGAAGAAGCCATTGCTTGTTTTCTGGCCCTTCTCGAACTTGCCCTTCGGGAAAAGGTGCGTCTCATTCAGCCCCATCCCTTTGAGGACATCCAGATCATCCCCCGATGAAGGTCCTTCTCGCAGCCATTATCCTGGTTCTGTTGCCCCTGGCCGTTCTCAAACTTTGTTATGCCATCTCCACGGTTTTCGTCTTGCGCAAGACCAAAGGGGCCCTCTTCGTGTCTACTTCGAGGGCGAAAATCAAGGCCATTCTGGAAGCTCTCCCCTTGAGCCCGGAGACCCGCCTGGCAGACCTTGGCTGTGGAGACGGCCGTTTCCTCCGAGCAGCCTTCAAACGTTATGGTGTGAAGGGGGTGGGTTTCGAAATCAATCCCTGGGCCTATTTTTTGGCCCGTCTCTGGAACTTTCTCGGACGGGTTCCGGTCGAGGTGAGACGCAAAAACTTCCTCCAGGAGGATCTCTCCCGCTACGATGTCGTCTTTTGCTATCTCTTTCCGGACCTTCTCCTGGAGCTGGCTCCCAAGCTCAGAGAAGAACTGCGGCCCGGAGCCGTGGTCGTGAGTGCCAATTTTCCCCTTCCCGGCTGGGAGCCTTATTTGGTTCTTCACGTGGGAGATCCCATTTATTTTTACCGTAAGACGTGAGTTTGAGTTGTCCGCCAGGAATGGTAAACTGACAAGGCATGAGAGCCTCGTTTCTTCCAATTATCTTCTGTTTTTTGCTTCTCTTTGCCGATAAGGCCTTTGCGGTCCAGGTGCATGGCCCGCCGGAGGGTTTCTATTCTCACATCCTGGCCCACATTTTGTTTACGGTCTCGATCCTCTTCATCCTTTACTTTTCTCGCCGGCACCCCATGGGCACCGGCAAGTCCTGGCGTTATTTCCGCCTCTCGCTGATTCTCTTCCTCCTCTGGAATTTGGACACCATGATGGTCCACTTCCTGGATTTGCGCCTTCCGGAAACAGCCCTCTACCTTTCGCCAGATCCTTTTGAACACCGTCTCCACGGCCCCTTTACGCTTGAGCGCTGGGTCTATTATTTTGGCCGTTTTGACCATCTCCTATGTGTGCCGGCCATGTGGTTCATGGTACAGAGCCTGCGCACTTTCTATCGTGAATTCCAGGAGCAGAAAGTCAGAAGTTAGCCCATGCAGTCTCTTCCCCTCTATCCCATTTACTCGGTAGACTTTGTGGGCTCTTTCCTCATGCTGCTTCTCTCCTTCGGGGCCTTTCGTTACTCCCTGGAGCTCAAGCGGAATTTCCCCCAGAGTGTGCTTTTCATGTATCTCTTTGGCCTCTCTTCAGCCTTCGTGGCGCTTTCTATCTCTCGAAGCATCGGCCATATGTTGCGCTTCATCTTCATTTATGCCGGCGTTCCCCACTGGTGGCAGGATCTGGCCCCCATTTCCGGAAGTCTGAACAGCATCTGCTTCGTTTCAGTGGCGGTTCTCACCTTTGTCTATCCCAGCGTGAGAAAGATCATCGACCGCGTGCGAGCCGACGCGGAACAGCTCAAAGAGGCCAAGGAAGAACTCGAGGCCGCCAACCTGAAGCTCAAGGAGCTCTACCACACCCTGGAAGAAAAAGTCGAACAGCGCACCAGGGAGCTCCTGGCTTCGGAGCAGAAATTCCGGCGGCTTTTCGAGAATTCGGGGGAGGTAATCTTCTTCTGTGACGCCGGGGGGCGCATTTCAGACATCAATCCCAGTGGCGTTAAGCTCCTGGGCTTCTCCAAGAAGGAGGAACTTGTGGGGCGGCCCATGCGGGACTTCTTTGCCGACGAAGAGGCCTGGCAGCGTTACGTGAGCACGGTCTGCGAGAGGGGATTTATCAAGGATTTCGAGGTCCGTCTCCGGAGCCGGGACGGGGCGGAAAAATACGTCATCATCACGGCCAACGCCATCGAAGGTGAGGAAGGCTGCAAGAGCGGCTGCGAAGGGATCGCCAAAGACATCACCAATTACCGCAAGATGACCGAAAAACTCATTTATTCCGAAAAGATGGCCTCCCTGGGGCAGCTTGCCGCCGGCGTGGCCCATGAAATCAATACTCCTCTCGGCATCATCCTGGGCTACGCCCAGCTCCTCAAGAAAGAATTTCAGGATCAGCCGGAGGTGGCTGAAGAGCTTGCCATCATCGAATCGCAGGCGGAAGTGTGCAAGAAGATCGTCTCGGATCTTTTGAGTTTCGCCCGCTCCTCGGAGAACATCCGTGGCAAGAAGTTCATCAATCTCAATGATTGCGTGGTGCAAACGGTGGACATGATCCGCCACACTTTTGAGATGGACGATATCGACCTCAAGCTCCACCTCGAACCTGATCTCCCCGAGATCTACGCCGATGAGGACCGCATCCGGCAGGTGATCCTGAACCTCCTTAACAATAGCAGGGACGCCATTGGCAAAGGGGGAGAGATCCACATCTGGACCTCGGTTTCCTGCGGTATGGTGGTGCTCGAAATAGGGGATACGGGCTGCGGCATTCCGCCTGAAATAAGAGACCGCATCTTTGATCCCTTTTTCACCACCAAACCCCCTCGCCAGGGTACGGGGCTTGGCCTTTCGGTTTCTTATGGCATAATCGAAGACCACGGGGGGACGATAGAAGTCTTTTCTCCTCCGGAAGAGGAAAAGCATTTGAAGTTCGGGCTCAAGACCGTTTTCATAATTCGTTTACCCATTAGCCGCCATGCTTAAGGTGCAGCCCAAAATCCTGGTGGTGGACGACGAACCACACATGACCAGGATGCTCGCCCGCCTTTTTCGCCAGATACCCCGGGCCGAAATCGAAACCAGTCTTTCCGGAGAGGAAGCCCTTGCCAAGGTGGAAAAGTTCTCCCCCCTGGTGGTGGTTTCCGACATCAAGATGGCGGGCATGGACGGGATTACGCTGCTTAAAAAGATCCGAGAGTTTGATCCTACCATTTCGGTCATCCTGATCACGGGTTACGGGACCATTGAGATGGCGGTGGAGGCCCTCAAGATCGGGGCCTACGATTTCATCCAGAAACCTTTCGATAGCGACCGTATCCTCCACATCGTGGAGCGAGCCTTGGAGCGCACGGCCCTCCTGCGGGAGAACGAGCGCCTCAAGCGCCGGGTGGTTACCTGTGCCTGGGAACAGCTCGGGATCATCGGGGAGTCCCCCGCCATCCAGCGCGTGCTGGACATGGTGGAAAGGGTGGCCAAAAGCGACGTCACGGTGTTGATCCGCGGGGAATCCGGCACCGGTAAGGAGCTCATCGCCCGGGCCATCCATATACTTAGCGACCGGCGAGACAAAGAGCTCATCACCGTGAATTGTCCGGCGGTTCCCGAGCATATTCTCGAGTCTGAGCTCTTTGGCTACGTGAAAGGGGCTTTTACCGGAGCCACCTCTGATAAAGAGGGCCTCTTTCAGGTGGCGCACGGCTCCACCATTTTTCTGGACGAAATAGGCGACATCCCACCAAGCATCCAGACCAAGCTCTTAAGAGTGCTTCAGGAGAAAGAAATTCGTCCCCTCGGTTCCACGAAGACCATTCCCGTTGACGTGCGAGTCATCGCCTCTACGAACCAGGATCTCGAGGCCAAGATCAAGGCCGGGGTCTTTCGCGAAGATCTCTATTACCGGTTGAACGTAGTGACGATCTATGTTCCGCCGTTGCGAGAGCGACGTGAGGATATCTTGCCGCTTGCCATGTATTTCCTCGAGAAATACGCCGAGGAATACGGCCGGGAGGGGCTCAATTTCAGCTCCGAGGCCCTGGAGTGTCTCCTGAAGAATCCCTGGAAGGGGAACGTAAGGGAGCTTCAGAACGTCATTCGCCGCGCCGTCTTGCTCTGCAAGGGAGACATAATCACACCGGCCGATTTGACTGAAAAGGAAGAGCACCCCGTCAAACTCGATCCCTTCGTGGACTATTTCGAAAAACCCTATCCGGAGGCCAAAAAAGAACTCCTGGGTTCGTTTTCACGCCGTTACGTGGAAAATCTCCTCTTCAAGACTGGAGGGAATGTTACTCAGGCAGCCCGGCTGGCAGGCCTTGAAAGGCAAGCCTTTCAGCGCCTGATGCGTCAATACGGTGTCAGATCGGAAGATTTCCGTGAGCAATAAAAAGTTTGTTGCACTGCAACAAAATTGTTGCAGACTTACCGCCTTTTTCTAGGAATTTCCTCGAAATAATCCCCTTAAAGTCGTTCGATCCGGCTGTTCCGAAATACTCCTTTTTGGCCTTTCCTTTGCTTAATTCTTTATCGGAATTTTTGTGAAGGGAGGTGAGAGCTTTTTTGAAGGTAGTGGTTTGTGGTTTGAGGCAAAGTTTTCCCAAAACAAAACCTTCTTGGAGGAGGGGGATAAATGAAAAAAATAAGTAAAGTAACGAAGTTCTTGATGCCGGCTTTAATTGTTCTCGTATTTCTCTGGGTTTACTGTCTTTATTCCGGTGTACAGGCCTCCGAAGAGGCCAAAAAGGCGGCTGAGGAGGCCCATGGTACCGCTGCACAGGTAGTTGAAGGGGCCGGGAAGGCTGCTTCCGATGTGGCCAACAAGGCTCAGGAAGTGGGAGGAGCGGTCCTGAATAAGGTCCATGAGGCCGGAAAGGCGGTGGTTGACAAAGCTCAGGAAACGGGAGGAGCGGTAGTCGACAAGGCCCAGGAAGCAGGAGGAGCCGTAGTTAACAAGGCTCAGGAAGCGGGAGGGGCCGTGGTTGACAAGGCTCACGAGGCCGCCTCCAAGTTCGCAACCGGAGCTTCCAAGGCCGTTGGCACCATAGCAGGGTGTAACGTCCTTCTTAACGATTCTCTCGGTCTCAAGGGCAAATTGGGGAAGATCATCGCCAAGACACCGGTTTGTACCCCCACCTGTACCACGGGTTGTATCGATCCTAATGCTCCCCGCGGTTATCTGGGGATTCCCGGTGCTCCCAAGCCCAACCCCATTGCTGGTCTTCTGTGGGCCATCTGGGTAGGCTGGATCTTCTCTACCGTGGGAGCTTTTGGTGGCATCATGGCCGGTGTCGGTCACATCACCATCTTTGGCCTGGCCAATTACGCCAAAAGCTTCAAGAAGACCAACCCGGCTCTTAACAAATTCCTCACCGATACCATCCGTGTTTCCAACATGTTTCTGGTCGGTTTGTCCGCTCTGGTTTCTACCGTCAACTACTGGCGGATGAAGCGAATCGTTTGGCCTCTGGCCATTTCCTTGGCCGTTGGTGCGGTAGGTGGTGCGGTGGGTATCGCCGAGCTTACCGCCGGTAAGATCAGCCTCAAGGCTTATATCGGTTACTTCGGTCTGGCCGTCTTCGCCGTGGCCGGGTTCATGTGGTACGGCACCACGGAGCGTGCCCGGGCGAAGCGGAAGGCTGCCCGTGAAGCCGCCCAGCGCTTCCAGGAAGCGGCCAAGAAGGGCGGTGAGGGCGAAGGTGTTAAGGTGGTCAAGTTCGGTCTTACCGAATGTATCTTCACCTTCTACGGGGTTGAGTTCCGGTTCAATCCTCTCGTAGCGGCCCTCGGCGGTTTGATCATCGCTACCATCGCGGTCTTTCTGGGTATCGGTGGTGGTTTCTTGCTGGTGCCCTTCATGACCGACATCGTCAAGCTCCCCATGTTCATCGTCGCCGGGACCTCGGCCTTTGTCGTTCTCGTGAAGATGATCGTCGGTATCACTACCTACATGGTGCTCAAGGGTGTCCAGGTCTGGTGGCCCCTCATCGGGACGGAGCTCATCGGTATCTTCATCGGTTCCATGGTGGGTCCGCGCACCCAGAAATACATCCCTGACATCTGGCTCAAGCGTCTCTTTGTGTTGCTCGCGATCTACGTCGGTCTTCGCTACACCTCGAAGGGCTTCTTGGGTCGCAGCATCGTTCCGCCTTATTAAAGACAAAAGGAAGAGAGGGGGCTCTCCCCCCTCTCTTCTTGAGAAGGAGGGGTCATGTACGAGAAGTGGTTGCTCTACCTGGACAAGGCCTTCATCCCGTTCTATCGCCTGCTCGATGATCCGGTGCTGGCCTATTTCCTGGGTACTTTCATCCTCGCTGCTCTTTGTGTGGTTATCGGGGAGCTCCTGGTGGGTATTGCCATCTATATGAACCGTCACCACGTAAAGAAGCTCACCAACGATCTCATCCACTGGAACAATCTGGCAGTGGAAGCGGTAAAGAAGGGGGACTCTGAGGCTTATCACACTTTCAACAAAGAAGCCAACGACGTTTACGGGAAACTCTTTTTCCTGAGCATTGCCCACTCGGCAGCCTGTTTGGTGCCCATTCCTTTCGTGCTTGCCTGGATGCAGATGCGCTTCGGTGCGGTGGAATTTCCTCTTCCTTTTCATGTTCCAGGGCTTGGTTCTTCGGTGAACTACATTTTTACCTTCGTGGTCCTCTATCTTCCGGCGTACTGGCTCTTCAAAAAGGTCAAAGGGCGGCTTCCGGTCTTCAGTAAGATTGAAGAGATTATTAAAGAAAGCGGAAGAGCGGTAGAGGAAATGAAGAGTTTGGCGGATGTTTTGGAGGAAAAGATCAAACAATCGCAATTAAGACAAAAAAACGCTGTACAAAAGGTTTAATTTGGGCTATGGACTTATTTAAATCCAAGTAAGGAGGTATGGAATGGGTGGCAGATGGAGTTTAATAGGGTTTTTGACGCTGTTTTCGTTCTTATTGGTCCTCTTATGGACGGGGCCGGTCAAAGCCTACTCAAAAGATGCCGAAATAGAGGCCCTGAAGCAGCAGGTTCAGATGCTCCTCAAGCGCATTGAAGAGCTTGAGAAGAAGCAGGTTCAAACGGAGAAGGCTGTAGAGGAAAAGGCCCCGGTAAATTGGAAGGCATACTGGAAGAACGGTTTTCGGATCGAGTATAAAGATCCGAAGAAAAACCGGGAGTATAAGTTCCGTTTCCGCACCGGTATTCAGCTCCGCTATACCTATCTGGATCGCGACAACGATATCGCGAATTC